>CAYPOZ010000261.1:987-3064 GCA_964412415.1 uncultured Isosphaeraceae bacterium | reverse complement strand
CGGAGCCATGCGAGGTTTCCCGTTGCGACGATTCTCACCATTTCGCTGGGGGTCAACCAGCCGCTGCCATCGTCGAGGAGCGCAGCCCGAAGGACTGGCGCAGGCTAGGGTCATGCCCTGCGTCTATCACCCTGATCCCCTACCGCGCCGGGATCGTGCTTGCGGCATCATCGTCCCGCAGGACTCGTGCGCTATGATGCGAGCGCGTTTGGTTTCGCAGCCCGCACTCTAGCCGCCAGCCGAGTGCAAACGCAAGCCCCGTCGAAAGGCGGGGCGATTTCTTTTTCGAGGTGGTACATTCACCACACTTCATGCCAAGGAGAAGGGTCATGGACACCACACAGGAAACGATGGCGGTGATGGGGCCGCAGGCGTATGCGCGGCACCTCAAGAACCAACTCGACAAGTCGATCGCACGGGAGTCGGCGCACGCGCTCGCCGCGTCAAGCCTCGACGAACTGGCGACTTACGTCATGTTCAAGTTGCAGTACCTCGGCGGGCTCGAAGCCTGCGGCCCGGTCGCGAAGCGCAACGTCGCCAAACTCCACCAGCACATGAAGCAGGCGATGGAGCGGATCGCAAATGGCGACGAGTACCAGCCGCCTTCGCGTTGAACTTCCGCTCCCGGCGCTGAAGGGTGCGAACTCGCGGGGCCATTGGGTGGTGCGCCACCGCGCCGCGAACGCCGACCGCATGACCGCGTTCATCGCCGCGCAGGCGGTGCCTCGTGGCGAACCGCTCGACGCCGTGCGGCTCGTCATCCGGTGGCATTGCCCGACCCGCCGCCTCCTCGACTGCGACAACGCGCTGTCGCGCTGCAAGTCGTACATCGACGGCCTCACCGACGCCGGGTGGTGGAAGGACGATGCCGTCGTGCGGTGCGTCGAGATCTCGGTGCTGCCGCCCGGCGAGAAGCGCGGGCTACTGGAGATCGAGGCCAGTACGATGCCCGCCGAACCACGCCACGGTGACTGACGCACCCGAAGCGTGGGCCTATGGGATCCCGGCGTTTGGCCGTCGGGATCCCTTTCCATGCGACCCACCTACGAACGAGCCGAGGACCGGAACAGGCAGCGCACCGTCATGGGCTGGTTCTGCCAGTCGTATGGGTGCCAAGCCCACGAGTGCCCGCCGCTCTGCAACTGGGACTTCGAGGCAACGCTCGACGGCGACGTGGTCGCCATCGTCGAGGTGAAGTGCCGCACGAACGGCATCAACGCCTACCCCACCTACCTCATCAGCCACGCCAAGGTCGAGGCGATGGTCGCCGAGGCGTCCGCCCGGGCGATCGCCCCCATCCTCCTCGTCTCGTGGTCCGATGCCCGGGGCTGGGTGAACCTCGCCGACGCCCCGCACGAGGTCGGCTCCGGCGGACGCCGGGACCGCAACGACCCCGCCGACATCGAGCGCGTGGCGCTGATCCCGGTCGAGGAATTCAAGGTCTTCTAGCCCGGTGCCTCGTGGCTATGGGCGCGAGCCCCGGTCGCGTCCGGGCATGGAAACAGCAACGCCCGGCCATGACACCGGGCGCTGCCTGCCGTAAGGGATCCCGTCGTAGGGACTTACGGCCCGAGGAGGTTGGAAGTGGCGGGTGACCGGGTCACCACCGCCACGAGAGGCTCGTGTCAAACGCGCTAGGACCGTTCCAGCGCGTCAGGGGCTCGGCGATGGCCGGAGGCCCGTACCACGGCTGCGGATCGATCCTAGGCGATCCTAGGGCCGCTGCCGGGGAAACGGGGGCCAGCCCCCACGGGTTGCCCGGCAGGATGCCCGGAACGGTGTCGAGGCCGTGCCCGCCGATCATCCCGCCCGGGTAGCGGTTGACCGCCCCGCCCGGCCACATGACGAATGAGCCGAAGTCCGAGACGGGCTTGCCGTTCACGAACCACGTGCTGCCGACGGGGATGGCGAGATCCTGCGCCGCCGCCGGGGCGGCGACGAGGGCGAGCGAAACGAACGAAACGAGGTACTTCACGAGTGTCTCCTGCGGCTGGTGCCGCGTGTGGTGCGGACCCGGGCGAGCCGGGCGAAATGAAACGACAGGGTGATGGACAGGGCGAGGCGTGTCATGTGAGGG
>CAYPOZ010000261.1:0-977 GCA_964412415.1 uncultured Isosphaeraceae bacterium | reverse complement strand
ATCGCCCGACGAGAAGCAGGAAGACGAGCATCGCCGCGCTCTCGCAGTAGATCGATCCCGCGCCGCGGATCGTGTCGACGAGTCCCGCGACGGTCGCCGCCGCGAGGCCGAACGCGCTGCCGCCCGAGAGGCAGCGGAACCCGCGCACCAGCGACACAGGGCCATCCTCGCCGAGGTCGCGGGCCTGAAGCGAGAGCGAGTAGCCGATGTTCAGGCGGTTGCGAATGGCGAATGCCGTGGTGTCGGCGCAGTAGGTGAACCCGGGGAACCCGGAGTCGGCACCGTGCTTGGCGGCGTCGAGGGCGGCGCTGATGGCCTCCCTCCCCCCGCCCAACTGGCGAAGCACGGCGGGTGCGAGCGGGTGGCAGGCGTTGGCGGTCTTGATCGTGATGGTCTTCATGGCGTTCTCCTCGTGGTGTTTGGTGTCAGACGATGGAGCCGTACTCGGCTCCCGTGATGGGGTCGCGGTCGGCGAGCAGCGTTCCGCCCGCCTCGTGGGTTGCGTGGCACTTGCGGCAGAGCATGGCGCTCTCCCCCGCGTTCGCGGAGTCGCTCGGCACCCGCAGCGATGGCACGAACCGCGCCGAGTGCGGATACACGCGCTGCCCGCAATGGTCGCACCAGCGCGGCCCGTCCGCGTTCAGGCGCTCGACGGCGTCGTAGTCCGGTCCCGGGGCGATCTCCTCGCCAACGACCGTGTACGCATGGAGCCACTCGCGATTGTCGGCGAGCATGAACACGCTGCCGACTGCGCCGCGCCCGTGGCGCTGGGTGATGGCCCGGGCTTCGAGCGCCGCGCCATCGTGGCAACGGTCCTTCAGCGTGGCGCGGTGAACGATCGCGAACTGGACGCGAACTTCGATCTCGAACTGGTGGTCGGTCATGGGTGTCTCCTCTCGTGGTGTGTGTCAGGCGCGAACGCTTCGCGCCTTGCGGATGGTGCGGACGGCGGACTCGGTGTGCAGCCTGCGGGCGGT
>CAYPOZ010000260.1:0-3078 GCA_964412415.1 uncultured Isosphaeraceae bacterium | reverse complement strand
AATCTACATGGTCCTGACAGCAACCGATCCTCTTGCCGCACTCAGCGCCGACCGCACCGCACTCCTCGTGATCGACGTGCAGGAGCGCTTCGCCGGGTCGATCACAGGCTGGTCCGCGCTGCTCGAGCGTGTCGCCGCCCTCTGCGACGGCGCCCGCGCGCTCGGCGTCCCGATCGCCGCCACCGAGCAGTACGTGAAGGGGCTCGGACGCACCGTCGACCCAGTGAAGGCCGCGATTGGCCCCGACGCGCCCCTCATCGAGAAGATGCGCTTCAGCGCGCTTGCGCCCGAGATCCGAAACTGGTTCGACCGCACAGGGAGTAGCCAGCTGATCCTCTGCGGCATCGAGGCGCACGTGTGCGTGCTCCAGACCGCGCTCGACGCCCGCCGCGCCGGCATCTCGACCTGGCTCGCCACAGATGCAATCTCCGCAGGGCAGCCCGACCAGGTCTCGCCCGCCATGCACCGCATGCAGCAGGCAGGATGCACCCCCACGGGCGTCGTCAGTTGCCTCTACGAGATGGCCTCGTCAGCCGACCACCCCACGTTCAAGTCAGTGCTCAGCGCCGCAAAGCGCGCGCTGGCAGCGCACTGACCAGTCAGGCCTTGGCCGTCAGGGCCTGGCCGTCAGGGCTTGGGCTGCTCGCGGGCCGAGAGGATCGCCGCGCGCATCTCCTGCGCTGCATTCTTGAGATCCTGCATCGCCGTCCGCACCCGCGTGCCCGCAGCCTTGTTGCCGCCGGCGGCCTTCTCGATGTCGTCCCTGGCGTCGTTGACGATCTTCTGGATCTTCGCGTAGTGGTCGAGAATCATTCGTAGGTGCTCCCGTCTGAGTTTGGATCGGCGACCTGCCCACGCGACAGGCCTGCTCCCATCATAGGGACAATTTCGCGTTACATTTGCGCCGCGCCCGCCCCGGGCCCCCATTGCCGTGGCCACGCCCCCACTTGTCGATCTCACGTCCATGGACCTCTCGCGCACTTTGCACGGGAAGGATGTCATCGACAAGTACCTGCTGCAGACCGGCCAGATGCGCATGCTTGACCGGATCATCTGGCAAGGCTCGAACGGCACGACCGTGGTCGGAGCGAAGATGGTGCGCGACGACGAGTTCTGGGTCGATGGGCACATCCCCGGACGCCCGCTGTTCCCCGGCGTGATGATGATCGAGAGCGCCGCGCAGCTCTGCAGCTTCCAGCACACGTGGCTCGGCCGCACCACCGGCTTCATGGGATTCACGCGCTGTGATGACGTGGTGTTCCGCGGGCAGGTGGTCCCAGGCGACGACTTCATCATGATCGCCGACGAGATCGAGTTCAACCGACGCCGCTTCATCTGCAAGACGCAGGGCTTCGTGGGCGGAAAGATGGTGTTCGAGGCGACCATCACCGGAATGGCGATCTGACGCGATGCCCCTCGCGCCGATCGTCCTCGAGCCGATCGAGCATCTGCGGGCATGGGGCAGCGAGCTGTGGCTCCTCGCCGATCTCCCACCTGCTGTCGCCAACGGTCGCTCGCGCATCGCGCGCGGCGCGCACGCAGGCCGCACGCTGCACGAGCTGCTCGACGACGCGCAGGTCCGTGACCGGATCCTTGGCCGCGCAGCGCTCGCCCGGCATGGCGGGTTCCCGCTCCTCGTGAAGATCCTCGACGCGCGCGAGGACCTCTCGGTGCAGGTCCATCCAAGCGCCGGGTACGCCGCGCACCACCCCGATGCGCACGTCAAGAGCGAGATGTGGCTTGTGCTCGATGCGGCACCAGGCGCGCACATCTACCGTGGGATCAGGCACGGGATCGGGCGCGATGACCTCGAGCGGCTCATCCGCGCCGACCGCGCGATCGACGCCATGCTCGTCATCGACGCGAAGCCCGGCGACTGCATCTACCTGCCCTCGGGCACGTGCCATGCGCTTGGGGCAGGGATCCGTGTCGCCGAGGTGCAGACCCCAAGCGACACCACATTCCGCGTGTGGGACTGGGCCCGCCACGATCCGAAGCGGCCTCTCCACATCGAGCAGGCACTCGCATGCATGAGCTTCGGCAGCGACCAGCATCTTGATGCGCCACCGTCGCCCGCACCGATCGAGACCGAAGGCACGCGCATCGAGACCCTCGTGCGCACGCCCGACTTCTTGGTGGAGCGGATCAGGGTCACCCCCGCCTCCACGATCCACCAGCGCGGCAGCGGCACGCCAGTCGCGTGGACTCTCCTCGAGGGCCGCATCGACATCCCGGGCACGGGACCCGTGGAGGCCCCCGCCACCATCCTGCTGCCCGCCGACCGATCCCCTATCGCAGCCACAACCGCCAAGGGCGCGATGCTCCTTCAGGTGCACCTCCCTGACCCCGTGCTCGACGCGCCGCCCTGCCCACCTGCGCGGCAGGCATAGGCCACGCCGCCGCCGTCGGGCAGGTCGGTCTCGAACCGTCAGACCAGCCGGCACAGATGGGCACCGAGAGTTCGATTTGGCTATATTTGCCGTCCCTCCCGGACGCCCCGGGATGCCCCAATCGACCCCTAGGAGAGGCTCATGCCCACGACCGGCACCGTCACCCAGATCATCGGCTCGACCTTTGACGCCCAGTTCCCCGAGGACCAGCTCCCGGAGATCTACAACGCGGTGACGATCGACTTCACGATGCTGGGCCAGAAGCAGATCCTCGTGGGCGAGGTCGCCAAGCACCTCGGCGGCGGGCAGGTCCGCTGCGTCGCCCTCGCGAGCACCGACGGCATCAGGCGCGGCGATCCGTGCGTCGACACCGGCAGCCCCGTGCGGGTGCCCGTCGGCGAGGAGGTCCTCGGCCGTGTCTTCAACCTGCTCGGCCAGCCCGTCGACGAGCGCGGTCCCGTCGCCGCCAAGAAGCTTGCGCCGATCCACCGCGACCCGCCCAAGTTCGTCGACCTCAACCCAAAGACCGAGATCCTCCAGACCGGCATCAAGGTCGTCGACCTCCTCTGCCCCTTCGTCCGCGGCGGCAAGATCGGCCTCTTCGGCGGCGCAGGCGTCGGCAAGACCGTCGTCATCCAGGAGATGATCGCGCGCGTCGCCCGAAACTTCGGCGGCTACTCGGTGTTCG
>CAYPOZ010000259.1:0-3081 GCA_964412415.1 uncultured Isosphaeraceae bacterium | reverse complement strand
CAGGAAAAGCTGGCCTGGCTGCGCAAACGCCTGCGACGGGAGGAACCGGCCGACCTCCGGCTCGAGATGGCCATTGGCCTGTACGAGGTCGATATGGCCGTCGAGGTCGGCGTCGGTGAAGGCGAGCCCGAACGTGAGCACGGCGCGCGTGGGCGCTGCGATGCCCTCGACGACCGCATCGTCGCTGAATGCCGGCGTGCGGCCACGCGAGACATAGAGGGAGTCGGGCTCGTTGGCGAAGTTCCCGATCGCGATGGCAATGTCCTCTGATGCACGGGACGCCGGATCGGTGCGCAGCCATGCGGAATCGATGCCCATCGCACCGGTCGCAGCCCCGTGACGGTCGTAGGCGATGCCGGATCGGCCACCTGCCTCGGCGAACCGGCCGCTCCCGTCGTTGAGGAGCAGGAAGTTGGCAACCGTGTCGTTGGCGACCACGATGTCCATGTCGCCGTCGCCGTCCACGTCGAGGATGCACAGCCCGAGAGACTTGGCGACGGGCACGCCCGTGGACGGGTTGCGCACCTGTACGCCACTCTCGGCCGACACGTCGGTGAAGCGCCCTGAGGTGCACCAGGTCAAGCCCCTCATAGCCCGTGGGCGGGCCGTAGGCACGTGCGATGCCGTCGATGCGGTAGTCGACGCGTGCGTCAATCTCCGGCGACCAGCGCACGTACCGCGCGAGGATCAGGTCAAGGTCTCCGTCGCGGTCGGAGTCGAGGAATGCCGCCGACGTGAACCACGCCGAGTCCGGGTCGGTGGCCAGGGTGCCGAGCCCGGCACGCTCGGTGGCATCCTCGAATCGGGGCTTGCCCGGGGCGCTCCTGTTGAGGAGCAGCGCAACGCGACCGACACCCGCCACAAGGATGTCCTCGCGTCCGTCGGCATCGATGTCACCCACCGCGACACCCGTGCCATACATGGGGATTGACAGACCTGCCTCGCCCGTCACGTCGTCGTAGCGCACGCCCGCACCCGGCGTACCACGCAGCAGCACGATGCCCGAGCGCGCACCCGATCCGCTGCGCGGCTCGCTCGCGAACGGTGCGCCTGTCCAGTCGCACGAGTCGGTGAAGAGGATGTCGAGCGTGCCGTCGCCATCTGCATCCAGGATGGCGACGCCTCCGCCGAGCGCGTCGGGAAGCAGTCTGCCATCAGGGTCCGCGAGTGCACGGGTCCACGTGATGCCGCCCTCCTCGGCGATGTTGCGGTAGCGCGCGGTGGAGCCGAGCCGATCGCGGACCGAACGCGCCTTGGCGGCCGCGTCCGCCGGAGCCGGCACCGTCGCGCTCGTCTCGGGTGGTGCCGGTTGCTGGGAGCGCCACACGACCACGGCGCCCGCAGCAAGACCCACGGCTCCGAGCACAGCAAGCGATCGTCGGAACGCCCGGTTGATGCGGTCAGCGCCCTCGCTGTCACGTGGCGCGGTCACGGTGCGGATCCTGCTCTTGCCGCTCTCGTCTCGCTCCACCTGCCGGCTTGTGGCGTCATGGCAGAGGATCCGCAACTGGCGAGAGCGTGTAAAGCGTGATCGGGTCGGCGGCGCGCGCGGCCGCTGGGTACCGCTCTCGCGCGAGTCGGATCGCGCGGTCGCGAGCGTTGTCGTCCACCCGGTACCGGTCATGCTCCTGCATCGCGCGGTCGGCCGCTGCCGTGTCGCCAAGCTCCGACGATGCCTGCGCCAGCAGGTACCACGCCGACACGCTCTCGGGGTCTGCTGCCAGCGCGCGATCGGCGAGCGCCTTGGCGCGCTCGCAGTCGCTGTGCACCCGCGCACGGACCACCTGTTCGGACTCGGCAGCCACACGGTCCCGGCGCGCCCTCTCAAGCAGCGTCTCGCCAAGCGATACGGCCACACGCTCGTCGCGGCTGAAGTCAAATCCCCGCTCGGTCGCTGAGGGGAATGCGCTGGCGAGCACTGCCTCAAGGTCGGCGATCGCCTCGTCGAGCGCGCCATTCTGCCGGTTGAGCACGCCCGACCAGTAGCGCACCGCCCAGGGCCACGCGGGAACGGTCGCACTCGATGCGGCAATGAGGTGGGCCCGCGCATCATCGAGCCTCCCTTCCTTGAGCGCCGTTCGCGCTCGCCCGAGCATCGCTGCCCCCGAAAGGCCGGAGGAGTCGCCAGTCGCATGGGCCGCTGCGGCGGAGAACGCATCATCGGCCTGCCGCAGGTCGCCCTTGATGGTGCCTCGCTCGCCTTGCCGGAAGAGCGCAATGCCGTAGTCGTACCACCGCTCTGCGGTGCTCGGTCCCGTAGGCGCGCCATCCGAGGTTCGAGCGGATGGTCCATCGGGCACGGCCGCCGCGTCCGAATCGGCCTCCGCTCGTGAGCCACTGCGCACGCCAGCCCCCACCACGCCGGCCCCCACCACGCCGGCCCCCACCACGCCGGCCCCTTCAACGCTGGCTCCTACATGGATCACTCGCTCGGCCTGCGCAACGGCGGTCACTGGAAGGTCAATTCGGCGATCGCCGCCGTAGACCTCGCGCCAGTACGTGGCGTCGAACTTCCGGTACTTCAGCGTCGCGCGTACCGTGATCGGCCCATCCTCCGCTGGCGTTGCGAACGAGTAATGCGTCACATCCGCTGCACCAGCCGGAACCTGGTTGCTGTAGAGCGTCACGAAGATGTCCTGCACATTGCGGCGCTCGATGCGGTAGCCATCGCGGTCAATGACAAAGGAGTTGAGGTACTTGCTCCACGGGTCCACCTCGCCCTCCGGCGACATGGCGCCTGACTGCGCGAGCACACGGCCCTGGGCATCGGAGACCGTGACCTCCAGCCACACCTCGTTGCTGTCTGCGGTGCCTTCGGTGAAGGTGTGTCCGACCGCGAGGTTGCGCACGACCACCTCAAGCACGTGCGGCGCCGAAGGCTGCAGCGCACCCGACTCGGAAGGCGACACGACGAGCGGGCCATCGACTGCACCGCCACGTCGCACGCCGATGATGTCCACCCGCATCGACTTCTCGAGCAGTGCCTCGCACTCGGCGACGGTGCGCTCCGCATCAGGCAGGTCCGCCAGTGTCGGGATCGCCGTGTTCGCGGCGGCGAACGAGTGGCTGAGGGACGCCAGC
>CAYPOZ010000258.1:1559-3092 GCA_964412415.1 uncultured Isosphaeraceae bacterium | reverse complement strand
TGTGCAGGAGCACCTCGGCGACCGGCTGCGCGGCAGGCACGGCAAGCCCTGCGGCGAGCGCATGCTCAGCGCACAGGTGCACCTCCGTGGTGGCGCCGTTGCGGATCAGGAGCTCGTGGACGACGGCCGGGTTGTCGCAGTGGTCGCACTTCATCTGCAATCGGGATCGGTAGGGTGAACCAAGGGCAAATGCTAGGCGCGGTGGATCCGCGAGGCGCCGGCGCTGCACAGTGCCGCTCGCACGGCGGCGAGCTCGGCCAGGAGGGGGGCGATGCGGGCCAGGGGCTGCACCGTGGCGGCGTCCGAGAGCGCCGAGGCGGGGTCGGGATGGCACTCGAGGAAGAACGACCTCAACCGGCGCCACCGTGTCTACCGCTGGGACGCCCGCGGCCACGGCCGCGCGGGCAAGCAGCGCCGCCCGATCAGGGCGCCCGCCGCTGGTGACCCCCTCGCCGGGCAGCTGCGTGGAGTGGGTCGCGTCGAAGCAGACGGGCACGCCGAGCTCGATCAGGTCGCCGACGCCGGCGAAGTCGTTCACGAGCCGGTGGTAGCCGAAGAACGTGCCGCGCTCGGTGACCATCATGCGCGTGCAACCTGATTCGCGCAGCTTGGAGAGCGCACCGCGCATCTCCGATGGGGCCATGAACTGGCCCTTCTTGACGTTCACCGGCAGGCCAGTGCGCGCGGCGGCGGACAGCAGGTCCGTCTGGCGGGCAAGGAACGCAGGGATCTGCAGGAGGTCGACAGCCTGCGCGGCACGCTCCGCCTGGTGAGGCTCGTGGATGTCCGTGGTGACGGGCACGCCGAGCCGTTCGCGCAGCGCAGCGAGCATGTCGCACCCGCGCTCGAGACCGGGTCCGCGCGCGCTGCGGACGCTGGACCTGTTGGCCTTGTCAAAGCTGGCCTTGAAGACGAGCGGGAGGCCCGCAGCGCCGCACGCCTCCGCAAGCCCAACGCCGATGCGCATGTTGGTGTCGTCGGACTCGAGGAGGCAGGGGCCTGCGATGACGACAAGCGGTCCTCTGGCGCCGAATGGGGCGGGGTCGCCCGGGGTCGCCAGCAGCGAGTCGATGGGTGCGGTTCTGGGGCTGGTGGCGGGTGCCATGGTCGCCATTATCACGGTTCGGCTCGCTGGCGTGGCAATCGGCACAAATCCTGCCGGATTCGCTTCTCGCGGCCCCCAACGATTCCGATGTTTGGGGTTCAGGGAACCCTATGGCTGACCACACCCACATCCCCGTGCCCCGCGATCCAGAGCCCTTCACTGAGGCGGTAGCCCGCATCCTGCGGGAGTTCCGGCCTGATGCGTCAGTCCAGATCGTTGCGCCGTTCCGGCTCAGCGTGGATGGGCGACTCATGCAGCTCGACAACCTGCACCGGATGATTGACGACTCGCCCGATGCCTGCAGCATGGTGCGCGGTTACCTCGAGCGTGTGCTTGAGGGCGACTCCATCGGCGCCACGCCGATCCCGCTCGCGGTAGCCCGCGGGAGGATCATGCCGCGTATCCAGCCCGAGTCGCTCTTCGAGACG
>CAYPOZ010000258.1:0-1549 GCA_964412415.1 uncultured Isosphaeraceae bacterium | reverse complement strand
GATCGACCGCGAGCAGGTCGCGCACCTGCCGTGGGTCAACGGCACGGTGATCGTGTTCGTGATCGACATGCCTGAGGTGACGGTGAGCGTGTCCACCGAGCAGATGATCCGATGGGGGCTGCAGCCCGACGACCTGGAGTCGATCGCGCGCCGCAACCTCATGCGCTACCGGCCCCGCATGGAGATGCAGATGATCTCGTCGAAGGACGGCGGACGCGCTGCGTTCGTGTCGCTGCGCGACGGCTACGACGCTGCACGCATCCTGATGGAGGGTCTGCACGCGCGACTGGCGAACGAGCTGGGCGGCAACTTCTACGTGGCCACGCCTGCGCGCGACGTGTTCCTGGCGATCTCCGACGGCCCCGACACGTTCGTGGACCGAGTGAGGGACCGCGTCACGCGCGACTTCCAGCGGATGCCGTACCCGATCACCACGGATTTCTTCATCGTGACGCGCGACGGCGTGGCGGGCACGGCGCAGGCGGCGTAGGCCATCCGCGCTGCGCGGCATTCCGCCGGGTGCGCACCTAGCATCGCGCACCATGAAGGCTGAACGAGTACTGGCAGAGCTCAACCGTCTCCGCAACGACCTCGACAAGGATCCGCAGGATCTCGAGTGGTTCACGCTGCACCACGCGTTCTGCTTCATTTCGTACAAGATGGGGGACTTCCAGAAGTACCTCGATGAGGTCGTGAAGCCCGGCGAGTCGCCGGAGGGCTGACTCCGGCCGCATGATGCGGTGGGCGTGGGCGGTCGCCGTATGATCGGCGTCCCATGGCCACGAGCGAGCGGCGCGACTACAAGTCCACCCTGAACCTGCCCAAGACGGCCTTCCCGATGAAGGCGAACCTGGCGCAGGCGGAGCCGGCCACGCTCAAGCGTTGGGAGTCCGAGGGTCTCTACGCGAAGGTGCTCGATGCGCGCGCTGGAGCGGAGCCCTATGTGTTCCACGATGGCCCGCCCTACGCGAACGGCGAGATCCACATCGGCCACGCCGTCAACAAGGTGCTGAAGGACCTGGTGGTGCGGTCGGTCACCATGGAGGGCCGGCGCTGCGCCTACGTGCCCGGCTGGGACTGCCACGGCCTGCCCATCGAGCACCGCGTCGTGACCGCGATGGTGGAGTCGGGCAAGGCGGCGAAGCTCGATGCGCTGCCCGCCGACACGCGCCGCATGGCGATCCGCCGCGAGTGCGCCGCCTACGCGCAGAAGTTCATCGGCCTGCAGGCCACGCAGATGAAGCGGCTGCTCACGCTCGCCGACTACGACCATCCCTACATGACGATGCAGCCCGAGTACGAGGCGGGCACCCTTGAGGTCTTCGCGCGGCTGCTCGAGGAGGGATTCGTCTACCGGGACCTCAAGCCCGTGCACTGGTCAATCGCGAACCGCACTGCGCTCGCCGAGGCGGAGCTCGAGTACGAGGACCGCGAGGATCTCTCGGTCTACGTCGACTTCGAGGCGGTCGACCGCGCGGCGGTCGCGCAGGCGTTCGGCCTGCTCGCCGAGGCGCCCGACGCGGGCGAGGGCGATGGCGAGGAGGAGATC
>CAYPOZ010000257.1:0-3134 GCA_964412415.1 uncultured Isosphaeraceae bacterium | reverse complement strand
GCGCGATGCGGACGTGAACGCGTGGCTTGCGATACGGCTGCCGGCCTGGCGCGACTGCGATGCGTCGATCCCTTGGCCACCGGATGCCGGGCTCGCGCAGGTGCGCTTCCTTCCTGGGCAGGTTCAGGTGGCGATTGACCGCGAGGGCACGATCTGGTCTGCCGTCGTCGAGCCTGCCGTTGCCGGCGACCGCGTGACATGCCCGCCAACGCACGGAGGGGTGGGCGCGCTGCCGATCCCGTACGGCGCGTCGCTCGCGCTCGACCTGCTCCAGGGCGGCACCGACGCCGCAGCGCGCGGGTCCCCGCGCACGTTCCGGCTCGGGGACGGGCGCACGGTGGAGATCACGGACATCGAGGTTCGCGGCGGGGAACTCCTGCTTCAGTTCGTGACCCGCCCACGTGGGTAGGATTCCGTCCCCATGCCGCAGCTGACGATCAACGGCAACGCGTACTCCTTCGAGAAGGGCAAGACCATCCTCCAGGTCGCCCTCGACAACGGGTTCGAGATCCCTCACTACTGCTACCACGACTCGCTGTCGATACCGGCCAACTGCCGGATCTGCCTTGCGGAGGTCGGGCAGCCAAACCCGAAGTCGGGCGCCCTCGAGTGGATCCCCAAGCTGATGCCGACGTGCCACACGATGGCCGCCGACGGCATGGTGATCCGCACCGACAGCGAGAAGGCGGTCGCCAACCAGAAGGCGGTGATGGAGTACCTGCTCATCAACCACCCGGTCGACTGCGCGGTGTGCGACCAGGCGGGCGAGTGCCACCTCCAGGACTACTCGTACGAGTACGGCCGCAGCGAGTCGCGCTTCCAGGAGGAGAAGATCAAGAACCCCAAGAAGGATGTGGGGCCGAACATCCTGCTGTACTCCGACCGCTGCATCATGTGCACCCGCTGCGTGCGCTTCACGCGCGAGGTCACGCAGACGAACGAGCTCATGGTCGAGGGCCGCGGGGGCACCGAGATGATCGACGTCTTTCCGGGCATGGCGCTCGACAACGAGCTCGCCGGAAACGTCGTGGACCTCTGCCCGGTGGGCGCGCTGCTCGACAAGAAGTTCCTCTTCCAGCAGCGCGTGTGGTTCCTCAAGTCGACGCCGTCGATCGACGGCATCACCTCGAGCGGCGACAACATCACCGTCGACCACAACGAGGGGCGCGTGTACCGCATCCGGCCGCGCACCAACATGGACGTCAACCAGTGGTGGATCACCGATGAGGTGCGCCACGGGTGGGAGTTCGTGCATCGCGAGGACAGGCTCCTGATGCCCGCGATCCGCGGCGCTGAGGCGTTCCCGCGCGACGACGCCGCAGAGGCGTGGCTGGCGGCGACCGACCGCGCGGCCCGCGTCCTGCGCGAGGGCGCCGAGTCGGGACGCCTCGCGCTCGTCGCGAGCCCGATGATCTCGTGCGAGGACGCGTACCTGCTCGCGCGCGAGGTGCTGTCGCTCGACCCCAACGCGGCGCTCATCGTCGGGCCGGTGCCCGTGGTCGGCGCGGACAAGACCTTCCCCAACGGATTTGTGGTGCGCGCGGAGAAGGCGCCGAACGCACGTGGAGTGCGCCACGTGCTTGAGGCGCTCGCGCGATCGACGGCAGGCCGCACCGCCGGCCCGACGGTGCATGATGCGGCCACGGGGCTCGGTGCGCTCACCTCCGCTGGCGCTGGCACCGTGCTGCTGACCGGCAACTACCCCAGCGAGTGGATCACGCCCGACTGGGCCTCCGCGCTCGGCACGCGCCGCGTGGTGATGATTGACACGCTTCCCAACCGCATGACGTCGGCTGCAGAGGTGCTGCTGCCTTCGGCCACGTGGCTCGAGAAGTCGGGCACGTTCGAGAACGCCACTGGCCGCCTGCAGGGCTTCGACCGAGCCATCGACCCGATCGACTACTGCAAGTCGGAGGCGCAGGTCGCGCTTGACCTGCGCGCGTCGCTCTCGGGCGGCATGGTGTCCCCCTTTGACGCGGCCGCCGTGCGTGCCGAAATGGCCCGCGTTGCCGGCCTCGAGGCGTTCGCCACGGCGCATCATCCGGCGCCGGCACGGGCGGCCGTCGAGAGCGACATGACGCTCGTCGAGCTCTGACCGTGACGCGAAGGTTCGTGGGCGACGTCCGGGAGGTCGTCGCGCTTGCGTGGCCGACTGTGCTCACGATGGTGAGCTACACGCTCATGCAGTTCGTTGACGCGGTGATGGTGGCGCAGGTTGGGCCGCTCGAGGTCGCCGCGCAGGGCAACGGGGGAGTGTGGAGCTTTGCGCCCCTCTCGTTCTGCTTCGGGGTGCTTTCGCTCGTGAACACCTTCGTGGCGCAGCATGTGGGTGCCGGCCGCGGCCATGAGGCGGGCCGCTGGGCATGGGCGGGCATCTGGCTGTCCGTCGCGGCGTGGCTCCTGCTGCTCCTGCCATTCGGGCTTCTCGTGATGCCCGCGGCCTTCGGCGCGATGGGCCACGAGCCGGCGCTCGTCGAGCTGGAGACCCGCTATGCGCAGATCCTGCTCGTGGGCGGCATCCTGACCCTGGGCGCGAAGGCCGTGCACAACTTCCTCTTCGGCATCTCGCGGCCAAAGATCGTGGCTGTCGCAGCCATCGCGGGCAACACCGTCAACCTCGCCTGCAACTACGCGCTCATCTACGGCGAGGCGGGCCTTCCATCGCTGGGGCTGCCCGGTGTGCCCGGCGCGCCTGCGCTCGGGGTGACCGGTGCGGCGATCGCCACGCTCTGCGGCGTCCTGGTCGAGCTGGCCATCCCGCTTGCGCTGATGTTCGGGCCCACGATTGACCGCCTCCACGGCACGCGCCGCCCGTGGCGGCCGCACTTGCACCCGATGCGCGAGCTGCTTCGCGTTGGGTGGCCTGCCGCGATCCAGTTCGGCAACGAGCTGGTGTGCTGGGCGATCTTCATGAGCGTGCTGGTGGGCCGCTTCGGCACCATCGAGATCGCGGCGGGTTGGGCGGTGCTCCGCTACATACACCTGTCGTTCATGCCGGCGATGGGATTCAGCGTGGCCACCACCACGCTGGTGGCGCGCGCGATCGGGCACGGCGATCCTGACGCGGCCATCCGGCGCACACGCGCGGCGCTTGCGGTGACCATGACGTACATGGGCCTGTGGGCACTCATCAT
>CAYPOZ010000256.1:0-3134 GCA_964412415.1 uncultured Isosphaeraceae bacterium | reverse complement strand
ACGACTCCGACGGCAAGCAGTGACATGGATGCTCCTTGGTATGGGCCGCGGAAACCGCGCCCCACAGTTGTACGGCGCTGAGGCTACGTCCCCTCCCCGCCATCACCAAGCATCATGCCAACGAGCCAGTCATGCCAGTCGCTGCGGAACGTCCCCGCCGGGTCATGGTGCCTCTTTCGCCCCAGAAACGCCGGCAATTGGGGGTAGGCCGCCAGCAACTGCCCGCGGGTCGCCCACCGGTGGTAGGTCAGGAAGAAGCTCCCCGAGCGCTCGAGCGCCAGGTCAATCAGCGCACGGAAGCTGCCTGCTGCATGGTCGATGCCCTCTGGCGTGTGACGGACGTGGAGGTTGAAGATCACGCACGCCTGGTCGCTCCGGGCCCAGGGCAGGAACGTCTCCGAATCCTGCCTGATCAGCCTGATCGTGCCGTAGATGACGTCGGCGCGGCGACCTGCGAGCATCCGGGCCGCGGCGTGCAGGAAGTCGATGAGCCGCTCATGCGGCACGTAGAGCTCGCTGATCATCTCGCTGCACCGGCACGGCGAGCCGAGTGCGGCATCGATGCGCTCGTGGTACCCGTTGAGGTAGGTGCCGAGCTGGTGCGTGTCGGACCAGTAGAGCTGCCCATCAGTCGCAAGGTAGTGCTGCGCATAGCGCGTGAACGCGGCCGGCTTGTCGGTGTGCGCCAGCAGCAGGAGCCGCTCCCAGTCCTGCGGAGCGAGTTCCGTCACCTGTGCCGGAGGGTGCGCACCGGGCACTGGCTCGTAGCACGAGAAGACACCCTTGGTCAGGAACTCGCGCGATGAGGGATCGATGTCGAACTGGAAGTCGCCGTAGGTGAACCCAGCCTCGACGCGCCGGCGCGCGGCATTCACGGCATCGTCGATGTCGATCATCCTCACCACGCGGCGCACCGGCACCCGCGGCACGAGCCGCAGCGTCACGTCCGTGACGATCCCGAAGAGGCCGTACCCGCCGATCGCCAGCGAGAAGAGCTCGGCGTTCTCCCCGCGGCTGCACTGCAGGAGCGCACCATGCGAGTCCACGATCCTGAACGACTCGACATCCGCGACAATCGGCGGCATGGTCAGCCCCCTGCCATGCGCGTTCGCGGCGAGCGCGCCGCCGAGCGTCAGGTCGTCCGCGCCAGTCTGCTTCTGTGCGATGCCCCAGCGCGGCTCCATGCCCGGAGCGGCTGCCCGCTGCATCGCCAGATAGCCATCGATCAGCGCTGGCCACGTGATGCCAGACTCTGCGGTCACGAGGCCGCGGCCGTGTTCCATGGACAGCACGCGCCCCATCCCGCGCATGTCGACGAGAGCGCAGCCCGCGGCAAACTGCTGGCCACCCATCGCGTGACGTGCGCCGCTCACGCAGATCGCCTCACCGGACGCCGCGGCGCGACGCACGATGCGCTGCACATCCGATGCGGAGCCAGGCCGCTCGATCCTGGTCACTTCCGTCGGATTCAGCGCCGAATGCACGTCGTTGACGAGCATGCCGTGAGGCTATCCGCAGGCGCACCGGGTCCTGGACGATGCCATTGCGATACCCTCGACTCCAATGGAACGCCGCATGGACGCGCCCGAAGTGGTTGTCGAGGACCTGCACAAGGCCTTCAAGGGGAAGGTGGTGCTGGCGGGCATCAACCTCACCATTGCGCGCGGGGAGATGGTCGCCATTGTGGGCGGCTCCGGCTGCGGCAAGACGGTCCTGCTCAAGCACATCACGGCGCACTTCATCCCCGACCGCGGGCGCGTGCTCGTGGCTGACCACGATGTGGACCCCGGGCCCGAAGGGGCTGCACCGCGACGTTGGGGCGCTCACGCCGCTCGAGCTTGACCAGGTCCGCGCGCACTGGGCCGTGGTGTTCCAGCGCAATGCGCTTCTCACAGGCACGGTGATGGACAATCTCGCGCTGCTGCTGCGCGAGGTGCAGGGCATGGACGACGGGCAGATCCGGCCTCTCGCCATCAAGGCCCTCTCCGATGTCGGGCTTGACCCTGACCTGGTGCTCGGCCGCGACCGCGAGGAGCTCTCCGGCGGCATGGCCAAGCGCGTGGCCATCGCGCGCGCGCTCGTGATCGACCCGGTCCTGATCCTCTACGACGAGCCCACCGCAGGCCTTGATCCCGAGATGTGCGTGCAGATCCACGAGCTCATCCGGCGCACGCACAACACCCAGCCCGCGCTCGCAGCCACGCGAGACGGCACGGTGCGCACCACGATCATCGTCACGCACGACACCGAGCTGCTCCAGCGTCTCAAGCCCCGCGTGCTGATGCTGAATGACGGTGGCGTGCTCTTCGATGGGCCGTTCGAGGATTTTGTGCGGAGCGACAACCCTCACATCACGCCGTACCTGGCGCAGATGCACCAGCTGCACAACCGCGCTGCCCCTCCTGCCGATCACGAGCACGAGATCGCAGAGACCCGCCGCCCCTGACCCTTACCGCGCCTGCGGTGCCGGCCCTATCGCGTTCCCGCAACGGGCACGATCCACTCGCGGCGGAACAGGTGCCGCACCACATCGCCGCGCGCCACGTCCATGAGCTGCTCGTTCGAGTGGCGGCTGGTGATCTCCATGCGGCTTGCCACCGCACCATCAGGCGCCGGCAGCGACACCTCAAGGGCCACAACGTGGAGGTCGCCATCGCCCACCTCCGACGGAGGCGGGCCGTCCGCGGACGCGGGGTATCCGCGCACATCCACCCCGGGAAGCAGGAACCGGTACTCCTCCGCAACTGATCGGAAGTTCTCAGGCACCCACACGGTGCGACCGCGGATCGACTCGACCGCGGCGAGGTCGAAGGTGCCATGCGGCGCCTTGAAGATCCCCAGGAACGTCGAGACGCAGAGCATCGTTGCGAGCGCAGCCGGCGCAGCGCATGCGCGGGACCACGTCGGCCGTGCGATGGCCCCCACGCAGAAGGCACCGCACCCGGCCATGATCACCCAGTGGCTCCACGAGAGGAGCGGCTCGTCGAACCCGCGCGCCACCGAGAGCGAGAGCCACGCGACAGCTGCAATCACGGCGGCGCTCGCGAGCAGCGTCAGGACGTATGCGTTCCGGCCCACGTGGTGGCCGCGCGTCGCCAGGATCACCGCCACCGCAGGAATCGCCTCGAGCAGGT
>CAYPOZ010000255.1:0-3135 GCA_964412415.1 uncultured Isosphaeraceae bacterium | reverse complement strand
CCAGCCCGGTGGGAGCGTCGTGACCTTCGACCCGACGTCCACGACGCTCCCACCGGGCTGGCGCGGGACCGGTGCGGAGGATCCCGTTACCTACGAGCCGATCCTTCCGCCAGGCGTGACCTTCCGCGATGTGCTCGCCGGTGTCGACGTGATCGTGTTCACAACGCTCGAGCCGGGGATGTTTTTCGGCTTCACGGACCACACCTTCCGCATCGACAACATCACGCTCACGCGCAGCGTGGCTCCACTGGGCGACCTCAACGGCGACTCGATCGTCAACGGTAACGACCTCACGATCCTGCTCTCGGCGTGGGGACCGTGCCCTGCCCCGTGCGCAGCAGACATCGATGGAGACGGCGCCGTGGGCGGCCTCGACCTGGCTGCGCTCCTCGCGAGCTGGTCCTGATGCGGTGATCCGGTTCAGGTGCCGGCGGGCGGCCCCGCACCCTTCGGAGCGGATGTGGCCGGCGGCGCGGGTGGCGTTGGCGGCGTCGGCGGCGCGGGAAGTGCTGGGGCCGGCGATGCTGCCGCTGGCGCCGCATCCGTCGGCGCGGGCGGTGGCGGCGGAACCCGGAGCAGCACGAAGATCACATCAGCATCAGGATGGTCGGTGGCGACCGTCAGTTTCGTTGGCATGCCCGCAGCCTTTAGCGCGGCGACGTCGATCGACAGTTCATGCTCGGTCGACGGGTCCTTCCCGAAGGTCACGATGCCGGCCGGCTCGACGCCAGTCACCGTGAAATCGACGAAGCGTGCGCTCTCAAGCATCACCTTCAGCGTGTCGCCATCGGCAGCCTTGCGTGCATCGACCACCTGCGGGTTCACCGCGATCACCTTCTGCACATCACCATGCAGCCACAGGAACTCCGTCTGCCTTCCCTCGATGAGGAAGTTGACGACCTTGCGCAGCTTGGCGCCGCCATAGTCGCCGCCGTCGAGGCTCACGTCAATCGTGAAGCTTGCGCCGGGCGGGAGAGGCTCCTTCGGGGGATCGGAGGCCTTCGTGCACGGGCAGCCTGGAATGATGCGCGACATCATCACCGGGGCATCGCTCGAATTCGTGACCTTGACACTCGCGTGCCGGGTCTTGCCCACGTACATCGGGCCAAACTCGACCGATGGAGGGTCGAAGGCGAGGACAGCCGGCTGAACTGGATCGGGTCCTCCGGTGCGTGGCGCGGAGGGGTCTGATGATCCCGGCGCTGCCGGCTGGCCCGCGCCCTGGTCGGCTTCGGCCCTCGCCACGCGGGACCCGCCCGGCATGATGCTGGGCGCAAGCGCCAGCAGCGACAGTGCGAGCGTTGCATTCAGGTAGCCCATTCGTCCCGTGATTGCGGCAAATGGTGCGTTCGCCATACGTGAAGTATCCCCCAAACGGGTGCTCAAGGAAACACCCTTCGGCGGATACTCTGCGCGCTCGCAACAACACACCTGAACACCATGAACCAACGATCAATCCGCGTCGCTCGCGCCACTTTCCTTACTGCCCTTGCTGCTGCGGCGATCGCGCTGCCGGTGTCTGTCGCACGTGCCCAGCAGGGCCCATCTGCGCCCGCGAGCCCAGCCAAGCCGGCAGTCCCAGCGCCTGCCGCACCCAGTGGTGCGGTCGCGCCATCGATGCCGCGGATGCCGGCTGCACCGAAGTTCCGCGAGCTTCCGGTCGAGGGCGAGACGCCTTCGCCCAAGGACATCTTCGCCAAGCATGTGGATGCGACCGGCGGTGCCGCCGCGTGGGACGCAAAGACGTCGATGACGAGCACCGGTGCGATCGAGATCCCTGCGGTGCAGATGAAGGGCACACTGAAGATGTCGGCGATGGCTCCGGACCGTGTCGTCGTGGAGAGCGAGCTTCCCGGAGTGGGCAAGACGGCGCAGGGTTTCGACGGCACTGTCGGCTGGAGCATCGACCCGATGCGCGGACCTGCGCTCATGGACCCCAAGCAGGTCGCGCAGATCAAGCGTGACGGCAACTTCCGCAAGGACCTTGCGCTCGCGCGGGACCCCGGTACCTCGCAGGTGATCGGGCTCTTCGAGTTCGAGGGCACCCCGTGCTGGCAGGTGAAGGTTGACGGCGTCGGTGACCAGCCTGCGAGCCAGTTCTACGCGCGCGACACTGGCCTGATGCGCGGCATGGCGATGTCCGCTGCCACACCCATGGGGGACCTGCCCGTGATCCTCGTGATGGACGACTACCGCGACTTCGGAGACGTCAAGGTGTCAGCCAAGAGCACCACCAAGGTGATGGGCCAGACGCAGGTGATGACGATCGACGCCGTCGACTGGAACTCGGCAACCGATGCCGACTTCGCGCTGCCCACGCCCATCAAGGCGCTCGTCACGGCCACGTCCGCGCAGCCCGCGGCGGGCAGCCCAGCCGGTGCACCGGCTGCACCGCCCGCTGCCAGCAAGTGATCACTTGAGGTCGCCCGCTCCAGCGCATCGTGGCGCACCGCCACGCCGCGTGTGGCGCATGTTCCTGTGTGCGGCGGGTGCCGGATGCACGGCCCTTGTCGCGCTCGGATGGCTCGGTCCCTCGCTCATCGGTGCGCTCGCGAGCCCATGGACGGCACAGGCGTGGTGCGCGCTCTGTGCAGTCGTGCTTCTGCTCGCCCTCGCGCGGGCATGGCGAGCCGTGCTCGCATTCTCGCTGCCGCTTGTCGCACTGTCGCTATGGGTGCTGCCTGTCCTGCTGCCCATCGGGGCTGCGGCGCCAGTTGGCACGCTGAAGATCACCTACGCGAACGTCAATGCGTGGAATGAGCCGACGCCAGACGCGGTGCAGTGGTTCGAGTCCACGGGGGCTGACGTGGTGGCCCTCATCGAGTGCTCGCAGGAGTGGATCGATGCGCTGCGTGCGGTGACTCGCGCCGGCTCCTCCCTTTGGCCCCACGCCGCTGTCCGCATCGACGACCATCCCATCGCTGGCGTGGCCGTGCTCAGCCGGCATCCGCTCCGTGAAGTCGAGGCGATCATCAGCCCTGAGGGCCGGTTCCCGATGATCGACGCAGTGGTGCAGGCGCCCGGCGGTCCGGTGCGGATCATGGTGGCACACCCGGTACCTCCCGTCGGTGTCGGCGCGGTCGGGATGCGAAACGCCGAGATCCGCTGGCTGGCGCAGCGTGCAGCTGGATCTGC
>CAYPOZ010000254.1:0-3148 GCA_964412415.1 uncultured Isosphaeraceae bacterium | reverse complement strand
GAACTGCCGCCGCGCAGGCTGTCGCGTCCCGTCGAGGAGACCGCGCAGCGGGTGGCTGTGCATCCGCGGGTGAAGGCGCTGCTGCCGCGCTTCGATGCGCCCTTCTTCCAGGCCGGCCTTGCGGGCTATTCCGACGGCGCGATGAGGCTGATCGCGCGCCGGCACGGATGCCCGTTCTGCGTGACTGAGGCGCTGCTCGACCGCACGCTCCTCAATGGCGGTAAGGGACGCGTGCGCGAGGATCCTGACCTGATCGCGAGCGAGTGCGGGCTCGGCGACGTGGACGACAACCGCGCGGCGAGCGTCGATGACCACCCGATCGCCGGGCAGGTGATGGGCACGCACCCGAGCGAGATGGCGCGCGCGTCGGAGCTGCTGCTCGCGATGGGGTACGACGTGATCGACGTCAACCTTGCGTGCCCCGTGAAGAAGATCCGCACAAGCAACCGCGGTGGCCACTTCCTGCGGCACCCTGACGAGGCGATCGCCGTGCTGCGTGCGGTGCGCGATGCGGTGGCGAGTGCGGTGCCGGTGACCGTGAAGCTGCGCCGCAGCTTCGACGACACGCCCGCGATGGCTGCTGCCTTCGAGCGCATCTTCGATGCGGTCAACGAGCTCGGCTACGCGTGGAGCACCATCCATTGCCGTACGGTGGAGCAGAAGTACCTCGGGCCCGGACGGTGGGAGTTCCTCGAGGACCTGGTATCGCGCTGGTGCAAGGGCCCTGGCTCGGACGGGCCGGTGATCTTCGGGTCAGGCGACATCTGGAATGTGCGCGACATCTTCGCGATGCTCGACCAGTGCGGCGTGCCGACGATTTCCGAGCAGCGCCAGGTGCTGCTCGACCACCATGAGCTTGCGTGCGTGCTGCACGGCGAGCGAAGTGCGGGCCAGCGCATGCGCAAGTTCGGCATCAAGTTTGCGGCGCACCACCCGAATGCGCAGCCGGTGAAGGCCGACTTCATCAGGTGCCAGACGCCCGCGGAGTGGCGAGACGTGATCGAGCGGCACTACGGCGAGGGTGTCGCGGACCGCGAGCGGGACGCAGCACGTGAGCGCGGCGCGGATGCGGCGGATGGCGCAGCGGGAGAGCGGCGATGAGCGCGTCGATCACGCTGACACATGCGGGCGCGGGCTCGAGCCTGGAGCTGGTGCCCGATGCGGGCATGGTGGCGGTGTCATGGATGGTGGCCGGCGACGAGGTGCTCGCGCTGCCATGCGGGCGGGAGGAGTTCCTCGCTGCAGCGCGCACGGGTGGCCTGCCGGTGCTCTACCCCTACGCGAACCGTCTCGGCGCAGACTCGTTCGAGGTGTGCGGTAAGCCGATCGACCTCGCGGGCGTGCCCTCGCTCAAGCGCGATGACAAGCGTCACCCGATCCACGGGCTGCTGCTGCGCAGGGGCGGGTGGGCGCTGGCGGTGCACGGTCCTGGCCAGCTCTCGGCGGAACTGGACTGGGGCGCCAGCGCAGAGCTGATGCATGCGTTCCCATTCGCGCACACGCTTCGGATCATGTGGACGATGGCAGCCGGCGTGACGCCGGGTGCCGCAGTGCTGCGCGTGGACACGCAGGTGCGCGCTGACAAGGGCGTGGACGTGCCAGCGGCATTTGGGTGGCACCCGTACTTCGCCGTACGCGAGCCGTCGACTGCAACGCTTGTGCGCGCGCCGATGGCGGGCATCGCGCTTGATCCGGATGGGCTGCCTACTGGTGATGACCTTGCTTTGGTCGGCGTGCCAGCTGCGCCGCACACCGAACGCATCGGGCAAGGGCAGGATGCGCTGTTCATGCGGGCGGGGATCGCCGCCGGCATGACTGACTCCGCTTCCGAAGCCGGGTCTTCCTCCGCGGCCGCTGCTGCACCCGCACCCGTCGCATCGATCATCGATGCGCATCGCCGCATCGACATCCGCATGAATGGCCACTACCCGTTCGTGCAGGTGTTCTCGCCGCATGGTGCAGCGTTCGCGTGCATCGAGCCGATGGTGGGGCCGACAGACGGGCTCCGCACTGGCCACTTCGCAACTGTGCGTGCGGGCACCTCGCTGAGCGCGACGTTCGAGGTCGAGGTCACCCCATGCCCGCCAGCCACTGGGCAGGGATCGCCGACACGGCCATCGTCAGCGGCGTGAACGCGTGCACCGCACCCGGGCCTGGCGGGCCTTCCTGGTCCTCGCCGCGTGACATCACCAGGCCGATGCAGCCATCGCTGCGACGCGCAAACGACACATCCACGCCGTCACGGCCTCCCTCCACAGCGCCAGGTGCCGTGCACCGTGCGCGCGCGATCCATGTGTTCGCATGGACCTTCTCGTACACGTAGGTCGCGCCACATACGGGGTCCACCGCGAGGTGGAGGCGCATCCCCACCCTCGCGTTCTGCGCGTTCCGTGCCAGCAGTGAGATCAAGCTCGTGCGCGGCGACCAGCCGCGCAGCGGGTGCACCAACTGCCACCATCCCATCACGCACGGAAACCGACGCCGCGAAGTGCTCGTCGTCGGGCCCTGGCGGAAGCAGCCTCTGCACCGGTCGCCAGGGCGCGGTCCGGGATGTCGCGTCCGTAGGCCATCCGCTGCCTGCATGCTCGAAGAGATGGACGATGCCCCGGCGTGAACTGCTCGCGGACGGCGAGTCCGGACGCATCGGTTCTCGCAGCGCCGTGACCGCGATCGTGATGCCATCGAAGCCGACGCCGTACCCGAAGTATGCGAGCGCATGCGACCGCGGCGGGCTCAGCCGCTGCATGACCTGCCACTGGCCATCCACGCGGTGTGCGCACCACGCATCGCCCGCCGACCACAGCATGCGACCGCGGATAGAGCGCGATGCGCCGGGCGCACCGATCACGATCGTGTCGCCATGGATCGCCACCGACGTGCCAAACCGTGCCGTGGTGGCCACGTGCGGGGCCGAAATCATGCCGGCATGAACCCAGCCCGAGCCTCCTCGCTCGAACACGTGGACGGCGCCAACGCGGAAGCCGTCGATCCCTGGCTGGGACCTCGCGTCGCGATCAGGTTCCCCAACGACCAGCCTGCGTCCCTGTCCGCGGCCCCACACTGCGATCGACGCGCCGAAGCGTGCGGCAGAGCTCGGCGAAGGCGCTCGGAGCTCGGCCACACGCTTCGGCGCGTCGATCGCAGTGTG
>CAYPOZ010000253.1:2366-3151 GCA_964412415.1 uncultured Isosphaeraceae bacterium | reverse complement strand
GGATGAGGTACTTGAGCTCCTCGTGCTTCTCCTCGGGCAGGCACTCGGCCTCGATCGCGTCCACTCCAACGGCCTCGCCAACGCGCTTGGCCACGCCGATTCGGTCTCCGGTGAAGATGCACACGCGCCGTACGCCAAGCTGGCGGAGGCGCGTGACCACGTCGGCCGCGTTGCGTCGCAGCTTGTCCTCGAGTCCGACGGCGCCGAGGTAGCGGCCGTCCTGCATCACGTGCACACCTGAGATGCCCTCGATGCGTGCCTCGACCTCGGCGACCGCAGCGGCCACCGGAGGGTTGAGCTCGACGAGCCAGTTCGGGCGCCCTGCATGGATGGTTGCGCCGGCCGATGTCCGTGCGATGACGCCGCGGCCGTGCACCTCCTCGTAGGACTGCAGCGCTGCGGGCTGGATGCGCGCGCGCTCGGCGGTCTCGAGGATGCTTCGCGCGAGCGGGTGGTTGGAGCTCTGCTCGCAGTCGGCGGCGGCCTGCAGAAGCACGGCGCCGTCGATGCCATCCGCCGGCGCAAGCCGGCTCACGCTGCACATGGCCGTCGCGAGCGTGCCCGTCTTGTCCAGCACGACAGTGTCGATGTTGGCCGCGCTCTCGAGCGTGCGCGTCTGCTTGATCATGATGCCAAGGCGCGCAGCGGCCGCGAATGCCGCGACCATCGCCGTGGGATAGGCGATCAGCAGCGCACCCGGGCACGTGACCACGAGCACCGTGATCGCGCGCACCGACGCCTCGGCCCGCACCTCCGGGATTGCGCTCTTGCTCGTGAAGAACCAC
>CAYPOZ010000253.1:379-2323 GCA_964412415.1 uncultured Isosphaeraceae bacterium | reverse complement strand
TCGCTCTTGGCGCTCTCCGCCTCGCGGATGAGTTTCTCGACCTTGCCGATCGTCGTCTCGCCAGCGACCGCCGTCACCTGGATGTCGACCTGCCCTGTGAGGTTTGTGGTGCCTGCATACACGTCGAGGCCTGGCTGCGCCTCGATCGGCACCGCCTCGCCAGTGAGCGACGCCTGGTTGATGCTCGACGTGCCCGCGATGATGCGCCCGTCGACGGGGAGGTTCTCGCCCGGACGCACGCGCACGACGTCGCCTACGCGCACCTCGGAGAGCCTTGCCTCGCGCTCGGCGCCATCCTTCGCGACGATGCGCGCAATGTCAGGCGTGAGCTCGATCAGGTCTCGGATCGCGCGCTGCGCGCCCCACGCGGTGCGCGACAGGATCAGCTCGCTGAGCCACAGGAAGAACGCCAGGAATCCTGCCGCCAGGTAGAGCTGGTTCGCGAGCGCCGCAAACACGGCGAGGGAGGCGAGCGAGTCGCTCGAGGGCTTGCCCCGGCGCAGCTCCTCGAGAGCGCCTGCCGCCAGGGGGGTAACCAGGATGAGCGCGCCGGCCACCGCAGGCAACTGCGCGACGGACCGCTCGATGCCGAAGAGGGCCTCGGCGAGCCAGGAGACAGCGAGGAGCACGCCTCCGACAAGGGCGATGAAGAGCTGCCGCTCGAGGCGCTCGCCGCCGGCGGAGCCGGCATCGACAGAATCTCGGCCGAGGGCCGACTGGAGAGTGGTCATGCTGGGTGCTCCGTGGTGGGGGGCACGAGAGAGGTGCGGTTGAAGGGTAGCACGCTCACGGCGGTCGGTCATGCGGGGTGGTAGGTTGGCACGCGTGAGCGCACAGGGCACAGGGCGCGCAGTCCGCGTCGCGATCATTGGCGCAGGGCAGATGGGCGGCGCGATGGCGGCCCAGGCTGTGCGTGCCGGAGCCGATGTGACGCTCTGGGACCGGGATGCCGCTGCGATTGACGCGATCGCCCGCGGCGATAGCCCGCCGCGACTTCCCGGTCTTCGACTGCCGGACATGGTCCGGGCGTGCCATCGCGCTGACGAGGCGCTCGCAGCCGCATCGATCGTCGTGAGCGCCGTTCCGACCCAAAGCGTGCGCGCCGCGTGGGGCGCGCTTGCCCGGCATGTGCCAAATGGCGCAGTGCTGGTCAGCACAGCGAAGGGCTTTGAGCTTGGCACGCTGCTGCGCCCGAGCGAAGTCGTAAACAGGGTTCTCGCCGAGGCGGGAGTGTCGTGCCCGACCGTGGCGATGAGCGGTCCCGCGATTGCGCCCGAAATCGTGCGTGGCCTTCCCACCGCGATGGTCGCCGCATCGCCAGACGCCGGCGCGACCGCGCGCGCATGCGCCGCACTCGCCTCAGACACGCTTCGCCTCTATCCCTCCGACGACGTGATCGGCGTCGAGACCGCAGGCGCCGCCAAGAACGTCATCGCGCTCGCGGCGGGCATGCTCGACGGCATGGGGCTCGGCACGAACGCGAAAGCGACGCTGCTCGCGCGCGGCATCGCGGAGATCGCGCGCCTTGGCCTGGCGCTCGGCGGAAGGGCTGAGACCTTCTGGGGTGTCGCCGGCATCGGCGACCTCGCCACCACCTGCTTCAGCGCCGATGGGCGCAACCGGGCCTTCGGGGAACGGCTTGGCGGCGGGATGTCGGTGCAGCAGGCGAGGGCAGCCTCTGGCGCAACAGTGGAGGGCATCGACACGTGCACCGCGCTAATGGCGCTCCGAGACCGGCACGACATCGAGATGCCGATCTGCACCGCCGTGAATGCGGTGCTGTCAGGCGCGCAGCCCCCGCGCGATGCGCTCGTCAGCCTGATGCGCCGCTCCGCGCGGCCATCGACGCAGCGCTCGCCAAGTGACGGCGACGCGGCGACGGCCGCGGCCCGCGTGAATCCCCGATTCGGCGTCCGAGATCGGCGTTCTTCATCCGAAGCGCGT
>CAYPOZ010000253.1:0-369 GCA_964412415.1 uncultured Isosphaeraceae bacterium | reverse complement strand
CCGCGCGGCCTGAGCAGCTCGCGACGTGACGCGCGGCGTCAGTCCTCGTCGAACTTCGACGCGATCAGCTCCACGAGCGCGTGAAGCGCCTGCTGCTCGTCGTCGCCATCGCACTGGATCACCAGCACCGTGCCCATCGTGCCCGCGAGCAGCAGCATCTGCATGATGCTCTTGCCGTCGATCAGCTCGTCGGAGTCATCGCGCCGGAGCGCGACAGTCGACCGGAAGTGGTTCGCGAGCTGCACGAATGCCATAGCTGGCCGCGCATGCAGCCCAAGCCTGTTGAGGACAGTGGCTCGTGCGGAGACCACGCGCGCTGTCGGACCGTTGGGCCCCTACCTCGCGGGCGCGGCGGCGTCCGCCTCCTCA
>CAYPOZ010000252.1:0-3159 GCA_964412415.1 uncultured Isosphaeraceae bacterium | reverse complement strand
GGCCGTAGAGCTTGACGGCGCGCTCGCCGCAGGCGGGTCCATCGTGAGCTACGGCGGCAAGTACGGGTTCATGGGGTTCTTCATCGTGCGTCCGGACCTTCGCGGCCGTGGCATCGGCCGCAGGCTCTGGCATGCTCGAAAGCGGATGCTGATCGACCGGCTTGACCCCGGTGCGCCGATCGGCATGGACGGTGTCTTCGCGATGGAGCCCTTCTACGCAAAGGGCGGTTTCGTCAAGGAGCACCGCGAGCTGCGGTTCGAGGCCGCACCCGAGCGCGGCGCGCGCACCGCGAAGGGCATGGGCGCCGAGCCTGCGCCCGGAAGTCCGATCATCGTGCCGATCGGTGCGGTGCCTCTCGAGGACGTGATCCGGTACGACTCGATGCACTTTCCTGCCGCAAGGCCGGACTTTGTCCGCCGGTGGGTCGCGCAGCCTCGCTCGTGCGCGATTGCCTCGGTGTCCGATGGAGCGCTCAGGGGATTCCTGGTTGCGCGACCCGCACGCACCGGAATGCGCATCGGCCCGCTGTTCGCGGACAGCCCGTCGATCGCGGAGGCGCTGCTTGCGCACATCCTCGACGCGTGCGAAGGCGTTGCGGTGCACATCGATGTCCCTGAGCGGAACCGCTACGCGATGTCGCTTGCCGAGCGCTACGGAATGCGCGAGGTCTTCGGATGCGCCAAGATGACGCTCGGCACCCCTCCCGCACTGCCGTGGGACCGGATCTACGGCGTCACGAGCCTCGAGCTTGGCTGAGCACCCCGACAGCCAGGACCTCGCGTCCCGCATCGCGCTGATGCGGGATGTCGCTGCGCGTGCAGGCCAGCTGGCGCTCGATGCATTCGAGCGCCAGTCCTTCGCCGTCCACGGCAAGCCCGACGGCAGCCCGCTGACCGACGCGGACCTCGCCTGCGAACGGCTGATCCGTGATGCGATCGGGGACGCATTCCCCCACGATGCCGTGATCGGCGAGGAGTTCGGCAGCGAGGCCGGGACAACCGGCTACCGGTGGATCGTCGACCCGATCGACGGCACCGTGAGCTTCGCGAGCGGAGTGCCTCTCTTCGGCACGCTCATCGCGATCGAGTCGCTCGCGGGCAACGCGCCTGAGGTCATCGCTGGCGTCTGCGAGATGCCCGCGCTGCGTGAGCGAGTGTGGGGCGCGCGCGGACAGGGTGCCTGGTGGGAGCGCGCTGGCCGCGAGCCTGTGGGTGCACGCGTACGCGGTCCCCTGCCGCTGCGCGATGCGCTCGTGGTGACCACCGGATGCGAGTACTTCCACCGTGCCAGATGCCCGGCCGCGCTCGAACTTCTTGCACAGCGCGCCGGACGGCTCCGTGGCTGGACCGACTGCTACGGGATGATGCTGGCCGTCACCGGACGTTGCGATGCCGCTGTGGAACCGATGATGATGCCATGGGATGCCGGGCCCTTCGGCCTCCTGATGCGCGAGGCTGGCGGCACCTACTCGGACTGGACGGGAGAGCCCAGCCTGTGGAGCGGGGCGCCCGGCATGAGATGGCGCACCGCAGTGGCCGCACACCCGTCGCTGCACGCAGAGCTGGTGGCGCTGCTCGCGCCGCACGAGCCGCAGCCGTGACCGCAGCGGACTCGCGCCATGGGCTCCGCGCCTTCCGAGCTGCGCGCCGCCGCTGACCCCGCGCCCTCCCCGCTTCGCCGGCGCACCTACGGCGCGGGAGCCGCTGCCTTCGTAGGGTCCGCCGCGGCGGTCCTCTGCGGCTCCGCGGCCTTGCGGGCCGGCGGCGTCTTTCCCTGCTCAACGAGCAGAGGATCGATCAGCGCCGTCTTCTCCTCGAGCGGACGGCCAGGGTGCAGGTCATTGAAGCGCACGTTCCCCTTCGCATCGATGATGGCCACATGCGGGATGCCGCCGACGTCGTACTCGGGACTGAAGACCGGCTGCGTGCTGAAGGCGATGGGCCACGTGATGTCCGACTCCACCATGAACTCGTTCATCAGGGACATCTCCTTCGCCGGATCGTCCTTGCAGTCGACCACAGGCTTGCCCTTGGGATGGTGCCGTCCCTGGATGCTGGTCACGCCGAGGATCACGACGTCGTCAGGGCTGTAGTGCTCGCGCAGCTCACGGATCTTCGGGAAGCTCGCGATGCACGGGCCGCACCAGGTGGCCCAGAAGTCGATCACCACGATCTTGCCCTTGAGGTCGCTGAGGCTCTTGATCGAGAGCGGACCATTGCGGTCAGCCGCCCACGTGATGGCGAGCTCAGGCGCCGGGTACCCGATGAACTCCCCCTTGAGGATCTTGCCGTCAAGCTTCGCGATCGATCGCTTGAGGCGCTCCGTGGCCTCCGCGTCGCCTGCGGACTCCGCGATCGCGAGACCCTCCTGCGCGACCTTGGTCAGGCGCGCATTGACGGACTGGATGGTCGGCTGGTCCACGTAGTCGTCGAGCTTCGCCAGGATCGACATGTAGTTCGCGAGGCCCATGTTGCGCTTGATGGGCGTGGCGGCGAACTCGGCTGCGAAGGCCGCGACCGCGGCTGCGGACGGCCCGAGCACCTCCGGCTGCACGTCCTTGAATGCCGTGACGAACGCCACCGTGCCACGGTCCTCGACCCATGCCGGGAACGCACGGTGCGTGAAGATGCGGCGCACCGCATCGGCGCCAGCCTCCATGGCCGCAGCGCGCGCCGGCGGCACGGGACCGAGCAGCGAGTAGCCCGGATCCTGCGCAAGCACCACAAGGATGTCGATCGCGTCCGGGCTGTCGCTGGCAAGCACCTCATCGAGCCTCGCCTGCACGACCTCTCCTGCGGAGGCCGGCATCATCTTGCCGTAGCGCATCGCCTGCGCCAGCGTGAGGTCCTCGGGCTTGAACTCGCCAAACAGCTCGACCCGCTTGGCCTCAAATGCCGCAGGGTCGCCGCCGCTTGCGCGCCACCACCGCAGGAACTGCGTCTTGCGCTCGGCGATCGTGCGGTCCGCAATCACGGGGCCCGTCGGCGCGTCCGGCGTGGGCGAATCGGAGGAGGCAGCGGGCGCTGGCGCTGCATTGCCCGCACCCGTCGGTGCCTGTGCGGGCTCACCCGGCGCAGCCTGACCCAGAACCAACGCGCTCCAAACGACTCCGACGGCAAGCAGTGACATGGATGCTCCTTGGTATGGGCCGCGGAAAC
>CAYPOZ010000251.1:1248-3163 GCA_964412415.1 uncultured Isosphaeraceae bacterium | reverse complement strand
CTTGAGGCATCGCAGGTCCGTGCGGTCACGCACGCAAACTCCCGACCGGAATGCAGCGCAGGCGGTCGCGAAACGAAACATCCTAGCGGCGGGTACAGCGCGCCATGGTTCTCGGACGTAAAAATGGCATCCCACCTTGTTCGCACCGCGCCAATGAACGACACTGCGCTGATGAGCGACACCAACACTCCGCGCATCGGTCGGCGTCCGTTCCTCGCGGGCACTCTCGCGGCGGGTGCGCTTGCGGCGTCGGGCGGGCTGATCAGTGGCGCCGCCGCGTCACCGGTCGCACGCCGCCGTGCCGCGCAGCTCGGCGCCAACGGCAAGCTCCGTGTGGCTGCCTTCGGCGTCGGCGGCATGGGCAGCTCCGACATTGGCCAGGTGATGAGCCATCCGAATGCGCAGATCGCGATGCTCTGCGACACCAACCGCGAGTCGCTCAAGAAGGCGGCGGAGAAGTTCCCCGAGGCGCGCACGTTCTCCGACTACCGAGAGGCGCTCGCGGCGATGGGCGACCGCATCGACGCGGTCATCGTCAGCACACCAGACCACACGCATGCGCCGATCGCACTCAATGCGATGGACCAGGGGAAGGCCTGCTACTGCCAGAAGCCCCTTACGAAGTTCATCGCCGAGACGCGCGCGATGCAGGAGCTCGCGGCTGCGCGCAAGGTGGCCACGCAGATGGGCATCCAGCGCGGCACGGGCAAGGGCCTTCGCACTGCAGTCGACATGCTGCGCAATGGCATCCCGGGCAAGATCGTGTCGATCCACACGTGGACGAACCGTCCCGCAGGATGGTGGCCGCAGGGCCAGCCTCGCCCCGAGGGCAAGGATGAGATTCCCGCATGGCTCGACTGGCAGGCGTGGCTTGGCGGCGCGCCGGAGCGTCCCTACAAGGCCGATGCGTACACGCCCTTCAAGTGGCGCGGAGTGCTGGATTTCGGCACCGGTGCGCTCGGCGACATGGCGTGCCACTTCTTCGACACGCTGTTCCTGGGCATCAAGCTCGGCACGCCTGTGGCAGTGATGGGCAACTCGACCGACCTCACGGCAGACCAGTATCCCACGGCGGAAACGGTGACAATCACGTTTGCGGGTGGCGCAGATGCGGCCAACGGGGAGATTCCGCTCACGTGGTACGACGGCGGCCGGGTGCCACCAAGTTCAGTGTCGCCGCACCTGCCGAAGGATCTTGACATCGCATCGATCAATCCGGATGGGGGATCGATCATCGTGGGCACCGACGCGACGGTGATCGTGCCCTGCGACACCTTCGGCCGCGGCGAGAACGAGAAGGCGCCGAAGTTCGACTTCACCGACGGCTTCCCGAAGGTCTTCCCGAACTCGCGGCTCGACGGCTACGAGCGCCCGCAGTTCGAGCCCTACAACCACTGGCATGTGTGGGTGGATGCGGCGATGGGCAAGGGCACCACGGTGGCGAACTTCGACCTTGCTGCGCCGCTCACCGAGGCTGTGCTGCTCGGCGTCATCGGCGGCCGGGTGCCCGGTCAGCGGCTCGTGTACGACCCCGTCGGGATGCGTTTCATGAATTCCGAGGCCGCGACCGCGCTCGTGCGGCCCAACTACCGAGCAGGCTTCGACAAGGTGCCGATCGTCGGCGTGGCCTGATTCGCCTCGCGCAGCCAGATCGCGCCAGCGATCGCCATCGCCACCGGAATCATCGCGAGCCCCAGCGGCAGCCCGGAGTCCGCGTCGGAACCGATCGTGCGCAGCACGGCCACGCGCCAGGCGTCCGGCGCATGGTCGGAGATCCATCCTGCAAGCGCAGGGCTCGGAACGTCGCCGAAGAGGTGGATGCAAAGCACGCTCACGCCGACTGCGGCCGCGCGCATCGCGGGTCCGACGGAGTTGAGCGTGACCGCGTTGATCGGCCCCTGCGTCGCAAAGCTCA
>CAYPOZ010000251.1:0-1238 GCA_964412415.1 uncultured Isosphaeraceae bacterium | reverse complement strand
CCAGCACCCACGCCTGCGGCGCCGCGAGCGCAACCACCGCCAGCGGAGCCGCGCCGATCATGCACCATCCTGCGATGCGCAGCGCGCTGTCGTCGCGGCCTCCGCCGAGCCGGCTCGCAGCCCATCCGCCGAGAAGCGTGCCCGCAAAGCCGGTCGCCACGATGATGCCGCCAAATGCAACGGCCGCGGTCTCGGCGCTCCACCCGCGCACCTGCTCCATGTAGTAGGGCATCCACGTCGCGAGCGCGCCGAACGCGAACGTGAACGCGGCATAGCCGATCGTCGTCTGCACAAAGCGGCGGTTGCGTGCGAGCGCCGCGGCCGCAGGCAGCAGGCGCGCAGGTTCAGGCTGTGCGCCCGCGGCATCAGCGCCCGCGGCGTCAGCGTGCGGCGGCGGCGGCGCGTCGAAGCGCCCGCGCGGCGGATCGCGAAGCCACAGGCACAGCAGCGCAATCGCGAGTCCGGGCAGTCCCGCCACCAGGAACGCCTCGCGCCAGCCCCACCGCGACGACACGTATCCCGCCAGCATGTACCCGCACGCGGTGCCCACGGGAATCGCCGAGTAGAAGATGCTGAGCGCGCCCGCGCGGCGGTGTGCCGGGTAGTGGTCCGCGAGCAGCGCTGGGCCCACCGTCGCATACGCGGCCTCGCCCACGCCAGTGGCCGCGCGCATGACCAGAAGGTGCCCGATCGAGCGCGCGAATGCGCCGCCTGCCGTTGCCGCGCTCCACAGCGCCACGCCCAGCGCCAGCAGCCCCGTACGGCTGCGTGTGCGTGCCACCCACCCAACAACGGGCGACACCACCATGTAGCTGACGAGGAAGATGCTCATCAGCAGCCCGATCTGCGTGTCCGAGGCATCGAACTCGCGCTTGAGGGGGCCCACCATCCCCGCCACGATGTAGCGGTCGAGGTAGTTGAGGAGGTTGATGCCCGTCAGGACGGCCAGCGCGGTGCGCGATGAGCTGCGGAGGTCCGCCGCGTGCATGGCGCGCACACTATCCGCGCGGGTGCGGGTCCTGCCATATGCGATGCGCGCAATGATCCCGCCAGCGCGTATGTTGCGCGGCAGTGGCCACCGAGCACCCGAGCGTATGGGTCCGTCAGCGCGTCTTCTCGGAGATGCGCAACCGCGGGCTGGTGCTGCTTGCTGCGCTCTTGCTGCAGCTGGTGCTCTACCCGGTTGTCGCCCAGAGGGACTCTCAGAACATCTCGTGGATCGTCGCATACTGGCTCGC
>CAYPOZ010000250.1:1966-3170 GCA_964412415.1 uncultured Isosphaeraceae bacterium | reverse complement strand
AAAGCCGTACGAGGCGTCCTCGATGATGCCCAGACGGCGGGCCAGGCGGAGTTCATCGCCGACCTGCCCCGAATCCTCGATGCGATGGACCAGCCCAGCATCGACGGCATCAACACGTGGTACGCCAGCAAGGCCGTCGCCGAGCGCGGGCTGCGGGTGGTGCTCTCAGGCACCGGCGGCGACGAGCTCTTCCTGGGCTACAGCCTCTTCGAGGAGCTTCCAAAGCTCGTGCGCGTCTGGAACGCCGTGAACCATTTGGCGGGGTCGGGGCTCGCCGCGAAGGTCGGTTCGCGGCTGCTCGAGCACGTGTCGAGCAACTCGCGGTGGCGCCATGCGCCTGACTGGCTGCGGAGCATCTCCGGGGCGTGGTGGCTGCGCCGCAGCAGCCTCGCCCCCGAGAGTCTGCCGGCTCACGTGCGTGAGGCCGCACGCGAGCTGCTCAGCAGGTTCGATGCAGCGACATGGGTCCACGCCATGGCGGGCGAACTGCCACGCGACCACACGCTGGCGCTCGCGCAGATCGAATCCACGACCTACCTGCGCAACCAGCTGCTGCGAGACAGCGACTGGGCAAGCATGGATCACAGCGTCGAGCTGCGCACGCCACTCGTAGACGCCCACCTGCTGGCACAGGTGTCGCCGCACCTGCGGCAGTTCAGCGACTTCCCCAAGAAGTCCCTTCTCGCACAGGCGCCCTCACGGCCGATCCCTGCTGCGGTCCAGAACAAGGCAAAGACCGGAGTCGGGATCCCGGTCTACGCGTGGCTCAGCGGCGCTGACGGCGTGGAGATCGGCAGCACCCGGTCGTCCCAGATGGAGTTCATCGTTTCGCAGTGGGAGCACGCGGCGACCGCGTCTTGCCCGCGAACGTAGCAGCCGTGGATTGCCAGATGGTCCATAAACTGGCACGGTGAGATTGCCAGTTTGCCCGAAGGCCCGGAACCCGAGTTCAGGTTGCAGTAGCGCCGCGACAACGCCGATATTGGGCATTGTCCGGGAACCGCATCAAACCCATAATGGCAACTCGCCGATGAACCCCTCCATGACCACGCTCCTACGGGCTGTCGCGGTCGCTGCCATGACGCTAAGTCTGGGCGCAGCGAACGCCTACGCACAAGACACCAGCGCGCCGCCGCTCACCGCAGGCTCGGCAGGGTCGGGCACTGCCGCCGCGCCGGCCGGCACCGCCACCACCCCAGCCTCG
>CAYPOZ010000250.1:1259-1897 GCA_964412415.1 uncultured Isosphaeraceae bacterium | reverse complement strand
CACCATCTGGGGCGAGCTCAACGAGACCATGAACCTGGTGGTCACCCCCGAGGGCTTCATAGACCTCCCAGAGGGCGGCGGCCGCATCATGACCAACGGCGTCACGCTCGGCGAGCTGCAGCCACTGGTCACCCGCGCGCTGTCGCAGATCCGAGGCGGCTACATCAACGTGCAGAACCCCTCCAAGAGCACGGCCTTCGTCGACGTGCGGCTGGGCAAGATCCGCCCGGTCATGGTCTACGTGGTGGGCGAAGTGAACACCCAGGGTGCGTACTCCGTGAGCGCCTCCGTCGCCAACGTGATCAACCTGCTCAACAACGCAGGCGGCGTGCGGCTCTCGGGCTCGCTGCGCGACGTGCGCATCAAGCGCGCCAACGGCGCCGTCGACTCCATCGACCTCTACGGCTTCTTCCTGCGCGGCGACATCGACCCCAAGCGCACTCGCCTGGCGCAGGGCGACTACGTCATCGTGCCGCTCAAGCAGCGCTCGGTGACCGTGCAGGGCCAGGTGCGCCGGCCGATGACCTACGAGCTCAAGGAGGGTGAGGGCCTCAAGGAACTGGTCGCCTTCGCCGGCGGGTTCCAGCCCGACGCCTACCTCAAGAACGTTCAGCTCGTGCGCACCGAGGCCAGCAAGG
>CAYPOZ010000250.1:0-1249 GCA_964412415.1 uncultured Isosphaeraceae bacterium | reverse complement strand
CGGTGATGGCGCTCTCCTTTACGCTAGCCTCGGCCTCGCTGCGCAGGAGGGTTCAGCGGACATGAGCTCCGAGAACTTCCAGGTGGCGATGGCGGTGCTGCGGCGCGTGGCCATCCAGACATTCAAGAACCCGGCGATCATCATCCCGTCGCTGGCCTTCCCCCTGGTCTTCCTGGTCGCCTTCGCCGGCGGCTTCCAGCCCGACGCCTACCTCAAGAACGTGCAGCTCGTGCGCACCGAGGCCAGCAAGGGCCAGACCTACACCGACCTTGACGTCAGCAACCTGCTCACGGACTCCACCGCCAACGTCCCCCTTCAGGACATGGACCAGGTCACCATCGGCAAGAACGTGCAGATCCGCAAGAACACCGCCACCATCGGCGGCGAGGGCATCAAGCGCCCGGGCACCTACGAATGGACTCCGGGCATGCGGCTCGCAGACCTCATCGCCAAGGGAGAGGGCCTGCGCGAGTACGCCTTCCTCGACCGCGCAGACCTCGTGCGCACCGACGACGACTTCACCAAGCGGCTCGTGTCCTTCCCGCTCAGCGGCCTCTACGCCAAGAACGCAGACGGCACGTTTACGTTCACGAGTGACGACACCCTCAACTTCCCGCTGCGCGAGATGGACGAGGTCATCGTGCAGTCGGCGTGGGGCCTCGCCGGCAAGGACAAGGCCGTGATGCTCGAGGGGCACGTGAAGCAGCCCGGCAGTGTGGTGCTGGCCAAGGGCATGACGCTCTACGACCTGCTCTTCATCCGGGGCGGCTTCCAGGACCCAGACTTCGCCAAGAGCACCTTCCTTGAGGTGGGCCACCTCACCCGCAAGGTGCCTGGCGCGGTGGGGCAGCGCATCATCCCCTTCCATGTGGGCAAGCTGCTCGCAAGCGACCCGAGCGCGAACATGCCGCTTGAAGATGCCGACGTGGTGCGCATCTACAGCAGCGAAGAACTTCAGCAGGCTCGTACTGTCACCATCGACGGCCTCATCAACAAGCCCGGCACGTACCCGCTGTCTGAGGGCCTCACGGTGGAGGATCTCATCGTGCTCGCGGGCGGGCTCAGCGCCAGCACCGTGAAGGCAGAGGCCGTGATCGCGCGGCCCATCGGCGACGGAAGCACCGAAGACCTTGGCATGGAGCCCACGTCGATCGTGGTGCCCGTGGATACCACGCTCTCGGCGGCCTCATCAGGCCGTCGCACGCCGCTGCGGGCGTCGGACCGGGTGTCGATCCGCCACAAGTTCGGG
>CAYPOZ010000249.1:0-3171 GCA_964412415.1 uncultured Isosphaeraceae bacterium | reverse complement strand
TGGCGGCGCAGCGGGCGTCTCAGTTGGCGGCGCAGCAGGCGTCTCGGTTGGCGGCGCCGCAGGCGTCTCCACCGGAGCCTCGGGCGACGGCGCATCCGCGCGGTGCTGATCTGGCGTGTTGCAGATGGGCGCATCGGTCGGCACCATCCACGTCTGGAGGTACTGCGGGTAGAAGGCCTCGCCCGCCGAGCCCTTCAGCGTGACGGTCGCCACCTGCCACAGGTTCTTCGCCGGATACACGATGTCGACCTCTGCGCGCGGTCCGGTGTAGCGCACCTGCGAGATCGAGAACACGTTCGTGTCGCCCGGCTGCATCGGGCGTCCGCCGCAGATGGTCGCTATGCGCGTCCACGTGTTGGGGTACACGCCCGGCGGCAGGTTGAACACGAGCTCGGTGTTCGGTGCGAGACGCTTGTGCGCGAACGCGAGCGCGTCCGCCATGATCTCCGGCATCGGAGGCAGGCCTGGATCAGGCTGCTTCGCTCCCGGGTACGAGGGGAACGTCATGGCCGGCGTGCAGCCAAGCGACATTGCCGCGCCCGCAACGGACAGGCACGCAGCCACCGCTGCGCCCCGGATTCCTCGAACGATCCGATCCGCCAACTCCCGACGCTGCATTCCATGCATGGCTATTTCTCCGATCGCTGGACGAACCAGTACTCCATGTCGACTGGAGCCTGACGACCGAAGATCGTAACGAGCACGCGAACCTGCCCCTTGTCGGGGAAAACCTCGTCGATGGTGCCCTCGTAGCCCTGGAAGGCACCTTCCTTGATGGTGACGTTGTCGCCCTTGGCGAAGTCCATCTTGAGCTGCGGCGCCTCCTCCGGCTTCTTGGAGTCGTGCAGCATCTTCTCGACCTCGTGCGGGGCCATCGGGGTCGGCCGGCCGGCCGTGCCCACGAAGTCGCCGACGCCCGTGGTCTCCTTGATGAGGAAGAAGACGTCCTGGGGAATGCGGCCATCGGGCTCAAGGCGCATCTCGACGAAGACATAGCCCGCATAGAGCTTGTTCTCGGAGATCTTCTGCTTGCCGCCCTTGAGGGTCTTGGTCTTCTCGGTCGGCACCATGATGCGCCCCACGAGATGCTCCATGCCCTCGATCTGCACCTTGCGCAGGAGCGTCTCGCGAACCGACGATTCCTTGTTGCTCGCCACGCGAAGCACGAACCAGTCCATGCCTTCGCGGTAGATGGGCAACTCGCCCTGGTCAGCGACGACACCAGCGTCGCCCGCGGTGCGCGCCGTTGCGGCCGCCTTCTGCTCCTCGGCGAGCGTCAGCTTGGTGGGCACCGCGCGTGTGGTCGCGACTCCGACGCCCTTGAGGAGGCTTGTCGAGGTTGTGCCCGCGCTGCCGGGACGCAGCACGCGCAGCTTTCGGCCGGAGCCTGAGTCGCCCGCGGAGTTGCTTGAATCGGAGGTCGGTTCGTGTTCGGCGTTCATGGATAGGTCACGTTCCGGGATCGAGGACCTTCAGCTGGACAAAGAGCAGGAAGAACACCCGATCGAAGATGAAGCAGAGAAGGGCGAGCAAGAGGCTCAGCATGATCACCACGGCGGTGGACCCGAAGAGCTCGCGCCTGGAGGTCCAGTTCATCTTCTTCATCTCCGCCTCGGTTGCGCAGAAGAAGTCGACGGCGCCGGCGTTGCGCGCCGTGATCCACCAGATGCCGAAGGCGCACGCCGCGCAGAATGCGAGCGCCGCACCCCACGAGATGTAGATCGGGTTGCCCACCCGTGCCACCCACGCGGCTCCGGCGAGGTTGTCATGCACCCAAGTGCCGCCGGCGACGGCGAGCAGGCCAAGCCCGATCACCGTGCCGACCCGCGTCCAGTAGCCCTGACCGTACTTGTAGATGGCTGAAGACATTGTCTGATCCTCGTCGAACGCGCCGAGAGTGAATCGAACACTCAACCTGCGAATTTGGAATCCGCTGCTCTGCCAATTGAGCTATCGGCGCTGATGTGGCCTGGAGGGCGGGGCGTGCCGCCCTCCAGGTCCACGGCGCTCACTTGCGCTTGATCTTGTGGAGCGTGTGCTTCCTGAGACGCGGGCTGAACTTCATGAACCCTTCCTTGACGCGCTCGGCGATGCCGCCCTTGACGCGGACCTCCGTGCGGTAATTGAGGTCGCCCGTCTCAGAGCACTGCAGCCACATGAACTCGCGATCGAGTGACTTCTTGGCCATTGTTCACCTCATCGCCTGTCAGGCGATGATCTTGGTCACGACGCCCGAACCGACCGTCCGGCCGCCCTCGCGGATGGCGAAGCGGGTCTGCTCCTCCATCGCGACGCCCTTGCCTTCGAGGTCGACTGACATCTTGACGTTGTCGCCGGGCATGCACATTTCGGCACCGACGAGCTCGATCTTGCCCGTGATGTCGGTCGTGCGGAAGTAGAACTGGGGCTTGTAGCCGCTCTTGAAGTTGGTGTGGCGGCCGCCCTCCTCCTTGGTGAGGATGTAGACCTGGCACTCGAACTTCGTGTGGGGCTTGATCGTGCCCGGCTTGCAGAGCACCTGGCCGCGCTCGATGTCCGCCTTCTCGACGCCGCGGAGGAGGCAGCCGACGTTGTCGCCCGCCATGCCGCTGTCGAGGGTCTTCTGGAACATCTCGACGCCGGTGACGGTGGTCTTCTTGACATCGGGACGAAGTCCGACGATCTCGATCTCGTCGCCGACCTTGACCATGCCGCGCTCGATGCGGCCCGTGGCCACGGTGCCACGGCCCTTGATGGAGAAGACGTCCTCGACGCTCATGAGGAACGCCTTATCCGTCTCGCGCGTGGGCTCGGGGATGTAGGTGTCGATCGCGTCCATGAGGTTCGCGATGCACTTGTTCTTGGCCTCGTCGCCGGGGTTCTGCAGCGCGGGGAAGGCGGCGCCACGGACGATCGGGATCTCGTCGGCGGGGAAGCCGTACTTCTTGAGAAGGTCCTTGACCTCCTCCTCGACGAGGTCGATGAGCTCGGCGTCCTCGACGGTGTCGCACTTGTTCAGGAAGACCACGATGCGCGGCACGCCGACCTGGCGGGCGAGCAGCACGTGCTCGCGCGTCTGCGGCATGACGCCGTCGTACGCGCTGACCACGAGGATCGCGCCGTCCATCTGGGCCGCGCCGGTGATCATGTTCTTGACGTAGTCGGCGTGGCCGGGGCAGTCGACGTGCGCGT
>CAYPOZ010000248.1:0-3174 GCA_964412415.1 uncultured Isosphaeraceae bacterium | reverse complement strand
AAGCGCCCAGTGCGCTCGTTGATGGGCGTGCCGTTGCGGCGCAGGGACTCGAGGCACTCCTCGAGCTCCGCGCGCAGGCATTCGCGCTCGGATGCGCCGAGCGAAGGGTCACCCAGCATCCACGCCACCCACTCGCCGCGCCATGCGGCACACCACGCCTGGTCCGCGGGGGCGCCGCTGAATGGAAACCGGCCGGGCGCGGAGATCTCCTGGTAGATCTGCGCGGCAGCCGCCGCATCTTGGCCGCGCAGTCGGTCCGCGAGGAACCCTCGCATGATCGCCTCGTCGACCTGCCCCGCACGCGGCCCCCGGCAGATCCAGTCGATGGCGCTGCGCACCGTCTCCGTGGCGCGCTCGCCGTCTCCGCTGAGCGCGTGACCCCATGCGAGGAGCCCCCGCGCATACTGGTTGGGATCGGATCCCGGACCCGCGGCGTCATGCGCCGCCACCACAGGCTCAAGGAGCGCCACCATCTCCTGCCCCATTGACAGGTCGCGCATCGTCTGCGCAAGGTCCGACTTCACCATCAGCGTCGAGCGGTGTGACGGGCCGAGGCTCCGCTCCGCCATGTCCACCAGCATCCAGTGGTGCGGAAGCGCCTCGCTCGGCCGGCCCACCCGCCGCAGCGCATTCGCGTAGAGGCGGCGCAGCGAGCTCGTCGTGGGCGCCTCGCGCCCGAAGACCTCCTCGTGCACATCAAGGAGCGACGCGTTGAGCTCGAGGCTGTCCACAAGCCGCTCGCCCACGCCGAAACGCTCGAGCACCGGCGTCAACCGCCTGCGGAACCGCTCGTACCGCTCCCGGGTCTGCGCCAGCATCGCGCTCTCGCGCTCGAGCGCGCTGCGTACCTCCGCAGCCGCAATGCCCCGCTCGCGCGCCACCCATCCGGCCCACAGCGCCGATGCCACGAGCCCTGCCGCGGCCACCGCGATGCCAGCGGCCATACCGCGGTTTCGGCGCGCCCACATCATCATGGGATAGATCGCCGATGGCGGTGCGGCCACCACAGGAAGGTTGTCGAGCCACCGGCGCAGGTCCTCGGCGAGCGATGCCGCACTCTCGTATCGGCGGTCGGGGTCCTTCTCGAGCGCACGGTGCACGATCCACTCGAGCCCACCTGCAAGCGACTGCGACCACACCTCGCCCTTGCCTGACCTGCGCGCGATTTCCGTGAGACGCGCGGGCATCTCCTCGCGCACGCGCCTGAGCATCTGGCTCGCGGACTCGCTGCGGTCCATGGCAATCGGCAGGTTTCCGCCGAGCATGAGTGCGGCGATCACGCCCAGCGAGTACACGTCCGAGCGCGTGTCGAGCAGCGAAGACCCAAGCGCCGCAGCTTCAGGGCTGATGAACTCGACTGTCCCCACGATGGAGCCGTCACGCGTCGCGAACCCGTCCTGGTCCGAAGGATCGAGCGACTTCGCGACACCGAAGTCGATGATGACCGGCCTCGGGCTCCTCGCGTCGCTCCAGTCCACAAGGACGTTGCCGGGCTTGAGGTCGCGGTGCACGATGCCGACGCGGTGCGCCGCGGCCACCGCATCGCACACGAGCGCCAGGAGACTCACCCGCGTGCGCACGCCAGCCTTCGCACGCTCGCACGCGACATCGATCGGCTCGCCCTTCACGAGGCTCATCGCCACCCACGGCACGCCATCGCCCATGTGACCCGCGTCGATGAGCTGCGCGATGCCCGGATGCGAAAGCCGCGCGAGGAGCGCACGCTCCGCCTCGAACCTGGCCACCACCGCACCGGACCGGTCCTGCCTTGTGAGGATCTTCAGCGCAGACTCGCGCATGCGTTCGGAGCCTGGCGCGAGTGGCCGGGTTGCGCGGAAGACGGTGCCGAATGCGCCGCGGCCGATGACCTCGAGCAGGCGCCACTCACCGACAAGGTCCCCGACGCGCGGTCCGCCGGACGTTCCCGATGATGCGCTGAGGCCAACCGGCTCCCACCCAAGCCGCCCGCGCATCAGCAGCGCTGAATCCAACTCTCCCGGCATGGGAAGGAATCTACCGCGACCCCGCGCGCTGCGCGGGCCGTGCCTGCCGTGTGGCTCCGTATCAGGGCGCGTGTGCGCGCGCGAGCTCATGCGCCACGCCCGCGAGGTTCATGCGCATGAATGCGGCGCCGAGAAACACGGACCGGTCGGTGTGCGAGACCCCTGCCGCATCCGCGCGCGGCCACAGCCACTGCGAGTAGCGGTCGACCGCGGCCGCGCCCGGCACCCCGTCCGGCACAAGGCCCTCTGCGCAGAGCGATACGCACAGCGCGTGCTCCTCCTCGAGCCGGTCGCGCAGCTCGCGCAGGTGCGCCCGTGCGTCAGCGGCAGCACCTCCATGCGTGAGCCACAGTGTCACTGTGCGGCCAGCGCGCTCCTCAGCGTCGACGAGCGCCTCGAGCCGGGAGACGGAGTCGCGCCACGCCGCCACGTCCATGTCCGATGGCGGCATCGGCACCGCGAGGAACCGCGTCGCGCCGCTAGACCCCGTCGTGCGGCTCGGAGGCAGCAGGATTCCCGTCACGTCACCCGTGAACACATGCGCATGCCGCGCATCGCGAAGCACCCATGCATGGTGATGTCGCGCATGGCCCGGCGTGGCGACCGCCTGCGCGTCGAGCGCGCCGGGAACGGTCGCGCCATCCTCGACCGCATGCACTTGCGCGGCACCGATCGGCAGCGGCATGCCGTACTCGGACTCGAACCGCGCACCATGCACCGCGCGCGTGCCCGCAACCAGCTTCGCAGGATCCACCAGGTGACGTGCACCACGCGGATGCACCCACACATGCGCGCCGCGCGCCGCGAAGTGCCCCGCAGCCCCAGCATGGTCGAGATGCACGTGCGTCACAAGCACGTGCGCGATCGCCTCAGGAGCGACATGTGCATCGCGGAGCCCCGCCTCCAGCGCGCCAATGCAGACAGCAGGACCGGCCTCGACCAGCACGGTGGCATCGGCGGTGTCTCCGCGCGACACGGCGAACGCAGCGCCCGCACCGCGGACTCCGAGGTATCCCACATCGATCGCAGTCACAATCAGGGGCGGCAGGGCCATCGGTCGCCGTACAGTAGTGGGTCCATGCGTGCCCGCTTCGCTGCCGCCTGCATCGTCGCTCTCGTGCCCGCCACGGGCGCGCTGGCCCTCGCGCAGGACCGTCCCGACGTGATGCCC
>CAYPOZ010000247.1:0-3237 GCA_964412415.1 uncultured Isosphaeraceae bacterium | reverse complement strand
CGCGATGATCGACGCCCGTACCCTACGGGCATGCGGTTCGACCACGCGACGTGGAGCAGCCTGCCCGGCATTCTCGCGGCGGGCTATATGCAGCAGCTCCTCTTCAGCAGGGCCGAACGATTCACGCGCGCACTCGATGACGCCGGCATCCCCTACGCGATCTGCGGCGGGATGGCGGTCATGGCATGGGTGACGGCAAGCAACCCGGACTACGTCCGAAACACCAAGGACGTCGATGTGTGCCTTCGCCGGGCCGACCTGCCCTCCGTCACGGCGGCGGTGGCGCCGCACGGATTCTGCTTCGTTGAAGTGAACGGCGTCTCGATGTACCTCGACGGCCCGGACGGCACGCCGAAGCACGCGGTGCATGTCGTGTTCGCGGGCGAGCCCGGATCGCGCTGGGAACGTGAATTCGTGCCCGATCTTGGTCCAGGAGTGCGCGACCCCGCATTCCCCTGGGCCCGGAGCGAACTGGAGCGCCTGCTGACCATGAAGCTCATCGCGCAGCGCATGCACGATCAGACCCATGTCGCCGACCTGTGGCGAGCCGGGGCGATCGATCGCGCCATCGCCGACCGGCTGCCGGAGTCCCTTCGGTCGCGGTTCCTCGAGTGGATCGCGACGGCGGAACGCCAGTACGGTGATTCGCCCCACTGAGCGTTCGCTCATCACATTCGCCATGCACCTCGACCGCTTCCCGTCCACCCACGCCACCTGGATCGAGGCGCAGCTCACGATCATCGACGATGCGGAGGGCACGGGCACGGCCACAAGTGCGCCCGCATCGCCCGCCCGGGCCTCGGCCGCGCGCGACGCGCTCCGCCGCCACGTGATGGAGCGCTACACCGACGCACTCGGCGCGTACGTGTCGGCGAGCGGGCTTCGCGCGGCCGGCGAGCGGGACGAATTGGTGTCCGGCTTCTACGCCGGCCCGATGGCGGATCCGTCGTTCTTCCGGCGGTGGAAGTCGAGCGGCATGCCGCTGCGGCGCTGGCTGATGAACGCCATGAGCTTCCACTGCCGCGGCGTGCGGCGCGATGCCGCGCGTGAGCGGGAGCGGCACGCTGCCGGCGGCAATGAGGTGCTCGAGTCCACCGCTGCCGGCGAGCGCGAGGCCGCCGACGCCTTCGATCGCTCGTGGGCGCTCGCCATCGTCAACGAGGCCTACGCGCGCGTGCAGCTTGAGCTCGCGGAGCGCGGCCGCGAGCATGACGATGCGATCCTGCGCATGCACGTGATCGACGGCGTGCCATACGAGCAGGTCGCGCGCGCGCTCGGGCTCGAGCGCGACGACTGCTTCAACGCCGTGCGCCGGGTGGCCGGGGCCGTGCGCGGCGCGGCGCGCGACATCCTGCGCGAGGAAGGCGTGCCGGAGTCGGGGCTCGAGGCGGCACTCGCGGAGGTGCTTCGGATCGTCGAGCGTGGGTGATGCGCGACCTCGTCCGGTGGGCCGGTCGGAATCGGATCGCATCGATGAATCGGACGAAGTCGGTGCGAACGTCGCGCGCGCGTCCGGCTTGGTGACGGCGGTGGATGAACCAGGGATGTCATCGTCCGGACGCCGACCCCCGCGCTTGGCGGCGGGCCACGCCGCCCTGATCCTGAGGATCGGCGCGGAGGAGCAGGACCGACCGGGAGCGCTCTGGGGATCCCCTCGGGCGTCCGACGCGATGGCTGCGGAGACGACGGAAGTCATTGTCAGACATTCTCTTGTGCATCTTCCTACGGTGGTTGGCCGGGCGGGCGCCAGCGTCACCTTGGTGCTCGTGGCCTCGGGAATCCTGGTTGCCGGCGGGCCGGAATCGGGGCAACCGTCACCGAACGGCGTCGCACCTCGTGGCTTGATCCCTGGGAGTCCCCGTCCAGCGGCGCGTGCCGAGCCAGGCGATCCAGGGGCCAGCCTCGAGACTTCGGAGACCCGTTCGATGCAGAAGCAGTTCATGGGCGTCGCGGCCCTCGGTGCCGCGCCGGCGATCGGCGACGCGAGCCACGCGCAGGCGGTGCAGTGGCGGGTCGAGGATGGGGGGAATGGGCATTGGTACCAGCGTGAGGGTCTGGCGGTTGACTGGCCTGAAGCTCAGTCGCGCGCGACACAACGAGGAGGACACCTCGTCTCAATTCGAAGTTCTGACGAGTACACGTTCCTCAATCAAGCGATCGGGATTCAGAACGACCTCTTCTGGACCGGCGGATTCCAGCAACCTGACTCGTGTGAACCCGGATGCGGATGGCAATGGGTGACTGGTGAGCCATGGGACTACACCAATTGGAACTGGAGCGAGCCCAGCAACTCGCTCGGCAGCGAACACTGGATGGAGTGCTACCCGGGAGGCCTCTGGAATGACCGTGGTGCGGGACCGTTGGTCTCTGTTGTGGAGTGGTCCGCCGACTGCAACGCCGACGGCATCGTCGACTACGGACAGTGCCGCGACGGTTCTCTCCCTGACTACAACGGAAACAACGTTCCCGATTGCTGCGAGACGGGTCAGGCGTGCACAGTCGGCAACTACCCGGTGCAGTGGCGGATGAACGAGGGTGGAAATGGTCACTGGTACAAGATTCAACTCACCGAACAACCGCTGCTATGGACCGCAGCGCGCGAGATCGCGCGAACGCTGGGAGGACAACTGCTGTCCGTGAACACGGCCGGAGAGCAAGCGGCCATGGAGGCACTGCTGCGGGCGGCAAAGGACTCGACGGGGTGCCATCCCGCCGTCTTCATCGGCCTCTCAAAGCGTCCCGGCATGCCGTGGCAATGGGAGGACGGCAGCGAGCTTGGCTACGAGAACTGGGCATGCGGAGAGCCGTTTGATCCCGACTATCCAGAAGGAAAGGTCGTGATGTACAACCCTGCCGCATGCGAGGACTACTGTGTCCCGCACTTGCGCTGGAATGACGTCTCGCAACTGGTGCTGCATCCGCTGCACCGGGGAGTGGCGATCGAATGGTCCGCCGACTGCAACGCCGACGGCATCGTCGACTACGGACAGATCCTGCAGGGGCAACTGCCTGACACGAACGGCAACGGTGTCCCGGACGCCTGCGAGGTCCTGACGTGCGCCCATGTCGACCTGTTTCGTGACTCAAACATCAACGGTGCAGACCTCGGCATCCTGCTTTCGCAGTGGGGTTCCGCACAGCCCCAGACCGTCTCCGACATCAACCGCGACGGTGCGGTCGATGGCGTTGACCTTGGCCTGCTGCTCTCGTTCTGGGGCCCCTGCCCCAACTGACGAG
>CAYPOZ010000246.1:773-3250 GCA_964412415.1 uncultured Isosphaeraceae bacterium | reverse complement strand
GGTCGGGATCGTCGAACACCGACAGCTGCTGCGGACGTACTCCCTGTACGCCGACCACGACGACCTCGTCCACATCGGGATGTTGGCGGATCGCGTTCTCGACCTCGAAGGACGAGATGTTCTCGCCGCGACGACGGATCGTGTCCTTCAAGCGATCGACGAAGTAGTACTTGCCCTCGGCATCCTGACGGAAGAGGTCGCCGGTGTGGAACCAGCCGTTGCGCCACGCGCGCGCCGTCGCCTCGGGTAAGCCATCGTAGCCGGCGTTCATGCTCCAGGGCGTATCGCTGCGTACGATCAGTTCACCGATGCTGCCGTGCGGGACTGTGATGTCGTTCCCGTCGACGAGCCGGCACTGCATGCCGCTGCGCGGCCAGCCGCAGCTGCCGTCCGGGGGTGCGTTCATGTCGGTCATCAGGGGAGAGGACACTTCGGTCATGTTGAAGCCGGTGAGGTACTCGAACCCGAAGCGGCGAGCGAAGGCGATGGTGTCATCGTTCACCGGGAACATGGTGATGTACTTGATCGGGCTGTCGCGATCGTCAGGTCGCGGCGGTGCCTTGGCGAGGAAGGCCGCCATCACCCCGATGAGCCCCGAGGTGGTCGTGCAGCCACCTTCGCGCACCTGATCCCAGAAGCGCGTGGTGCTGAAGCCGTCGACCAAGTAGAAGCTGCCCGAACGCACCAAGGCAGAGGTGATCGAGCTGGTACCGCCGACGTGGAACATCGGCAGATTGACCAAGATTCCCTCGCCCTCGCCCATGTAGCCGTAGTTGACCACTGCGGTCGTATAGCCCTGCAGGTAGGGCGAGAGCACGCCTTTGGATGGGCCGGTGGTGCCCGAGGTATAGATGATGCTCTGGATGTCAAAGTGATCGACCGGCTCGAGGTCGCCGAGGGCATCGCCATCGCCGCGTGCGAGTTGCGAGAAGTCGGTGGTCACCGTGCGCAGACGCGGGAGGTCGAGACCCTGCAGACGGGCCGCAAGGCTCGGATGCGCGATCATCACCGCGCCCGCCGCTGCGTTCACCACATGCTGGAGCACCGCACCCTTGTAGGCGGTGTTGAGGGGGACGTAGACCGCGCCGAGGTAGTTGATCGCGAACCAGGACAGCACCATCGCCTTGCCGCTCGGCAGCCAGACGAACACCCGATCGCCTTTGCGGACGCCTTGGATGTGCAGCGCCGCGGCCACGGCGCGGGTCTGTGCGCGGCACTCGGCGTAGGTGAGCGTCGAGCCGTCCTCGAACCTCGCGCAGATGCGGTCCGGGTAACGCTGCGCACGGCTGTCGAGGAGGTCGCGCAGCACGCAATCTTCGCGGGCGGGCGGCGCGGGGTCGAACCACGCGGGGCGATGCTGGGCGGCGCCCGGCAAGAGATCGCCGGACTGCAGCGCCTCGCCCGCCATCAGGCGTCGAGCTGCTTGAGCAGCGAACCCATGTCGAAGTAATCGCGCCAGGAGGCGATCTGACCGTCACGGAACCGGAACACGGTCATGAACGGTAGACTGACGGCCTTGCCGTCTTTGATGTAGTTCTCGACGCCCTCGAGCATGACGACATCGCCTTGCACGACGAGGTCTTGCATGTCGTAGCGCTTGTCCGCCATGCCGACGCCGAACTTCCCGAGGAAGCGCGCCACTTCCGCTTTGCCGCGCAGCTCACGCCCCGGCATGATGCCGGCCACCACATCTTCGGTGCAGAGGGCGAGCACCCGCGGCAGGTCATCCTTCACCCATGCGGCGTAATAGTCGCGGACGGTGGCAGCGTGGTCGGGTCGGCTCATGTCGTATTCATCCCTTGCGCAACCGCGCACAAGAAGTCAGGATAGGACAGCAGGTTCTGTTGTGCAAGTCACTTGAGGGCTGCAGAGTTCAGGGCTGCGGAAGGAGGGGGTCCATTGGCGCGAGTCGAGATGCCATCCGTGGCGCAGGTCCGGGAGCTGCCGGTGCTCGTGCGCCACACCGTGCCACCGCACTGGGAGGACTTGAACGGTCATGTGAATGTGCAGCACTACACCGAGCTGTACGACATGGCCGGCTACCCTTTCATGGAACTCATGGGGATCTCGCCGGCGCAGGTCCATGAAAGCAGGATCGGCATGTTCGATCTGGAGCATCATGTCTGGTTCCTCGATGAGCTGCATGTCGGCCATGTCGTCACCGGCCATGCCTGTCTCGTCGAGCGCGGGCCGAAGCGGGTGCTGTCGGTGATGTTCATCGTCGATGAGACGCGTGACCGGCTGGCGAGCGCGATAGAGGTCATCTCCTCGACCGCCCATCTCGACACCCGTCGTACCGTCGCGATCCCGTCGCCGCTCGCCGCTCGTCTCGATGAGCTGATCATCGAGCAGCAGGCGCGCCGATGGATCCCGCCGCGCAGCGGGGCCTTGTCGGTATAGCCTGCGGCGCAGGCCGGAAGATTTTTTGGACATCGATGCAAGAGCCCGCACGACGGGCGAGGGGGGGTCGTGGAGTA
>CAYPOZ010000246.1:0-704 GCA_964412415.1 uncultured Isosphaeraceae bacterium | reverse complement strand
TCACCAATCTTTGATTCATCTGGGCGGTCTGGTCGCCGCCTTCATCATGCTGTCGTTCATCGTCGTCTGGGTCATCGGCCTCGCGATGAAGGACTCCAGCATCGTGGATATCTGGTTCTCGCCTTGTCTCGGCATCGCTGCCGTGATCGGCTGGCAGATCGGCGGCGGTGCCGAAGACCGGAGCCTGCTGGTCATGGTGCTGGCGCTGCTGTGGTCTCTGCGCCTCGGCGGCTATCTGTTGTGGCGTAACTGGGGCAAAGAAGACCGTCGCTATGCGCGTCTGCGCCAGCACGTCGAGTCCCAGGGCAAGAGCTATGCGCTCCACAGTCTCATCCACGTCAACATCTACCAGGGCATCACGGTCGTGATCCTCGCCGTCCCCTTCGTCTTCGCGCAGGTCTCGACCACGCCCGTGGCGCTCGGCGGGCTCGCTTGGCTCGGCGCCGCCCTGGTGCTGTTCGGTATCGTCTTCGAGGGCGTCGCCGACCTGCAGCTGACGCGCTTCAAGGGCGATGCTGCGAACGCGGGCAAGGTGCTCGATACGGGACTCTGGCGCTATTCGCGCCACCCCAACTACTTCGGTGAGGTCTGCGTGTGGCTCGGCTTCGCGCTGATCGCGCTCGAAGTGCCTTGGGGCTGGATCGGCTTCGTCGCGCCTGCCCTGATGGCCTGGCTCATCCTCGGCATGATGGGCAAAGAACTGC
>CAYPOZ010000245.1:0-3274 GCA_964412415.1 uncultured Isosphaeraceae bacterium | reverse complement strand
CCCGAGTTCGAGCTTCTATGAAGCGTCCAACTTCGCGGCCGGGAGCCCGATCAGCTTTGGGACACGCACGGCGGGCGCGAAGGACATGCGCCTCGCCAGCTACTCCTCGGCAACTCCCTTCGGCTGGTCGTCGGGGACGTGGTCCTCCGGCGGCACGGGCTACCTCGGATTCCAGTTCACCCCGGCAAGCTCCGGGGGAATGGCTTCCATGGGGTGGATTCACGTGACGGTGCCGACCGCTGCCGGGCCAGGAGCCGCGTTCACGGTGCACGGATACGCGTACGAAACCGTCGGCCAGCAGACGATCAATGCCGGCGCGGTGCCCGCACCGGGCGCGCTGCTGACGCTGGCGCTCGGTGCGGTGGGCATCCGTGGCCGAAGAGCCCGTGCGGCCTGAGGACGTGTCCCGGCGCGTGCTGCTCGTGGGCTGGGAAGGCGCGGCATGGGCGTCCGTGCGACCGCTCGCCGACTCCGGCGCGCTGCCGCAGGTCGCGCACTTGAGCGAGCGAGAGGCCGTCGGAACCCTGTCCGGTCTCCACCCGAGGCGTCCTGCACCGACCTGGACCTCGATCGCCACCGGCGTGCGTGCGGACCGCCATGGGGTCTTCGACGACGTCGCGCGCGATCCGGCGTCCGGTGACTGGCTGCCTGCCTCTTGCCGGTCACGCACGGCGAAGGCGCTCTGGAACGTCGCGTCGCAGGCCGGCCGCCGTTCGGTGGTGGTGCACTGGGCCGCCAGCGCTCCCGCCGAGCCGATCCGCGGGACCTGCGTCGATGAGCGGTTCGCGCGTCCCGCCGGACCGGCGGGCGCCGCATGGCGCATCCCCGACGGCTCGGCGCATCCGCCAGCGCGGGCGGCGGGGCTTGCCGACCTGCGCGTGCATCCCGCGGAGCTCGCGCCGGACGAGATGGAGGCGTTCCTGCCGCACCTGAGGCGGACGTCGCTCGTGAACGACCCGCGGCCGCTTGCCGTGGCGGAGGCGGTGGCGGAGTCCGCCACCGTGCACGCCGTCGCCACCGAGCTCCTCGAGCACGACGCATGGGACTTCGCCGCGATCCGATACCCGCTGCTCGGCCGGCTGGAGTGCTTCGCGCGCTTCGGGCCTGCGGCCGGGCCCGGCGTCACGGCGGAAGACACGGCGAAGTACGGCCGCGTGGTCCCGGCCGCGCTGCAGCTCCTCGATGCGATGCTCGGTCGGCTGCGCGAACTGGCTGGCCCGGATGCCGTGGTGATCCTGGTATCCGACCGCGACCTGCTGGCGATCGGCGGCCACGGCGTGCGACGCGATCAGCTGATCCACGGCGCGGGCATGCTCGACATCGCGCCGACGGTGCTTGCGCTGACGGGCATCGAGTCGGGCGCCGACATGCCGGGGCGCGTGCTTGCCGAGGCGTTCGAGGTGCCTCCGACAGACCGCCGGATTCCCTCGTGGGAGTCGGTCGCGGGAGACGACGGCCGGCATCCGCCGCGTGGCGACGTCACGCCGTGGGAAGCGAGCGAAGCGGTGCGGCACCTGGTCGAACTCGGCTACGCGCCGGCGTCCGCGCAGGAGGACGAGCGGACGCGCCGCGCCGAGGCGCATGCCGACTTCACGCGCGCGCTCAACCGGATGGACGCGCGGGCATGGGCGGCTGCCGCCGAGTCGTTCCGCCGTGCCGGAGAGCGGATGCCCGGCGACCCGACCCCGCGCCTCTACCGCGCCGCGTGCCTCCTTGCGGCGGGGGACCGCGACGGCTGCAGCGCGATCGCGGCGCAGGAGCGCGACGATCCGCGGTTCGCGCCCTACGCGGACCTGATCCTCGGGATGGTGGCCGCGCACGAAGGCCAGCCCGAGGAGGCCCTCCGTCGATTCCTCGCGGCCGGGTCGGGCCGGGTGGACGGCGCGTTCCTGCACTCGCATCTTGCCGACGCGTATCTGCGGCTCGGACGGCTGGAGGAGTCGGAGCAGGCGGTCGAGCGCGCCCGCGCCGCCGATCCGCATGCCCGCTCGGTGCCCTTCATCGCGGCGGCGCTCCGGCTGGCGCAGGGACGCCCGCACGAGGCGGTCGACGAGGCACTCCGCGCCATCGCGATGCAGTTTCGGTGGCCGGAGGCTCACCATCGGCTGGGCGTCGCGCTCGCGCAGATCGGCCGGCTCGACGAGGCGATCCGCGCGCTCGAGACCTCGATCGCGCAGGGGCCGACGTCCGAGGCACACGCGACGCTTGCCGCCGTGGTCGCGCGGACGGATTGGGACGTCGAGCGGATCGCGGGCCATCGTGCCGCGGCGGGCCCACCGCCCCGGGAACCTCGGACATGAGCGACGCCGCCACGAACAACGACGATGCGGTCGAGGTCCGCGAGGCCGCCGGCGCCGAGCGGCAGGCGTGCCGGATGCTGCTTCCCGAGTGGACCAGCGCCATGGGATGGTCGCGGATGCTGGTGGCCATCGACTCGGCGTCCGGCCGGATCACGGGTGCCGCGATGGCGATGCCGTTGCGGCACGCTTCGGGAGAGAGCCACCTCCGCTTCATCATGCGGGTGGCCAAGCCGTACCGAGGCGCGGGGGCCGGCAGCGCGATCCTGGAGCGCATGGAGCGGTTGGCGCGCGAGGACGCCGCGCCGGCACTCGTCGCGACCGGGGTGGCGGAAGACTCGGCCCGCTTCCTGCGAAGGAGGGGATTCGTCGGGTCCGAGGCGCTGCGCGGATTCGAGCTCGACGTCGAATCGGTGGTGCGAAGGACGATCCCGATCGCCGCGCGCGCGAACCGAACGAACCGGGTGCCACCGGGCGCGCGGATGGTGCCGATCGATCGCGCCGCCATCCCTCGCCTCGCGCAGCTGCACGGCGCCCTGATCGGCGGGAGCGCGGCAGACGTTGCGGAGGCCATGCATGCCCGGCTCCTCGACCCATCGTGGTCGAACTCGCGGATGATGTCCATCGACGGCGAGCCACATGCGTTCATGACGGCCAGGACGACGGGGACGGTCGGCGACATCGAAGCCTTCCTCGTCTCCCCCGGCCTGCAGGCGTGCGCCGGCAGCAGCGGATGGGCGGCCGCATGGCTCTTCGCGGAGATGTGCAGGCTGGCCAACGATGTCAGCGTGACCACCCTGCGCTTCGAGTGCCGCGACACCAACCGGCGGATGATCGCGCTGGCAAACGCCATGCATGCGACGCCGGCCGGCACCCGTGCCGTCATGCTCCGACGCCTGGATTGAGCGGCGCGCGACCGGCCTCAGCCCGCGCTGCGCGACATCTGCATCGCCGCGAGGGCGGTGGTCACGTCCTCG
>CAYPOZ010000244.1:3070-3287 GCA_964412415.1 uncultured Isosphaeraceae bacterium | reverse complement strand
CCGACAGCACGTTCGCGTGCTCGAGTCCGGTGACGCGGTCGACCGCGCCAGCAATGCCGGCCTGGCCAACCGCTCCAGCATCGCCGGCCGCGCGTTCACGGCGCTCAGCCCCACGATTGCCGGAACTGCTCATCAAGGCAACGGGAACGACGCGCAGAAATCGCGGATCTCGCCCGCGACCTTCGAGCAGGTCGCCGCGTCGCCCTTGGCGCCCATC
>CAYPOZ010000244.1:1324-3060 GCA_964412415.1 uncultured Isosphaeraceae bacterium | reverse complement strand
GCCGGGAGCAACACGGCGATGACGACGGACACGGCGGTGCCGCGACTGCCGGACGACAATCCGTAGGCACGCTGAACCAGGAACACGGCGAGTGCGATGAGCGGGAACGAGGCGAGCGCGACGAGGAAGAGCGTCACGCGCGCAGCCATCATGCCACTTGATGTCGGGCGACCGTCCGGCAGATCCGCCGCGATCGCACCCGCGTGCGCAAGCCCCGTGAGCGGCGTGACGCCCCGGTCGTCAGCGTCCCACCGCTCGCCCCCACGCGCATCGTGCACGGGAATCACGGCAGCGGGAAGCTCGCGCAGAAATCGCGGATCTCCCCCGCGACCTTCGAGCAGGTCGCCGCGTCGCCCTTCGCGCCCATCACGCGGTCAAGCCACTCCGCCACCTTGGCCATCTCGGGCTCCTTGAGCCCGCGCGTGGTGAGCGCGGGCGTGCCAAGGCGAAGTCCGCTCGTGACCATCGGCGGGCGCGGGTCGTTGGGGATGCCGTTCTTGTTGCAGATGATGCCCGCGGACTCGAGCCACTTCTCGGCGTCGGCGCCAGTGAGGTTGGCGTCACGCGTGCGCAGGTCCACGAGCATGAGGTGGTTGTCGGTGCCGCCCGAGCAGAGGCGGTATCCCTTGGCCGAGAGCGCAGCGGCCAGCGCCTGCGCATTGCGCACCACCTGCTGCGAGTAGGCCTTGAAGTCGGGCTTCAGGGCCTCTCCGAAGGCGACCGCCTTGGCCGCGATGATGTGCATGAGCGGTCCGCCCTGGCTGCCGGGGAAGACCTTGCGGTCGACCTTGGTGGCGATCTCGGCATCGTCACTCAGGATGAGGCCGCCGCGCGGGCCACGCAGCGTCTTGTGGGTGGTGGTCGTCACCACATGCGCATGCGGGAATGGCGAGGGGTGCACGCCCGCGGCCACCAGGCCCGCGATGTGCGCAATGTCAGCCATCAGGTACGCGCCCACGCTGTCGGCGATCGCGCGGAACTTCGCGAAGTCGATGATGCGCGAGTAGGCGCTGTAGCCGCAGATGATGAGCTTCGGCTTGCACTCGCGGGCAATGGCCGCGATCGCGTCGTAGTCGAGCAGCTCGGTCTGCGGGTGAAGCCCGTACTCGACGATGCTGTAGAACGTTCCGCTGAAGTTGGGCTTGAGGCCGTGGCTGAGGTGGCCGCCGCTCTTGATCGGGAGGCTGAGCACCGTGTCGCCCGGGTTCATGAGCGCCATGAACGCGGCAATGTTGGCGTTGGCGCCGCAGTGCGCCTGCACGTTCGCAAACCCGCATCCGAAGAGCCTCTTCGCGCGCTCGCGGGCGAGGTCCTCGATGGCGTCGTGCTGCGCGCATCCGCCGTAGTAGCGCTTCCCGGGGTAGCCCTCGGCGTACTTGTTCGTCATCCACGATCCGGCGGCGTGCATCACCGCGGCGCTCACGTGGTTCTCGCTGGCGATCAGCTCGAGCGTGGTCGCCTGGCGCTCCGCCTCGCGCGCGAGGATCGCGGCCACCTCAGGATCGGTGCGCTCCACGCATCCGAGCATGCCGCGCGACACGTCGTCGAGGTGCGCGTGCGGGGCAAGCGTCTCCGCCTTCGAGGCAGGACTGGCGTGCGAGGCTGCGGACACGGAACGGGGCTGCGCGATCGTCATGCGCAGATGGTAGGGATGGGATGGACCCGCCCGGTACGCGGCAGTGCCAGCGCCGGCGGGCGCCGCCGCGCCACTAGGCTCGACGACATGCCCCGCAGAG
>CAYPOZ010000244.1:757-1314 GCA_964412415.1 uncultured Isosphaeraceae bacterium | reverse complement strand
GTCAGCGTGTCCGGCGATGGCGACGTGAGTGTGGACTGGGGCGCGTGCCGCAGTGTCGCTGCGGACGCGTGCGCATCCGCCGCCCTGGCCGCACGCATCAGGCGCTGGATCCGGGGCGATGCGGCCGCGCTGCACAGCGCGCCAACACCCCGAGGAACGTCATGGCAGGTTGCGTGCTGGCGCCCAGCGCGCCGGATCCCGTACGGCCAGACGCGAACATACTTCTGGCTCGCGCGCGAGGCATGCCGCAAGCTCGGCCGCCCCGCGTCGGCGGCGCCCGCGCTCGCGCGCGCTGCAGGCCAGGCGATGCGCCGCAATCCCGCACCGATCGTGGTGCCGTGCCACCGCGTGGTGTCCGCATCGGGCCTGGGCGGATACGCAGGCACAGACGACCCCCGTTCGAGGTCGCTCGCCCGCAAGCGCTGGCTGCTCGAAATCGAGGCGCGCGGCGTCAATGCCCACGTAGACTCGCCAGCCCGGCACACCGCCGGCACATAGGAGATCCTGACGGTGAAGCTCACAATGGTCGGCAGCGGGTACGTGGGGTTGGTCACGGG
>CAYPOZ010000244.1:0-747 GCA_964412415.1 uncultured Isosphaeraceae bacterium | reverse complement strand
GATGACCCCCGCTCGCGCTCGGTCGCGCGCAAGCGATGGCTGCTCGAAATCGAGTCGCAGCACGTGCGCGACCCCGTAGACTCGCCGCCCCGGCGCGCCGCCGGACACAGGAGAACCTGACGGTGAAGCTCACAATGGTCGGCAGCGGGTACGTGGGGTTGGTCACGGGGGCATGCTTCGCGGAGATGGGCAATGACGTGTGCTGCCTTGATGTCGATCCGCGCAAGATCGACATGCTGCGCCGCGGCGAGAGCCCCATCTACGAGCCGGGACTCTCCGAGATGATCGTGAACAACTCGGAGTCGGGCCGACTCCACTTCACCACCGAAAGGCGCGAGGCCTACGGGCACGGCGAGGTGATCTTCATTTGCGTCGGCACACCGAGCGACACCGACGGGAGCGCGGACCTCAAGTACGTGCTTGCGGTCGCGGAGGACATCGCCGCCGAGCTCGAGCGCCAGGGCCCCCCGCCTGCTGGATCGCGGCCAAAGACAGTTGTCGTGAAGAGCACGGTGCCAGTGGGCACCACGCACCGCGTGCGCGACACGATCGCTGCCCGCACGAAGGTCCCCTTCCATGTCGCCGACAACCCGGAGTTCCTCAAGGAAGGCGATGCGATCAGCGACTTCATGAAGCCTGACCGAGTGGTGGTCGGCGTCGACCATCCCGAGGCTGGCGACATCATGCGCGAGCTCTACGACCCCTTCGTGCGCCAGGGCAACCCGGTGCACGTGATGGACGTGCGCA
>CAYPOZ010000243.1:1455-3320 GCA_964412415.1 uncultured Isosphaeraceae bacterium | reverse complement strand
GAGCGCACCTTCTGGGAGAAGGCCACCATCCTGCATGCGGAGCATCACCGCCCGCAGGACAAGCCAACGCCGGACCGCTTCTCAAGGCACTACGCCGACCTGGCTCGGCTCGCGGAGCATCCGTCGGCGCCGGCGGCGCTGGCGATGCACGAACTTCGTGACCGCGTGGTGGCCTGGAAGGGACGCTTCTACCACTCGGCCTGGGCCCGGTTCGACCTCGCTCGGCCGGGCTCGTTCCGGCTGCTTCCGCCACCGTCACGCGCGCGGGATCTTGCACGCGACTACGAGCTGATGCGCGAGATGTACCTCACGGAGCCGCCGGGGTTCGACCGTGTGCTGCACACGCTGCGGGACCTCGAGAAGCGCATCAACGACGGGTTATGACTCGGAGCGGCACGGGCGACTCGACCGCCGTTTGAAGCCGTTTCGGTCAGGGAGTTACCAAAGCGGGTTGGTCGAGAATGGCCAACCCGCCTTTTCACAGGCCGGGCGCCTGACAAATGCATTGGGACGCGCGGAGGATGCCACGAAGGACCTGCGGTTTACCCTTGATTTCTCGATGATCCCTCATCGGAATGTGATTCAGAGGGTGGGAACTGGCCAGGAGCCAACTGACCGGACTGTGGGAAACTGTCGTACCGCGTGACGGATTGGACGGTGCGGCTCCGTCTTCCCTTCATCCACTCGTCCATCTAAGGAGACCCCATGCTGACCGGAATGATCCTCACGCTCGCCCTCGCCGCCCCTCAAGCTCCCGCGAACCCCCCCACGCCGCCTCAACCGGCAACACCTCGCGACGGAACCGAGACCATCGCGCTGCCATGGTCCGGCTTCGGCAGCGATTCCAGCCGGCTCCTCGCGGAGTCGGCAAAGGCCTTCATCGACGCGAAGACACCCGGCGACCGTTCAGGAATCGAGGTAAAGGAAGGTGACGGTGGCGGGTCGCTACTGGTGTTCACCGAACCAAGTAACCCTAGGTACTGCCGCGCGCAGTTCGAGATATGGAAGCGCGAGGTGATGCAGATGCTCGGTGCGCTCAAGGAACGCTTCGACCTGGACTTCCCGGGCGGCACGCTCGAGGACTTCGTCGCGGCGCTGCGCGCGGCGTCGGGCTTCCAGAACATCGTGATCGATGGCAACGCAGGACGTCTGGCGGCACCGCCGGTCTCGCTGCGCGGCGTGTCGCTGGGTACGGTCATGGAGAATCTCAATCAGACGCCGATGCGGGATCCGGCGAGTCCGACCGCCTCGATCTTTCCGCAGGTGGCTCCCATCGAGGCTGCCGAACCAGCCCTCGACGGCAAGACTCGCTATCGTGTGGAGCTCTACCGGGTGTTCGAGCCGGCGCCGCCGGCACCTACCTCCAAATCCATGATCCGCGAGGTCAACGTCTATCGGCTGAACGCTCCGGACGGCCAGGCTGTGCCGCCTGCTGACCTCGTTCGCGATGTCCGTTCTGCGATCGAGATGGCCTGCTCGCTCGCGGGCATTGCCGACGTGAGCAGCGACACAACGCTGCAGGTCGCGTTCCATGCTCCTTCGGGCCTCCTGATCGTCAGCGGCACCAAGGATGTGATGCGCATCGCAGACACAGTGATTCGGACTGGATTCAACGTCAGCAAGGACGGCTTCGCCAAGCCTGAGCCTGCCGCCGAAGGTTCCAAGGGCGAGACCCCCGCGGCCCGCTGAGCCGAATGGATGCCGCAAGAGGGCGCCGACGTCGAGGACGACGCGTGGGCTCGCCGTGTCTCGCACGAGATCGCGGCGGGCTCGCGTGATGCACTCGGGGACCTGTTCATGCGACGCTTCGATCGGCTCGTGGGACTGGTGCGTGCACGTGTGCGCTGCGACGAGTATCTCGCCCT
>CAYPOZ010000243.1:0-1445 GCA_964412415.1 uncultured Isosphaeraceae bacterium | reverse complement strand
CTCGACTGCGTGCAGGACGCCTTCGTTCGGACTGCGGAATCGCTGCCGCCGCTCGCGTCACTCGTGGCGCTCGATGCCTGGCTCGCGAAGGCTGCGCTCTCGTCAGCGCTGGATCGGATCAGGGCCGATGCGAGCCGCGGCCGCCGCGAGTCCCGCATGCCGCGGCCGCACGAACATGCTCGAGCGGATCTCGAGGCGGAGCTCGCCGACGAGGTCACCGCGCTCGAGGCGCTGCTCGACGAGGAGCAGCGGCTTCTGCTTCGACTTCGCTGGACTGTTGGGATGACAGTTCGCCAGATCGCCCGCCATCTCGGGCTCGGCGAGCATGCGGCCGAGAGCCGGATACGCCGCGCGATCGACGCCGCACGAGAACCGAGGAGGACTCGATGACCTTGGAGAACCGCCGCACGCAGATCCTCGACGCCGCGATGGACGCGCTCGATCGCCGCCGTCGCCGCCAGATGGTCCGCCGCCGCACGCGCCTCGCCGGTCTCGCGGTGCTCGTGCTTTCCGTCGCGACATGGAGCGTGATCCCAAGGCCCGCGTCTGAGCCGCCGGCCACCGTCGCGCAGCGACTCGGCCCGGACATCCGTGAACTGACCGACGACGAGCTCATCGAGCTGCTCGAGTCAGCTGGGTACCAGGTCGAGCTCATCCGCACACCAACTCGTGTGCTGGTCCGTCTCAACGACGGTCCGCTCCTCGGCCTCCCGGACTGAGCAGGCGATGAACGTGATGTTCCACGCTGCCTCCCGCTCAGGCGGAGTGGCATGGCGCGTCCGAATCAGGTCGCGTGCAGGAACTCAGTGGCCTCGGTCAATGGACCCCTGCACGTGGCGTCCAAAGCACAACGCGCTAGGTCATGCTGTTGCGGTCATACCAGTAGAAGACAAGCGTGAGGAGGAACGCACCGATCGCCTTCCACCCAGCCTTTGTGCGATCGTCACTCATGGAGCGTCACCAGCATGGCGAAAGACATTGAGCCCTCTCGCGTCGGTCGCGGTCCGGTCGCGCAGGGATGGCACATCCGCCACACAGGGCTGTCTCTCATGGACGTACCTGCACCCCCTATGTGAGCGCGACGCTCCTATTCCAGCGATTGTGGCCACGAATCGCCGTTGCTGCTGCAAAGCCTCACGCACGTGGGATATGTGCGTCCGTCTCCCACAGGAGCCCTTCCATGCCGCAACGCCCACCCCATGCCGTCGTGGTCACCGGACTGCTGCTGACTTCAGCAGTGCTCTCTCTTGCCGGCTGCACTCCGCTCCATACCACCCGACCAGTCCAGCTCGAGGTCGTCGATGGACTTTCGGGGCAGCCGGCGCCCCACGTGAAAGTGACTCAGAATGTCGCGAAGGGGAAGTTCGAGCGCCAGCTTCGCGCCGTGGCGACCTCGGACGAGCGCGGCATGCTCGCCATGAATGCCATAGACACCTCACGCGAGT
>CAYPOZ010000242.1:0-3329 GCA_964412415.1 uncultured Isosphaeraceae bacterium | reverse complement strand
CCCCTTCCGCCGTAGTGCCTCCGACGATGCCGCGCATGGATGGCTTGGCATGCTCTGTCGCATAGGCCATGCTCCCGGTGAACTCGCCGCCGAGCGAGAAGCCCTGCACGATGCGGCACGCCACAAGTCCGGCAGTTGCGAGCCACCCGGCCTGCTCGAATGTCGGAAGGCAACCGATCGCGAGCGTGCTGCCGGCGATGAGCGACACCGAGATGGTGAGCAGCCACCGCCGCCCCTTGCGGTCGCCGAGCCGGCCAAGCACGATGCCTCCGAGCGGCCGCGCGAAGAAGCCGATGGCGAACACGAGCCATGCGCTGAGCGTCTGGCCAACCGCAGACTCCGCAGGAAAGAACGCCTTCCCGATCGGTGCGATCAGGAATCCGAAGACCGCGTAGTCAAACCACTCGAGGACGTTGCCGAAGATCGCAGCCGTCACTGTCCGTGCGGTCGATTGGTGAGGACGTGAGGCGGTTGCGGGTGCCATGCGTGGAGCGTGCGGAGGGTAGCGGCTCAAACGCGCCAAGAATCTCTCGCGAGCCATCGAGAACTCCCCTCGACCGCCGCGACCCATGCGCGGCCGGATCTACACTCGTCGAGTCGACCGAGCACATGACGCCAGCAGCATCTCCATCGGTCACTTCCCTCGCTCTCGCTGCCGTGACGATGGCGCTTGGCGGGTGCAGCGATTCGGCGCCAGTACCTGCATCGGCTCCCGCACCAATCGAAACGCCCGCGGTCATCGCAACGTCCGCGGCCAACGAAACGCCCGCGCCAACCGCAGTCGACATCCCGCCCGGCATGGTGCTCATACCCGCGGGCGAGTTCACAATGGGAAGTGATGCGCCCGACGCGCAGCCAAACGAGAGGCCCGTGCGGCGAGTGAAGGTCGATGCGTTCCTGATGGACCGCACCGAAGTCACGAACGCGCAGTTCTCGGAGTTCGTGAAGGCGACCGGATACGTCACGATCGCAGAGCGCCCGGTCGACTGGGAGGTCATCAGGCAGCAGGTGCCGCCAGGCACGCCGAAGCCGCCCGACGAGATGCTGCAGCCGGGCGCGCTTGTGTTCACGCCACCGAGCGGGCCGGTGCCGCTCAACGACGTCTCCGGCTGGTGGACATGGACACCGGGCGCATGCTGGCGCCATCCCGAGGGTCCGGGCAGCGACATCACGAGTCGCATGGATCACCCCGCAGTGCAGATCGCATTCCATGACGCCGTCGCCTACGCCACGTGGGCGGGCAAGCGACTTCCCACCGAGGCCGAGTGGGAACGTGCTGCGCGCGGCGGCCTTGAAGGCAAGCGCTTCGTATGGGGCGACGGTCCGCTCGACGCGACGCGGTGCAACGTGTGGCAAGGCGACTTCCCCCACCGCAACACCGCAGACGACGGCTTCGTGCGCACCGCGCCGGTGGGCACCTACCCGCCCAACGGCTACGGGCTCGTGGACATGGCCGGCAACGCGTGGGAGTGGTGCTCCGACGAGTTTGCGCAGGGCGAGCGCGCGCACCGCGGCGGCTCGTACCTCTGCAACCCCTCGTACTGCTCGAGCTACCGCCCGAGCGCGCGCAGGGGCTGCACGCCAGACACCGGACTCGGCCACCTCGGCTTCCGCTGCGTGAAGGACATCACGCCGGAAGCGCTCGGGCCGTAGGCCAGCACGCCTCGAGTTACCATGAAATTCGTATAGTGCGTATACCGTTTTTCATGGTAGAATGGGTGCATGATCCGACGGCCCGACGCCCTTGGCAGCATCCGCAGTTCGCTCCGGCGCGCCCCGATCACCCTCCTCCTGGGCCCCCGCCAGTGCGGCAAGACGACGCTTGCACGGATGGTCCTGCCGGCCAGCGCTACGAACTACTTTGACCTCGAGTCCCCATCGGACCTCGCGCGCCTTCAGGAGCCGATGGCCGCGCTGGCGCCCCTCCGTGGCACGATCGTCATTGACGAAGTCCAGCGGCGACCCGACCTCTTCCCCGTGCTGCGCGTGCTTGCTGACCGACGACCCCGGCGTTCCCGGTTCCTCATCCTCGGCAGCGCCTCTCCTGAGATGCTGCGCCAGTCCTCGGAGTCGCTTGCCGGACGCATCGAGGTCGTCGAGCTGGGCACGTTGACCATGCAGGAGTGCGGCATTGGCACAGTGGCGCGCCGCTGGCTCCGCGGCGGGTTCCCCCGCTCGTTCCTGGCGCGCAGCATGCAGGACAGCATTGCGTGGCGGTCAAGCTTCCTGGCCGCCCTCATCGAGCGCGACCTCCCCTTCTACCAAAGCCGGCTGCCTAGTCCGACGGTCTGGCGCCTCTGGACAATGCTCGCGCATCACCACGGCCAGGTGGTGAACCATGCCGCAGTGTCAAGCAGCCTGGGCATCAGCGTCCCGACGCTCCTTCGTGCGTTTCGTCCATGACCAGGGCCTGACCGACAAGACCGTACGATCCTATCTCGATATCCTCACCGGCACCTTCATGGTTCGCCAACTCCAGCCCTGGTATGCGAACATCGGAAAGCGCCAGGTGAAGTCGCCTCGCATCTACTTCCGCGACTCCGGCCTTGCCCACTCCCTGCTGGGAATCGATTCCGAACGCTCCCTGCTCTCAAATCCCAGGTGCGGCGCATCGTGGGAGGGCCTTGCGGTCGAGGAGATCCTGGCCCGCGCGCCGCACACGGATGCGTACTGGTGGTCCACGCACCAGGGCGCCGAACTGGACCTTCTGCTCTTCCGCGGCGACCGCAGGTACGGCGTCGAAGTGAAGAGGACTGACGCCCCGTCGATCACGCCATCGATCAGGATCGCACTCAAGACGCTGGACCTCCGGCGGCTCACGGTCGTCGCACCCGTCGAACGCAGCTATCACCTCTCGAAGGAGGTCCATGTGCTGAGCATGGAGGACCTTGTCCGGGATCCGGGCACCGTGGTGCGCTGATCCGATCCAGGCACAGCGCCGCCGCCGTGCGCAAATCCGCGTGCGAACGCAGCCACCCGCCTCACTTCGCCGAGCCGCTCGAGATCGTGATCCTCGACACGCTGCCCGCGCACGTCTCCACGGAGTTGGTGACCGTGTCGTCCACGAACAGGATGATGTTGCCCTTGGGATCCGGGATCGCCTTGCCGAGCGGATCGGCGATGGACCACTGCGGCTGCCCGTTGATCGAGAGCGTCAACTGGCGCGTGACGCCGTTTCGCGTCAGCGCAACGCGCGTGGCCACGCCGTACGGGATTCGGTCGGCGCTCGTGTCGCTGAAGGGCGGCAGGAACTGGAACACATGCCCGTCGATCTCGCCGAAGCTCTCGAGGTGATGCGGCTGTGGCGTGAAATGCGCCTGCGCTCCAAA
>CAYPOZ010000241.1:2399-3329 GCA_964412415.1 uncultured Isosphaeraceae bacterium | reverse complement strand
GTGGTTGCGGGTTCGATTCCCGTCCGCCTCGCTGAAATGAACAACGGCCCTCGCGATTGCGGGGGCCGTTTTCGTTGCGGTGGCATTCATGATGCCTCGAGCCAGTTCGCGCCGCTGGCGGAGCCCACACGAAGCGGCACGTCGAGCGCCATCGCACTCTCCATGCGCTCCACCACCCAAGCCTGGGTGGAGGCCACCCGCCCCGCGGGCACCTCGAAGAGGAGCTCGTCATGGATCTGCAGGAGCAATCGTGCGCCTGGGCAATCGCGCGAGATGTCGCATTGGATGCGGACCATAGCCACCTTGATCAGGTCGGCCGCGCTCCCCTGCACCACCGAGTTGATCGCCATGCGCTCGCCAAGCGCGCGCTCCCCTGGGTTCCGCGAGTGGACCTGCGGCACCGGGTGTCGCCGGCCCAGGATCGTCTCCACGTATCCATGCTCCTTCGCGTGCGCCACACACTGCGCGAGGAACGCATCGATGCGCGAGAAGCGCGCACGGTAGCCCTCGATGATCTCGCGGGCGCGCTCGATGCTGGTACCCGCGCCGAGCCGCCGCGCGAGCCCGAACGGCGTGATGCCGTAGACGATGCCGAAGTTGACCATCTTGGCCGCACCGCGCTGCGCATCCGTCACCTGCTCGGGCCGCACGCCGAACACCTCTGCAGCCACCGCCACATGGATGTCCGCATCGCGCCTGAATGCCTCGCAGAGCGCGGGATCCCCTGAGAGGTGCGCAAGCACGCGAAGCTCGATCTGCGAGTAGTCGCAGCTGAGCAGCGCGTGTCCTGGCCGTGCGACAAACGCGCGCCGGATGTCGCGTCCAACCTCGGTGCGGATCGGGATGTTCTGCAGGTTGGGGTCGCTCGAGCTGAGCCTGCCGGTGGCGGTGCCCGTCTGGTGGAAGGATGCATGGATGCGCCCCGTCTGA
>CAYPOZ010000241.1:1921-2389 GCA_964412415.1 uncultured Isosphaeraceae bacterium | reverse complement strand
GAGCTGGCGGTACTCCACGATGCGCGCAGGGATCTCGCTGTCGATCGAGGGGTCCGCGGCGAGCTTCTCGAGCACCTCCGCATCGGTGCTTGCGCCTGTCTTGGTGCGCTTGACGATGCGCAGCCCAAGGCCGGGCGGCACGTCGGTGGGCTTGTTGAAGAGCGCGGCCGCGAGCTGCCTGGGACTGTCCGGATTGAACGGGTGCGGCGCCTCGCGGGCGATCGCCTCGCGGAGCCTGTCGACCTCGCCGCGGAGGCGCTCCCGCTGCCGGTCAAGTTCGGCACCATCAACGCCGATGCCCGCAAGCTCCATGTCCGCGAGCACCTGAACGAGCGGCAGCTCCACCTCGCGGTAGAGGCGCTCCATGCCGTCGCGCACGACGATCGCGTGGAAGTGGCGGTCGAGGCGCCCGGCGATGTCCGCATCCTCTGCCGCATACTCGGTGGCCGGCTCAAGCGGCACCGTGTC
>CAYPOZ010000241.1:0-1911 GCA_964412415.1 uncultured Isosphaeraceae bacterium | reverse complement strand
CCGTGTCGAAGGTGCGCTGGAACGCGCCGCTCCCGATGAGTGCGGTGATCGGGATGCAGCGGTGACCGAGCACCGCCTCGGAAAGGCCGTCGAGCCCGTGGCTCGGGCGCGACGCATCGGCGAGATGGCTCGCCACCATCGAGTCGCCCGCGAGGCCGTGCACGGGCATGCCGTGACGCTGCAGGATCTGCAGGTCGAACTTGGCGTTGTGCGCGCACTTGGGCAGCTGCCCGTTCGCAAGGAACGGGGCAACGGTGGCTCGCACCTCCTCGAGGCCGAGGCGCCGCTCGCCCTCAGGCCCGCGCACCGGGATGTACACGCCCTGGCCGTCCGACCACGACATGCTGATGCCGCATAGGTTCGCATGCACGGTGGAGAGGCCATCGGTCTCCGTGTCGAACGCGACGCTGATGCCTGCGCGTGCCGCAGCCGTTGCATCGCGGATCACGCGCTCGAGCGATGCGCGGTCACGGATGCACGCATACTTGCCTGAGATGGCGATGCCCTCGGCGCCAGATGAGGCAGCCGCGGCATCGTCGTCCGTTTCGAGTGCGAAAAGCGTGCCTGCAGCATCGTCGCGGTCCTGCGCTGGCACAGTCGCCTTTCGTCGCGACGGGGCCCGAGGTGACTCATCGGCTGGCCTGGCCACCGGTGCCGGCTCGCCCGCTGCCACCCCGAGCGCCCTGGCCGCCTGATCGCGAAGGCGTCCGAACCCAAGCACGCGAAGGAGCTCGATGGCACGCGCGGGGTCGCCCCTCGATGGGTCAACGCGCGCAGCATCAAGGTCCAGCGGCACGTCGCAGTCGTCCTTGAGCCGCACGAGCTGGCGCGCGAGCGGAAGCTGGCCGCGCGCCGCCGCAATCGACTCCCGGCGCTTCGGCGTCAGGTCGTCGAGGTGCGCCAGCACGCCCTCAAGCGATCCGTATGTCGTGATCAGGCTCGCCGCAGTCTTGGGCCCGATGCCGGGCACGCCAGGCACGTTGTCGACCGAGTCCCCCATCAGCGCGAGCATGTCCACGACCTGCGAGGGACGGACTCCCTTGGTCTCGAAGAGCTGCTCAGGGCCGATGTCCTGCCCCGACTGCGGATCGAAGAGCGAGATGTCCCCGTCGTCGAGGAGCTGCGAGAGGTCCTTGTCCTTGCTCACGATCCGGATCCGCATGTCCGGATCTGCGCGCCTTGCCTTGCGCACGAGCGTGGCGATGACGTCGTCGGCCTCAACTTCCTCGAGCGCATAGAGCGGGATGCCGGCGAGCCGCGCGAACTCCATGCACCGCTCCGCCTGGGGACCGAAGTCCTCGGGTGGCGGATCGCGGTGAGCCTTGTACTCCGGGTAGATCTGCGACCTGAAGGTGCCACGGTCACCCGAGGCGTCCACAACGAGCACGAGATGCGTGGGATGCTGCTCCGCGATCAGCTTCAGCAGCATGCCGACGAAGCCGTACGCCATCTGCGTGGACTCGCCTGTGACGGGACTGGTCATCCCGCCGCGGATGGCGTAGTACGCGCGGAAGAACTGCGCGTGCCCATCGATGATGTACAGCGATGACGGTGAGCTGGCCGTCATGCCCGGATCTTCGCCCGGCGCATCAGCCCTTGCTGCCGCCGAGCGCCTTCTCCACGTCGCGCTTGAGGGTGTCGGCCATCTGCGCGTCAAAGCCCTGGTGCACGGCGACAACGGCCCCATCGGGACCGATCACGACCGTCAGCGGGATGCCATCGCATCCGTAGGCCTTGGCGATGTCCTCATTGCCCATAAGCGTGGGGAAGACGAAGCCTTCCTTGGCCCAGTACTCGGAGACCTTCGTGCTGACGTCGCCGGGCTCGCCGCGCTCCCACACGTTCATGCCGAAGACCTTCACGTTCTGCTTGGACTCGTTGATCGACTTCGCGAAGTCGTTGAGCTTTGGA
>CAYPOZ010000240.1:0-3355 GCA_964412415.1 uncultured Isosphaeraceae bacterium | reverse complement strand
AGCTGAGGAAGATGGGCATGGGCGAGATCGCCATGGCCGACCTCAACCGCGACGGCTGGGTCGACACCGCCGACATGGCGCTCTGGATGCAGGGCGCCAGGCCCGACGGCGACGCGGGTCAGGCGAACAGCGGCGGAAACGCCGCGGAGTGATCGGCGCGAGACGAGCGGCGGCAACGCCGCGGCGTGAACCCTAGTGCGCCACGCGGTGGCCGAGGATCGGCTCGAGCGCCCTCACCTGGCGATCCACCGTGGCCGCATCGCGCGCCTCGAGGTTGAGGCGCAGCAGGGGCTCGGTGTTCGACATGCGCACGTTGCACCACCACTCGCCCGCATCGAGTAGCGCCTGAAGGGCGCCACCATCGACGACAGCGTGGTGCCTGGCGCGCGCGATGCCAGCGCGCTTGCCACTGACACAAACGCCCGCACGCCGCTGTCGGCGTTGAACATGTCCGCGAAGTAGAAGTGTCCCGAGAGCTCGCCGCCGATCGGCGCTCCGGTCTCTGCGACCTTGGCCTTCATGAACACGTGCCCGACGCGGCTCTCGACGGGCACGCCGCCCGCCTCCTGGATCGCCTCCGCGACGGACCTCGACGAGCGCAGGTCGTACACCACCGCCGCGCCCGGAGCTGACTTGAGCGCATCGCCCACCAGCATCGCCAGGATCAGGTCGCATCCCACAGGCTCGCCGCGCTCGTCAATGATGACGCAGCGGTCCGCGTCGCCGTCGAAGCAGACGCCGAAATCTGCCTTGCCGCGCCGCACCGCATCACGCACCTGAGCGAGGTTGGCCTCCACAAGCGGGTTCGGCTCGTGCACGAACTCCCCCGTCGAGTTGTCGAAGTTGATGCGCTCGATGGCGAGCCCCGGCACGTCGTCGAAGAGCTTGGGGACCGCGGTGCCCGCCATCCCGTTGCTCGCGTCCACCGCCACACGCAGCGTTCGCGAACCCTCGAGCAGCGACGGGGCCATGAGCCTCAGCAGGTGGTCGCGGTACTCGCGCCAGAGGTCGCGCGACTCCTCGCGACCGCCCGCAGGCGCGGCCGCAGGCCGCTGAGCCGCAACTGCCCACTCCTTGATGCGCTCGAGTCCCGATCCCATGCCCACCGGCTTCGCGTGCACGCGGCTGACCTTGAATCCGTTGTAGCGCGACGGATTGTGGCTTGCCGTCACCTGCACCGCGCCGGCGCAGCCGATGTGGTTGACCGCGAAGTACGTCATCGGCGTGTCGACCATCCCGATGTCCACCACATGCGCGCCATAGTCGCGCATCCCATGCTTGAGCGCGGATGCGAGCGACGGCGAGTGGGTGCGCATGTCGCGGCCGACCACGATGTGCCGCATCATGGGATGGTCGTGGCCATCTGCCTTCGCCCGCTCAAGCAGGTAGCGGGCCGTCGCGAACCCCACCCGCCACGCCACGTCCTCATTCAGCGGATCTGGATAGGTCGCCCGGATGTCGTACGCCTTGAACACGCTCTCGATCATGGGCGCGATCCTAATGAGGTACGGCACGCTGCGGCGCCGCGATGGACCCGGGCCCGAGAGCCCGGATCCGCATCCAACCCATTCGCCACAGAGGACTTGCGGTTCTGTCGGGGGTCGGGGTACATTGCTCGGCTCGCGTGAGCGGGGCTGCGCTGTGCCGCACCGCCCCCGCGAGACCCGCCCGGCACGATGGGCCGAGCGGGAGAACCGGCCGAGGCGCGTGCCGCGGCCATGCCAAGAGGGACGGGCCCCGTTCGGGGCACGCCCACCCCCAAGCGCCCTCAAGGACGAGCGCGTCAGCCGAGGCAACAGCCCTGGCTCCATCGGTCGCGCCCGTCGGTGTCGCTCCCCGCCCACGCGGGGCCGAAAGGAACCACCATGTCACTTGTCAACGAACTCGTCGAAGCCGGAATCCACTTTGGGCAGCGCCGCTCGAACTGGAACCCGAAGATGGCGCCGTACATCCACGGCATCAAGAACCAGATCCACATCATCGACATCCGCGAGACCGTCAAGGGTGTCCTGCTGGCCAAGAAGTTCGTCAGCCGCACGGTTGGCTCGGGCAAGGACGTGCTCTTCGTGGGCACCAAGCGCCAGGCCCGCGGCGCAATCGAGCAGCACTGCGCTGCAGTCGGCATGCCCTACATCACCGAGCGCTGGCTCGGCGGGCTCCTCACCAACTTCCGCACCGTGCGTGACCGCCTCAAGAGGCTCGAGGAGCTCGAGGGACTGGTCGCCACCGGCGAGATCAAGAGCTACTCCAAGAAGATGGAATCGCAGCTTGCGCGCGAGCTCAAGAAGATCCACCGCAACCTCAACGGCGTGCGCTCGATGACCCGCCTGCCTGGCGCAATCGTCGCCATCGACACCAACCGCGAGACCAACGCCCTCCGTGAGGCGAAGAACCTCGGCATCCCAACGGTGTGCCTGATCGACACCGACGGCGACCCCGACTTCGCTGACATCCCGGTGCCCGGCAACGACGACTCGATGCGCTCCATCGACATCATCGTGCGCAAGCGCTCGATGCGCTCGCGGTTCCGCATGGACGAGCCGGTCGCTGCCGGCGAGGCTGCGGGAGCCGCCGACGCTGCCCCCGGCACCGAGCCCGCAGCAGGCTGATTCACGAAGTCCGCAACACTCGACCCGAGGATCCCACATGACCACTGTCAACATTGACGCGAAGACCGTGATGGCACTGCGCCAGAAGACTGGCCTCGGGTTCGGCGACTGCCGCACCGCGCTTGCCGAGTCCGGCGGCGACATGGCCAAGGCGGAGGCGCTGCTGCGCGAGAAGCTCAAGGACAAGATGGACTCGCGCTCGGACCGCGCCGCGGGCCAGGGCGCCGTGGCCGTCGCGATCGAGGGCGGCAAGGCCGCCATCGTGGAGGTCCGCGCCGAGACCGACTTCACCGCGCGCAACCCCGAGTTCGTGGCGATGGCGAAGGATGTGGCCAAGATGACGCTCGCGCTGCCCGCGGGCGAGGCGACCGCCAGCGATGCGATCACCAAGCGCGTCGATGACATCCGCATCAAGACCGGCGAGAACATCTCGTTCGGACGCGGCGTCGTCTACCACGGCGGCCACTTCGGCTCGTACGTGCACCACGACGGCAAGCTCGGCGTGCTCATGCAGTACGAGGGCGAGCTTGACGCCGAGACCGCCAAGGGCATCTGCCAGCACATCGCCGGCGCTCTCGAGCTTCCGCAGGCAGTCGACGAGAGCGGCCTTCCCGCCAACCTCGTCACCGAGAAGAAGGCCCAGGCGCGAGCCGAGGCAGAGGCCACCGGCAAGCCCGCACCGATCGTCGAGAAGATGGCCGAGGGCAAGGTGTGCAAGATGATCGATGAGCTGACGCTCGTGGGCC
>CAYPOZ010000239.1:385-3375 GCA_964412415.1 uncultured Isosphaeraceae bacterium | reverse complement strand
GCCAGTCAAGGACCTCATCGTCAAGGAGTACCGCACCCGGTTCGCCGGGCTCGAAGGCGCGGTGCTCGTCGAGATCCGCGGGATGTCCAACACGCAGACCTCTGCGATGCGCGGCAAGTTCCGCGAGGGCAAGGTGCGCGTCACCATCGTGCGCAACGCCCTCGCCAAGCACGCCTTCAAGGGCACCTCACTTGAGGCGCTCGGCCCCGGGCTCGCCGGCCCGACGGCTGTCGTGTACGGGTCGGACTCTGTGGTCAACGTTGCGCGCGACGTGATCAAGTGGGCCAAGGGCGTCGAGCAGATGACCCTCAAGGGCGCATGCATCGAGGGCGAGTGGTACGCCGGCGCGGCAGGCGTCAAGCGGCTGTCCGAGTTCCCCACGAAGGAGGAGTCGCAGGCCAATGTCGTGCTCATCGCGCTCTCGCCCGGCCGCAAGGTCGTTGGAGCGGCGGTGGCACCTGGCCGGCGCGTGCTCGGCATCGTCAAGGAGATCCAGACCCGCCTGGAGAAGGGCGAGGCGATCGCCGCCAAGGCGTGAGCCGCCCGCTCGAGGCATTTCACAGACTTCCCGCCGGTTCACTGGTTCCGCAAGGATGAAATGACGCCATGTGGCGTCACCTCTGGACGGCACAACCCAAGTGGAGATTCGCATGTCAGAAGAGACAAAGACGTTTGATGCAAAGATCACCCAGCTCGGCGACTCGATCGCGGCCCTCACCCTGAAGGAGGCCGTTGACCTCGCCGACTACATGAAGGACAAGTACGGCATCGAGCCCGCTGCCGGTGGCGCCGTGATGATGGCGGCCGCAGGTGGCGGCGATGCAGCCCCCGCTGCCGCTGCGCAGACCGAGTTCGATGTCATCCTCGAGAACTCCGGTGCCAGCAAGATCAACGTGATCAAGGTTGTCCGCGAGGCAACCGGTCTTGGCCTCAAGGAGGCGAAGGACCTCGTCGACGGCGCCCCCAAGGCCGTCAAGGAGAAGATCTCGAAGGAGGACGCCGACAAGCTCAAGGCTGCCCTCGAGGCCGCCGGCGCCAAGGCGACCCTCAAGTGACCGTCGGGGGCAGTCGCCCCCTGCACCACGCATCGACCACGGGTCCCGCCCAGTTCAGGGCGGGACCCGTTTTCTTTTGGTTATGGACTACCTGTGGATGAACGGTGCGCAAATGGCGTGCCAGCCTGTCCCACAACCAGTTGCGCAATTGCTCAAGTTCTGGCTAGACTGCGGGACTTGGCGGCCGGCCCCTGCGTGCAACTGAAGAACTGTGGCGAACGTCCCGACTCGTGTCGCGGAACGTCCCGCCGGCTTCGCTACTGCACGCACTTGCCAGCCCCCACGAGGTGACCATGGCCACGAAGAACGTCCGTGACTTCTCCAAGCGCGGCGACGCGATTCCCGTCCCCAACCTTGTCCGCGTCCAGAAGGCCGCGTACGACCGTTACCTCCAGAAGGACAAGGCGCACGAGCAGCGCGACGGCTACATCGGGCTCGAAGCGCTGCTGCGCGAGGTCTTCCCGATCGAGAGCTACGACTCGGCGATGAAGCTCGAGTACGTCTCCTACATGTTCGGCGAGCCGCAGCACACCGAGGAGGAGTGCCGCGAGCTCCGCCTTACCTACGGGCTCCCGTGGCGGGTGCGCCTGCGCCTGCGCCGCGAGGGCGTGCAGGAGGTCATGGAGGAGGACATCTACCTCGGCGACGTGCCGATCATGCTCGGAGGCGGCGAGTTCGTGGTCAACGGCGCCGAGCGCGTCATCGTGAGCCAGCTGCACCGCTCGCCTGGCGTCGACTTCTCGATCGCATCGAGCTTCGGCGACCGCCCGCTCCACAGCGCGCGCATCATTCCCGAGCGCGGCTCGTGGATCGAGCTCGAGGTGAACAAGAAGGACGTGCTGGCGATGCGCATCGACCAGACGACCAAGATTGCCGCGACCACCTTCCTGCGTGCGCTCGACGAGCGCTTCTCCTCGACCGAGGGAATCCTCGAGGAGTTCTACGAGGTCGAGGACGTCAAGGTCGAGAAGCTCAAGCCCGAGCACTACTCGGCCGAGATGATCGTCGACAGCGACTCCGGCGAGGAGCTCTGCCGCGTCGGCGCCCCATTCGGCGACCGCGTCTCCGACATCCAGGCGAGCTCGCTCAAGACGGTCCGCGCGATCACCAATCCGAGCGACCCGCTCATCCTGAACACGCTCGCCGAGGAGAAGCTCGACTTCCTTGCCGAGGTCACGGAGCACGAGGCCGCGCTGCTGCGCATCTACGGCCGCCTGCGCCCAGGCAACCCGCCGCAGATCGACAAGGCAAAGGACCTCTTCCACGAGAAGTTCTTCGACGACAACCGGTACAGGCTCGGCCGCGTCGGCCGCTTCCGCATCAACCGCAAGTTCCTCGACGACCCCGACTACTCGCCCACCGACGAGCGCGTTCAGCGGCTCCGGGCGGAGGACTTCCTCGCGGTCATCCGCTACATCATGGAGCTGCGCCGGCCCGCGGACCCCAACCGCCGCAGCCGCGCGATCGTCGACGACATCGACCACCTCGGCAACCGCCGCCTCCGCACGCTCGACGAGCTCGCCACGGAGGAGATGCGCAAGGGATTCCTGAAGCTCCGCCGCACGGTGCAGGAGCGCATGAGCATGCGCGACCAGGCCGAGACGGCCTTCAAGATCGCCGACCTCGTCAACTCCAAGTCGATCTCGAGCGCAATCGAGTTCTTCTTCGGCCGGAGCGAGCTGTCGCAGGTGGTCGACCAGACCAACCCGCTCTCGATGCTCGTGCACGAGCGGCGCATCACGGCGCTCGGCCCGGGCGGACTCAACCGCAAGCGCGCCGGCTTCGAGGTGCGTGACGTGCACATCTCGCACTACGGCCGCATCTGCCCCATCGAGACGCCGGAAGGCACCAACATCGGCCTCATCGCCTCGCTGGGCATCTACGCCGAGATCGACGACTACGGCTTCCTGCAGACCCCGTACCGCGAGGTCAAGG
>CAYPOZ010000238.1:0-3392 GCA_964412415.1 uncultured Isosphaeraceae bacterium | reverse complement strand
GGGCTGCAGGAAGAGCACGTCGCTGGTGCGGTCGCCGTTGATGTCGCCCACGCCAAGCGGGACGAGACCTTCGGGGTAGGTGCCCATCGGGATGAAGGATGTGTCGCCGCCGCGCTGGAGCCCGTCGGTCGGAACGATGCCGATCGCGCGCGCCCCTTGGTTGACGAGCACGACCGAGTTGCGCGCGACGCCCCATGGGTAGACCGTGGGAGCCACTGGCGTCGCCGTCTGCTGTCCGCCGCCTCCGAGGCCGGTGGGCGGAGTGCCGCCGCCCGAGGGTGGTCCCGAGGTGTTGCCGCCACTGCCGCCGCCGGCCACCTGGTCAGCGCCGGGCGCATCGGGAGTGGGGGGCGTTCCGGAGTCTGTGCCGCCGGGCGGGTTCGTGGGGTCGTACGTCCATGCGAACACTGCACTGGGATCCGCGTTGGGGTACTCGCTGCCTGCGGTCGCGCGCTGGCCGTCACCGGAGAGCGTCACGCTGCGGCCGATCGACTGGTTGAGCAGCGTGCTCGTCGACCAGAGGTCCGCGTCCTCGAGGATCCACACGGCATCCTTCACCCGGAACCCGAACGCGCAGCCTGAGTTGATCGCGGATGCGTCGTAGCCGGGGCTGCCCACGACCGCGGCTCGCCCGTCGGAACTCACGTCGAGCGAGAAGCCGAAGGAGTTGTTCGCATTGGACTCGCGTGGGTAGAGCGCACCGGTGCGGCTCCAGCTGGACTTGGCCTTGTCGGTGGCGGCGAACACAAACGCGGCGCCGTTGCCGGACTTGATCGTGCCGTCGGGCGCGTTGTCCACGCCAGTGGCGCCGACGGCGACAGTGGACCCGTCGGCAGACACGGCCACAGCGCATCCGAACGCATCGCCTGGGTTGGCTGACGCGGGATCCACCTCAAGCACGGCCACAGGCGCACTCGGCCACGTGCCCGACCCGATGCGTTCGCCGCCGCGGCGGAAGAGGTACGCGAGGCCAGCGTTCACGCCGCCGTTGTCGGTGTCGGCGTTCTGCACTCCGGCGACCAGCGTGCGGTCGCCCACCGCGATCTTCGATCCGAAGTTGTCGCGTGGCTGCAGTCCCGCCGGTGCAACCTTCGCCACCTGCGACCAGTCGCTGCCCGAGCCCTCGAAGACATAGATCGCGCCGGTGTCGCTCGCGCCCTGGAGGCTCGAACCAACCGCGATCCACCCTGCACCACCCGCATCGACATGCACACCGACGGCGTACCCGAAAAGGTCGATCGCGGCGATCTCGTTGGACACGAGCTCGGCGTTGGGGCGAATCTCGTCCTCGTCGCCAAGAACGCCCCACTGGCCGTCCTTCGCGCGCGTGTAGACGAATGCTCGGCCTCCGAACGACGGGCCCGTCAGGCCCGAGTAGCCCCATGCGCCAACCACGATCGTCTTGCCGCTTGCGGCGACGCTCGAACCGAACTGCGCAAAGGCCGCAGTCTGGGTGCCGGCACCGCCGGGCAGGATGATGAGCGGGCAGAAGATGCGCGCGACGTGCGCCCATGCGCCTGACTCGTTGCGCTCGAAGATGTGCACGGCGCCGACGCCATTGGCGTTGGCAAGCCGCGTGTTCGGCGCACCGACGACGAGCACATCACCTTCGCGGTTCATGGCCGATACCGATCCGAACGAGTCGCCTGACGTGCTTGGCACCGCTCTAAGGATCTGCGCTGGCACCTGCCAGCCCGCGGGCTCGCCGGGATCGGCGCCACCAAGCTCAAGCAGGCCTGGGGACTGCGCTGCGGCGATGGCGCTGATGGCGCCAATGACCGCAAGGCTTGTGGTGAATCGGGCGAGTCGGTGGTGTAGGGGCATGCGGGACTCCAATACGCACAGTATCCAATACAGGAAACGCGGGACGCGGCGCAGTTGCCGCAATCCCAAGCCAGATTTGCGAGTTTTTTGTGCGGATGGGGGTGGCGAGCGGCCTGCAGGCGTCGCGCCAGCGAGTGGCCGCTCAGGTCGAGGCGGGTCAGCCGAGGGTGCCGAACTCAACCTGCTGCGGCGAACGCCGTCAGCGGAAGGCGGGCCGTGGCCAGGGTGCCGGGCCCGAAAGGCACGTTGCGCAGCTCGAGGGTGCCGCCGATGGATCGGGCGGTGGAATTGGCCATCAGCAGCGGGGTGTGGCTGTCGCGGGCACCAGGCGCGGACGCACCAGCGCCGGATCCAAGACCCAGCGTGTCCGTCGTGCAGCCCGAGGGGGCGGCCGCGCCGTCAATCACGTGCAGGTGGAGCCAGCTTCCATCGAGGCGGGCCACCACCACGATCTCGTCGCCGTCGAGCGGCGCGTCGCCGCGTGAGGCCGCGCCAAGGCATGCATCCACAGCGCGGGCAAGGAGCCCCGCGAGGATGGGTCCAACCTGAGATGCGGGAAGTCCCGCAGCGTGGGGATCGATTTCGGTCCTGATGGCGATGTCAGCCTGCGCAGCGCGTGCGCGCTCGGCATCCACCGCGTCATTGATGGCCCGGGCCACGCTGCCCGGATTGGTGCGGCTGGCGTCGTTGGATCCGGCGCCCGACGCGCCAGCGCCCGAACCCATTGCACCCGGCCCCGACATGTGCCATCCGGCACGGACCACGATGCCGCGCTCGCCGGCAGGAGCGTCGAGGTCGGCGCAGAAGCCATCGTCAGCGTCGAAGGGCCATGGGCCCAAACGCAGGTGACCAGTGCCCGTCCCGGTGTCCGGCGCGATGCGCGCGTGACCCGGGGCCTTCGACTCAGCAGACGTGTGGCGATCGTCCATGGGAGCCTCCTTGCAGGGGCATCGGCCGGGATCGCACCCGACTCAAGCCTCGATACGCAGAAGGTCCGTTTTGGGATCGACCGCGCAACCCACATAACGCCGGATTGTCACGGCATTTCTAAAGTTTGGGACAGCGCTGCGCGCGGACCTCAAACAGCGTCTCGACGATGTTCTGGATGACCTGGTCCGCGGCGACGCCCTCGGCCTCGCCCTCGAAGTTCATCAGGATGCGGTGGCGCAGTGCCGGCAGCGCGCACTTGCGGATGTCCTCCACGCCCACATGGCCGCGGCCGGCCAGCAGCGCATAGGCCTTCGCGCCCAGTACCAGCGTCTGCGCCGCGCGGGGGCTCGCGCCGAAGCGCAGGAACCGGTTCGTCATCGTGGATGCGAACTGGCCCTTGGGGTGCGTGGCCAGCACCAGGCGCACCGCGTAGTCCTGGATGTGCGGCGCGATCGCGACCTTCCGCACCAGCTTCTGGTAGGCAAGGATCGTCGGCGCATCCATCACGCGCTCGATCGGCACCTGCTCGCCCGCAGTGGTGCGGTTGAGGATCTCGGCGAGCTCGTCGCGCGTGGAGTAGCCGACCTCGAGCTTGAAGAAGAAGCGGTCGAGCTGCGCCTCGGGCAGCGGGTACGTGC
>CAYPOZ010000237.1:0-3429 GCA_964412415.1 uncultured Isosphaeraceae bacterium | reverse complement strand
TCAACCTCATCGTCGCTGCGCTCGTGCTGCTCATCGCGTACTGGTGGGCGAACCAGGGCGTGTTCAGCTCGATCCTTCACTTTGTGTGCGTCGCGTGCGCGGGCGCCATGGCGCTTGCACTGTGGGAGCCCATCACCGTCAACTTCCTCCTGTCTGGAGGAGGGTTCGATGACTACGCGTGGGGACTCTCGCTCGGCGGGATGTTCGTGCTGTTCCTGTTCCTGTTCCGGCTTGCGGCAGACAAGCTCGCGCCCTCCAACCTCGAGTTCCCGCATTGGGCCAATTACGCAGTCGGCGGCGCAATCGGGTTCCTCTCGGGCATGCTCACGATGGGCATCACGCTCATCAGCGCCGGCTTCATGCAGTCGACGACGGAGCTCGGCGGGTTCATCGGCTACGCACGCGACCAGCAGGCAAGCGGCGCCCCGGCGCGCATCCAGTCGATGTGGCTGCCGGTCGCATCCTTCACGGAGGGCTTCTACTCGACGCTCTCCAAAGGTGCCCTTTCTCCGCTACGCCAGACCGCCCTCGCGATGTACTACCCGGGCCTCGCCGACATGGCGCTCAGCGCGCACCGCGACTCGTACAGCGATGGTGCAGGGAAGACATCCATCGCGCCGGGTGCGCTGACGATCGGTGCCCTCGCATTCGACCCCGCGTACAGCAATCCCGACGGGTCGCAGGGCGCGTATGCGCTGCCCGTGCAGGTTGATGCATCGGCCTTCGACGGCGGCGAGCAGTTCACGCTCTCGTCCGCGCAGGTGCGCATCATCTCTGACGGGTCAGCTCCGCGCGCAGTCCATCCGACGCAGTGGATTCAGCCCAACGACAGCGGCAGCCGGATGGCGTACGCCTTTGACGACCTGACAAACTACGCATCGAGCGTTCCCGGGCAGCAGTCCGTGGAGCTGGTTCTGATCTTCCCGGCCGCACCAATCGAGGGGCGCACGCCGAAGTTCATCCAGGTGAAGGGTCTCCGGCTGCAGCTGCCGCAGCCTCAGGAGATGGCCTCGGCCTTCAGGCCGGACAGCGACGCGGGCGGAAGCGCGGATGGAACGGCGCAGGTGCTTGCGGCGGTCCAGTCGAGCGACGCGCCGATCGTTCCGGGGCTTGTGGAGCTCAAGAACAGCCTGATGCCCGCACAGCTCTCGTCGAACCAGGTTTCGGGCCTGGACGTGCTCGAGAACAACCAGGGCACCTGGATCACCAAGGGGCGCGCCGAGTTCGGGAAGGGCGGTGCCGGGTCCATATCCCGCTCCAACCGCATCCGCGGGTTCTTCTTCGACAAGGGAACGCAGATCGTCATGCTCGACGTCTCGCGCGGGCAGAACTTGCCGGTGGACGTGTATGACAGCGCCCTCGCAATGAACCGAGGCGCGCCCATCGCGCTTGTCGACTCCCAAGGCAACCAGTACCGCCCAGGCGGCTACGTGTGGGAGAAGACCGACAAGGTCGAGCTCTTCTACGACTCGACCCGCCTCATCGCATCCATCGGGCAGCTCCCCGCACTTCCCTCCTCAGGCGCGCACACCTTGAAGCTCGTCTTCAAGGTGCCCGAAGGATCGACGATCGTCGCCGTGAGGGTCGGTGACACGGTCGTCGCCAAGACCAACGTCATGGCGGTCGACAGCCAAGCCGACGGTTGACGCTCACGCCGGCTGCGCGGCCGACTCGAGCGCCTTCATCACGTCCTCGAAGGGAATCTGCACGCCGGGGTTCTCCGTGACCCACGCATACATGACCTTCCCGTCGCGGCCAATCACGAACACGGAGCGCTTGGCGACCCCATGAAGGCCCATAAGGTCCTCGTGGAGCACTCCGTATGAGCGCGCCACCGTCTTGTTGAAGTCCGAGAGGATCGGGAACGGGATCTTCTCCATCTCACGGAACTTCTCGGTGGCGAAGGGGCTGTCGACGGTGATGCCAAGCACGGTTGCGCCCAAGGCGCCCCACTTCGCCCAGTCGTCGCGGAGGGTGCAGACCTCGGTAGTGCACACGCCCGAGAACGCGAGAGGCATGAAGAGGAGCACGATCGGCTCCTTGCCCACGAGTGCCCCTACATCCACCAGGCTTCCGGGCCGTGAGGGCAGCGTGAAGGCGGGGGCGCGCGTTCCGACGGTGAGGGCAGCCGAAGACATGGATGGTTGTTCCTTGATGCGGGGCGAGAATCCTGCCGAGCCGGGACAATAGGCGAAAGCCCCGCGCGCCGACCATCGCTGCCTTCGCATACGTGCGAAAATTGGTGGCACCTTTTGCGCTTTGGCGCCCCACCTGGCTTGGCGGGAGGGGATTTAGTGTTATGGTCCTGTGAAGGTAGGATCCGACTGTCGGACCCGACCGGATGCTGCCATTCCGCACCTTTTGCAGGTTGCGTGGGGACTGGCGGCCGACATGATCACCTGGATTCGTGCAACGAGCGAATCCCGACACATACCCGGAGCACATGATGACCCGACTCTCGACGCGCCTGATGATCACCGCGGGACTCCTCGCCGCAGGCTTGACCTCCGTTGCCTCGGCGCAGGGCGGCGCATCGTGCGCCTCAGCCGCGACGGCCACCCTTGGAGTCAATGCATACAACAACTCAGGCGGCGGCGAGACGGTCGACTACGGCGGGCTCTGCGACATGGGCACCTTCGGCGATGACGCGAACCACAACGGCGTGTGGTTCCGATGGACCGCAACCGAGACTGGAACCTTCCGGGTCTCCACCTGCAACACCGCTGGTGGCGTGGACACGCGACTCTCGGTGCAGACCGCATGCGACCCATTCACCGTTGTCGCATGCAACGATGACGGCACGGGTTGCACTGGGTTCTCAAGCCGCCTGAACTTCGCGGCCACTGCCGGGCAGGAGTACTACATCCTTGTGGGCGTCTACAGCGCGACCACTGCCGGTGGACCTGGAACCTTCACGCTCGAGGCCGTGGGCGGCGGCGGCGGCGGCGGCGGAGCCGGATGCGCGAATGCCGCGCAGGCCGTGCTCGGCGAGAACGCCTACGACAACTCGCTCGGCACCGACACGATCGACTACTCCGGCATCTGCGACATGGGCACGTTCGGCGACGACGCGAACCACAACGCGGTGTGGTTCAAGTGGACCGCCACGGCGACTGACACCTTCACAGTGTCGACATGCAATACGGCTGGCGGCGTCGACACGCGCCTCTCCGTGCAGACCTCTTGCGATCCGTTCACCGTGGTCGCCTGCAACGACGACGGCATCGGATGCGCCGGGTTCTCGAGCAAGCTCGAGTTCGCCGCAACACAGGGCACCGAGTACTACATCGCCGTAGGCGTGTACGACGCTGCGACCGAGGGCGGTCCCGGCACGATGAGCATCGTGCAGGGCTCGGTCAGCGGCGGCGGTTGCGGCGAGGGTGGCGACTGCTGCGCCCCGAACTTCGGCTCAATCGGCTGCAAGGACGT
>CAYPOZ010000236.1:2957-3432 GCA_964412415.1 uncultured Isosphaeraceae bacterium | reverse complement strand
GTCCACCCGCGGAGCATCAGGCTGATGATGCCATCGGAGAGGCGCACGGGCCTGGGTCCTGTCATCACCGCAGCTCCGCCCTCCACGCGTGCGCCCGCGATCTCGCGCCACTCGAGGGCTTGCCCGTGCCAGGTGCGGGTGTGGCCGAAGCTGCCGCCGAGCGACACGAGCGCATCGGGTAAGGCGTCGATCGGCACCTGCGCGACAGCCCATCCCTGTGCCGCGATGCGCGCGAGCTCCGCGGGGTCCGTTCCCGTCGGCTCGTGCGACGCGAACCAGGTGCGGATCACGCTCTCGTTCTCCGGAACCTGCCACGTGAGCGTGACGAGCCCGTCCACATCCCCGCGGTCCACAGGCATGGTCACCCGCATGGACGGCATGTCTGCCGCCACCTCAGTGACTGGCGCCGAGTCGCCAGGCTCGCCTTCGGGACGCCCCGCCTCAGCTGGCGCGCCCGCGCATCCCACTGCGCCGA
>CAYPOZ010000236.1:2492-2947 GCA_964412415.1 uncultured Isosphaeraceae bacterium | reverse complement strand
GGCGTGAGGCAGCGCATTGATCCTGTCGATCATCTTCCGCAGGAGCCCGAACCGCCGGCGGTCGTGGCGGAACCAAACGCGCGGCGTCCCGTTGGGCGCATCGTCGCCGTCGAGGCTCGTGCCCTGCTCGATGGTGCCGCTCGCGAGCAGGCCACGGAACTCCTGCGCCAGCGTGCCGGTTGCGCCATCGGGAAGGGGGGCATCGAGCCGCATCACGAACAGGTCGCCAACCCACCTGCTCGACCGGTAGCGGCGGTAGAAGCCGGTCACGATGTCGGCGGCCTCCGTGGGGTTCGAGGCGATGCGGTAGAGCGCGAGCTCATCCGCATCGACCCAGCCCTCGGCGAAGACGGCATCCCGCATGAACGTCTCCCACCGCGACCAGTAGCCCAGTGGCTTGCCGTCGAGGCCCACACCCTCGACGAGCACGATCGGCACGATCGCGTTCCGGCCGC
>CAYPOZ010000236.1:1640-2438 GCA_964412415.1 uncultured Isosphaeraceae bacterium | reverse complement strand
AAGTGGCGGAACTCGAGCAGCTTCGGGTCGTGCCTGATCGCCTCCACCGGCTTCTGCTCGTAAGGCAGGCGGATCGCCAGGCCGAAGGCCTGCTCCGGCGAGGGTCCCTCGATGCCCGCCTGCATGATGCCGGGGCCTGCGCCAGTGATGGCCATCCATCCGCGGTCGGCCAGGGTGCGCGTGAAGACATGGGCCGCCGAGTAGTCGGGATGGTCTGGCGGCGTGCGCGCCGATCCGAAGACCGCCACCTTGCGGATCGACCGGTGGTGGTTGAAGAGCGTGAATGACGCGCGCATCTCGCGCAGTGCCCGGCGCATCAGCTTGACCTGCCCAAGGTCGATGTCATCTCCGAGCGCGCGAAGCGCCGTCGTGACGAGCTCCTCGACCGCGCCCAGCCGGGTGCGGTCGGCAGGATGCGCCATGTGCTGCGTCGTCGCGAGCCGCACAAGCTCTCGGATCGCCTCGCGGAGCTCGGGTGCCATGCCGCTCAACGCACCGCTCCAGCGGCGGGCGCCTGCTCCGCAAGTGTCGGCATCGGCGCGATGGCCGGGATCGGGGCAATGCTCGCGCGCGGGTCCTCGAGCGTGCCGCGGAGGTCGATCTGGAAGATCTGCTCCATCACGCTTCCGACGATGTCGGAGAGCAGGGGCACGGTTCCGCGGTTGCGAAGGCGGATCGCGAGCGTGCCGCTCGAGAGGTCCATCGACCCTCGGCCCGAGAGGATGAGCGTCGAGCAGTCCGCCTCGAGCATGTCGAAATGGATGACGCTGTCGATCAGCGAGAACCTCGACTCGGCGC
>CAYPOZ010000236.1:0-1630 GCA_964412415.1 uncultured Isosphaeraceae bacterium | reverse complement strand
GAGGCTCGCGTTGAGCGGAAGCATGAGCTGCGTCAGCTGCAGCAGCGCAAGTCCGACCGGCACCTCTGCGAGCCTTGCATCACGCACGCAGACTGATCCGCTCCCGACGCGGCTTGAGGGGTCGCCTGCGACCCCGGCCACGGTGATGCGCCCGTGCACGGTGCCCGGCACAGCCTCGGCCGGTTCACCCGTGCCGCCATCCTCGTCCTTGGCCTCCTGCGGCAGCAGCGCGGCGAGCGCGCACCCGCCCATGGACGCGTCGACGAACCACGACCCGTCGCCTCCGCGCCCGTCGGAGATCGTTCCCTCGACATCAAGCACTCCGCCGCCGATCGACGCCCACACGGGGCCGATCATGACATTCTCCGTCGGAGCTGGCCGCCCGATCGTCGCATGGAAGGCGTCCACCATCCTGCCCGCGACGGCAGCGCGCGTGCCATCGGCATCCACATCGAATGCGGTGCCCTCGGGCCTGTGCGACACGCTCACCCCGATACGAGCGTCGATCCCGCCAATCTCGGGCCCGATCGCCATCTTTCCGCCATCGAGCACGAAGGATCCCGTCATGTCCACCGCGACTCCGCCATCGGTCCCGCCATCCCAGCCGAAGCCGACCGCATTCAGCGGGCGGCGTGCGCCCTCAGGAAGTAGCGCGAGCAGGCCCGGCGCAGGTCCCGTCGCGTTCACGATGAGGCAAGCCTCTCCTGCAAGCGGCACAGTCACGTCCCGGCTCATGAGCCACGCATCGATCGAGAGCTCGCCACCGCGGAAACGGGCGGAGGGCGCGAGGACCGTCGTCATGCCCGCGTCGCTGCGGATCGAGAGAGGGGGATCGAAGCACAGGTCGAGCCGGTTGCCCGGCGGACCGACCGAGAGCTGATCGCCCGTGGCGCGCACCGAGAGCTCCGAGACCTCCGCGCGTGATCACGAAGAAGTCCGTGTCGACGAGCCCTTCAGGCGCGAAGGCGTCGAGCGCGGCAGCGCGCTCGGCGGTGCCGAGCCGCTCGACGATCTCGCCGATGACCGGGCTGCCCACTGAGAGACGGTCGATCTCGCCGGCGAGCTGCAGCATGCCCTCGTCGATGCCGTAGGCGCCGTCGAGGCAGATCGGCGAGCGCAGCCCGCCCTTGGCGCCAAGCGTTCCCGAGAGTCCCTGGCAGAGCACCGACGTGTCGGACACCACAAGGGCGCCCTGCGTGAAGTCGAAGTCGACGGACCCGCGCGAGAGCGTGAGACCGAACGACCGCGGCTCGATCACCAGCACCGCGTCCATTGCGTCCGTCCCCGACTCCTGGGAGAGCTTGATCTGCGCGTCGAACGTGCCTCGCGGGCGGTACCGCCTCCAGAGGGCGACCGCGTCGGCGCGCCGGCCGTAGGGCACCATGTTGACCGCATACTCGCCAAGCCCGATGCCGTCGAGGTTCACCGTGGCCCTGGTGCGGCCCGTGTCCATTGCGAGCTCGCCGCGTGCGCGCACGGTGCCGGACTTGCGGCGGCCTGTGAAGTCGTTGAGCGTCGCTGTTGCGCCCCTGATGGAGATGCTCGCCGAGCAGTCGGAGAGCGAGAACCCAGCGGGCCAGAGGAGGCCGCTGGTCGACATCGAGTCGCTCATCCCAGCGTTGGGCTGGAT
>CAYPOZ010000235.1:0-3436 GCA_964412415.1 uncultured Isosphaeraceae bacterium | reverse complement strand
TCCTCGAACAGCATCTGGTGCCCGCGCTGGCTCGAGCAGTCGAGCTCGCTGACGTGCACTGCATGGCCGTGCTTGTCGCCGATCACCTGCACCTCGAAGTGGCGCGCGTGCTCGAGGTACTTCTCCACGTAGACCATCGGGTTGCCGAACGCAGCCGCCGCCTCCTGGCCCGCCTGCTCGATGCCCGCGCGCAGCTCGCCCTCGTTGCGGGCAATTCGCATGCCGCGCCCACCGCCGCCTCCAGCCGCCTTCACGATGACTGGATATCCGATCTCGTGCGCAACCTTGACGGCCTCCTCCATGTCCTCGATGCCGCCATCGGTACCCGGGAAGATCGGCGTGCCTGACTTCTTCGCGAGGCGCTTGCAGTTGACCTTGTCGCCGAGCAGGTTCATCGCCTCAGGGCTCGGGCCGATGAACTCGAAGCCAGAGTCGCGGCACACCTCCGCGAAGTGCGAGTTCTCCGAGAGAAACCCGTAGCCGGGATGGACCGCGTCCGCGTGCGACACCTCAGCCGCCGCGATGATGCGGTCAATGCGCAGGTACGAGTCCTTTGAGGGCGCAGGACCGATGCAGATCGACTCGTCGGCGGCCTCGAGCCAGGGCCCGCCGCGGTCCGCGCTCGAGTAGACGCACACTGTGCGTGCGCCGAGCTCGCGGCAGGCGCGGATGATCCGCAACGCAATCTCGCCGCGGTTGGCGATGAGAACCTTCTTGAACATGGCCATGTCGCTCAGCTGGGCCTGATGAGGAAGAGCTTCTGCCCGAACTCCACGGGCTGCCCACTCTTGACCAGGATCTTTGCCACCGTGCCGCTTCGCTCGGCCTTGATCTCGTTGAAGATCTTCATGGCCTCGACGAGGCACACAGTCGTGTCAGGTCCGACCTCGCTGCCCACACTGATGAAGGCGGGCTTGTCAGGTCCGGGGGACGCGTAGAAGGTGCCCACCATCGGGCTCTCGATGGCCACGAGCCCAGCATCGTCATCCGCCGCGACCGCGGCGGCAAGGGCTGCGGCCTTCGTCGTGGGCGCCGCTACGGCAGGCGCCGGGGCGGGCGCGCTGACCAGGGTCGGCGCGAGGTGGGTCACGGTGCCCCCATGACCCCGCTTGAGGAGGACTTGCTCTTCCTTGTCCTTGAGGTCCAGCTCGGTCAGGTCATTGTCGACCATCAGTCGGATCAGTTCCTTGAGCTTTCGGATGTCCATCATGGTGGCGGAAGGATAGCGAGATTCATGATCCCAGTCATGATGAGGCCACAATCGCCACATATCCCCCCCATTTCGCGTCAGACCATGCCGAAGAGGCCATCTCCTACGCGGTCATGCCACGCGGAGGACCCAGAATCTCGCGCGCGAGAAGGACCTGGCGAAGGGAGCTCCGCTCGAGCAGCAGATTGCGCACGTCTTGTGAAGACCGACCTACGCGCGCCTCACGGATGAAAGCCCTAGATGCAGGCGCTCCGCTCGGGATGGCCTGGCGAGCAATCGCCGCCTCCCTTGACCCCGGATCAGGGCGCGCCTGCGCCGGTGCGGCTGAAGACCCGCCCGCGGAGGGACCCACCGGCTGTCCAGACTTCGCAACCGCCGCGCGGCCCTCGGTCCGCGCGCCCAAGCCTCCGCGAACTCGGTTTCCCGCAGTCCGGTCAACCCGCCTCACCTGGCCGCGCTGCGGCGGCCGTGGTGCGCGCGCCGGTGCCGGTGCAGCCGCCTGCGCGCTCCCCTGCTGCGCCATGAGCGCCTCACGGGCCTTCGCGTTCTGCTGCACCTTCTGCACCACCCAGATGACACCGCGGAACACGGCCACGATCAGGAAGATGACGACGTACTGGCTCATGGACTCGCTGAGGGCAGGATAGGCAGGACCTGACCCGCGTGCTCACCGAATGGCACGCCGAAGGTGCGCTCAAGCGCGGCGGGGTCCAGCACGCGCATCGCCGCTCCTGCACCGATGAGTCGGCCACCGTCGAGCCACCACACCTCGTCAGCGAGCAGCGATGCGATGCCGATGTGGTGCACGGCGCAGCGTCTCGCCCGCTTCCTGCTCGGTCAAGGCCTCGCGCTCGAGCACGCTTCCCGAGCGATACGAGCTCGCGTACCGTGAAGGCCGCACTGAGCGAGGGCCGCTGCGGCACGTATGCGCACACCGCCGCGCGCTGGGGCTCGCGCATCGACCACATCTCGCGGCCTAGCCACGTCACATGGCCGGACGTCGGCCTCTCGATGCCGCACAGAAGCCTCAGCAAGGTGCTCTTGCCGCTGCCGTTGCGGCCAACCACGTTGCAGATGGTGCCAGGGCCCAGCGCTGCACTGAGGCCCGACACCGCCGCATGGCCATGCCGCGCATACGAGTAGGTGGTGAGGCTGCATCGCAGGCTCATGACTTGCCCCCGTAGCCGAGCCGCGAAGACCGAAGCACCAGCAGGAAGGCTGGACCGCCCACGAGTGCCGTCAGCACACCGACCGGCATGCGACCCATGCCAAGATCAAGCGCCTGCCGCGCCACATCTGCCGCCACAAGCACAAGCGCGCCCGACACGATGCTTCCGAGCACGAGCGGCCCATGACGCGCCCCGAGCAGCAGCCGCGCGACGTGCGGCGCCACGAAACCCACGAATGCGATCGGCCCGCAGAGCGCCACACTCGTGGCCGCAGTTGCGCCCGCGGCCACGTACATCCCGAACCGCAGCGTGACAAGACGGACACCGAGGCTGCGTGCCTCGTCATCGCTCACCGATGCCGCATCGAACGTGCGCGCAGAGAGCCCCGACCAGGCGGCGGTGACCGCCAGCACAGCGATTGCGACCGCAAGCACTGCCCGGTCAGGAAGCTCAGGCACACGGCCCATGAACCAGATGGCCGCATCGGCTCGGCTGACTGGAGGCATCGCGTATTGCACGAGCAGCGTGAGCGCCCCACAGATGGCCGCCACCACGGTGCCCGCAAGCACCATCGAGACAGGCTCGATCACTCCCCTGCGCATCCCGAGCACAAGCACGATGCCGAGCGTGAGCAGCGCGCCGACCGTCGCAGGCAGCACCTGCACTGCACCCGTTGCGGCAAGCGCAGCGATCCAGCCGCCTGCGCCCGCGGCACCGGCAGCGCCTGCGGCCCATGCCGCAAGCGTCGCACCTAGCCCAGCACCCGACGAGAGGCCCAGCACGAACGGCGATGCCAGAGGATTGCGGAGCAGCACCTGAAGCAGAAGGCCAGAGAGCCCGAGCGACGCACCCGCGACCACGGCTGACCACAGCGCCCCTGCGCGAAGCGACGCGATCGAAGGCTCTGGCCAGGTCCACTCGAGCGTGCCGGTGACAGGGTCACGCCCTACGGCCATCCGCAGCCACATGGCTCCCGCGAGCATCACGAGCAGGAACGCGCCTCGTGCCGCCGTTGACGTGCGCTCATCCGCCATCCTGGCCACCCCTGACCGCGAGC
>CAYPOZ010000234.1:1567-3512 GCA_964412415.1 uncultured Isosphaeraceae bacterium | reverse complement strand
GGCCCGGAAGCCGGCGCCGGTTCGGGCGCAGGCACGGGCGCCGCAGCGAGCGACGCCGGCGCCGGGTCGGGCGTCGGCGGCGGAGCCACGACCGCGGCGGACTCGGCGGCCGGCCTTGGTTCAGGGGTGGGTTCGGGCGTGGGTTCAGGGGCGGGCTCAGTCGAAGGCGTCGGCAACGGTCGTACCGTGACCAGCGCCTTCGGCTGCTCCGTGGCCTGGGTGGGCGTGACGGACGGGTCAACCGGCCGCGGCCAGAGCAGCAACGCGTGCAACGCGACCGAGCCCGCCACCGCCGCCCAAAGGACCTTGCGACTCACGTTCGCTCCTTCGCGCCCTCGGCGCGCACGCCAAGCTCAACGTGGCGTCCGGTGCGGTGGATGTCCCACCAGACCGCCACGATCCGGTGGTGCGACACGGCCTCCGACTCCGGCACCACCACCACCGCCTTGTCCGCCGCGATCGACCCAAGCGCATCCTCGAGCCGGTCGAAGCGGTTGCCGTCGATCGCGAGGTGGTCCTCGCCCACGACGATCATGCCCATCCGGTCGAGCGGGAGCCGCTCGGCTCCCTCCGCGCCCACGTCGACCTGGGCACAGAGGACGATGAAGACCAGGTCGACGAAGCTCCGGTACATCACGCCGGCCCCCCCCGATCCTCGCAGCGCGCGAGGGCGTCAAGCGCGAACATCGCGATGCTTGCGACCAGCGCGATGACCAGCCCGTACACGGTCGTGATCGCCGCGACGCCGAGTCCGGCAAGCGCCTCGCGTCCGGGACTGTCGCCGCCGAGCACGTTGAAGCACTGGATGATGCCCTGCATGGTGCCGAGCAGGCCGATGGCCGGGGCCACCTCGACGAAGAAGGGAAGGAAGCGGCGATGCTTGGCGCGCTCCTCGCTGCTCTCGCGCCAGCGAGGGCTGGAAGCGGTCACCGCACGCTCGAAGAGGTACGCCAGGAGGACCGCGGAGCAGCCGGCCAGGGGCCACATGAGCGGGCCGCCGAGGAAGAAGAACTCTGACATCATTCGGCCCTCGCAAGGAACGCATCGACGTTGATCGAGGCGATCATCTGCCGGCAACGTTCCTGCAGCGCACGGTCGGTGCGCTCCCGGCCGGTGATGAACGCTCCTTCCACCTTCGCGGCGACGACCTCGGCCTCGTTCATCTGGTCCTTGCCAGGGACAGGGGCAGGAGGCACCTCCAGGTTCCAGCGCACCGCCATGGTCTCGAGCCGCAGCTGGATCAGGTCGACCTGGTCCTGCAGCTCGATCTGCCGGGCGTGCGTGGCGTTCGGTGCCCCGCCGGCGATGACTGCGTCGGCGGCCTTCTGGTCGAGCGAGTGGAGCTCGCGCACGAGCTTGTCGCGCTTGACCACGTGCTGGCGGAACTCCGTGGTCACCTCGCGGGGCACCTCGGCGCCTGCGGCCTGGGCATGGGCCGGGGCGGCAATGCCGGCGCCGGCGGCGAGCATCACGGTCACGACGGTCACGAACCTTGCGTTTCTCATCGGTATCACTCCTTGGCGGCGCCGGCGGGCGCCACGCGGTTGATGCGGGACTGGAGTTCCTCGTCGATCTCGGTCGGAGTCATCACGCCCTCGCCGCTTCCGCCCGAGGCACTGGACTGCAACGCATCGACCCGGGACTCGAGGTCGACCATGCTGGCCTCGAGCGCGCCCTGCATGGACTCGCTGAAGGTCTCCATCTGCTCCTGGAGCGTGCGCATGCCGTCGACGAACGAGGCCATGCCGTCGCCCTGCACGGAGCCAAGGAGCGCATCGACGCCCTCCATGGTCTGCATGAGCCCGAGGTAGTCGCGGAGCTGGCTGCCGGTGCCGTCAAGCTGTGCGAACAGCGACTCGGAGCCCATGAGCACCTGCTGGTGGGCGATCGACGCCTGCTCGAGGACCTTCAGCACGCCGAACCAGAGCTTCCGCTGGTCGGGCGT
>CAYPOZ010000234.1:0-1557 GCA_964412415.1 uncultured Isosphaeraceae bacterium | reverse complement strand
CAGGGTGTTGGCGCGGACCTTCGTGAGCGTCCGCATGGTGCGGTAGTGCGCGACCAGGCGCTTCTTGCGCACCGGGTCATTGGTCTGCGCGATCCGGGTCGCGATCTGGTCGAGCATCTGCGCGCTCTGCGCGCTCGCCTTTCCGCTCTTCGTGGTGGGGTCGTTCGCGGAGAGGCTCTCCGCGAGGCGCGAACGCACCACGGCGATCTGCTCGTTGAGGTAGAACTGGGCTTCCCAGAGCGGGTTGACGATCTGGTCGCGGGAGGACAGGATCCCGTCGACCGCCTGCGAGCTGAGCGCCACGGCCTCCTGGCTGCGCCCCTGGTCCATCAGGGCGATCGCGTCGTCGATCTGGCCGACGAAGCGCGGGAACCCGGTGTCCATCTCGCCGGCGAGCGGCTGCACGGAGTCGCGCAGCGTCTGCACCACCTCGCCGAAGTCATAGTCGCCGACAACCCCCCGGCGCTGCGAGGGCGTCCGAGCGGCAAGCGACGGGACCGACATCCGCGAGGCGGGAGACGAGGCCACCGGGCGCGGGGCGGACGCGAGCTCCGGCATCGCGGGTGCTGCCGAGGCGATCATGAGGGGCGCCCGTCCGGCGGCGGCCGGCGCGGGGGAGGCGAGCGACGCATCGTCCCCCTCGACGCCCGACCGGGAGAAGGCGGGCGATCCGGTGCCCTGGGCGATCGCCGACGCGGCGAGGTGAAGGACGATGGGGATGACGCTGATGCTGCTTCGCATGGGTGGGCTCACTTCGTGCGTGCGGGCGTGATGGCCACGCCGAGCGTGGACTGGTTGGCGACGAGCGCCTGGCGGATCTCGGGCGCCTCGGCCTCGGACCATGCGGCCCCGGCACCGGAGCGGTCGCCGCGGCTGTAGGCCTCCGCGCCCGAGATCAGGATGGACACCTGCTCGACCTTGCGCTTCTGCGACGCGTCATCGGCGTTGCTTCGTGCGATCGCCAGGGACGAGCTCGCGGAGTCGATGTCTCCGCCGCGCAGGTCCGCGAAGGTCGACCTCATCGCCGAGTCGTAGGCGTGTCGACGCTCGGGCGAGCAGCCGCCCAGGGCGGCCAGGAGCGCAAGGCTCATGATGGAAAGCAGGATGATTCGCTGTCGCATGAACGTCCTCGTGGGGTCCAGGGTGCATGGGCGCGGCCGACATGGCTGCCCATGGGTAGGACGGGGTCACGGGGACGACTTGCAGGAAACTCGACGAGGCGCCGTGGGCGCCCCCGAGGCCCTCAGTGGGGCTGCGGCCAGCGAAGGATGCCGCCCCGGCAGGCGGGCAAGCCGGCCGAGGAAACCGGGAGCGACCGAGAATCCGCGACAAGCCGCTCGATCAGCTCGCCGGGGTCCAGCCCGGGCTCGTCTGCCATCAGGCGGCCGACGGCCCCGGTCGCGATGGCGCACGCATACGAGGTGCCACACGCGATGACCGCGCGCCCGCCGCCGTCGGACACCACGAGCGCCGAGCCCGGCGCCATCAGATCGACGGACCGCGCACCGAGCGCGCTGCCGCCGTCGCCCCACTCGGCCAGCCGCCCGTCCGGACCCA
>CAYPOZ010000233.1:0-3522 GCA_964412415.1 uncultured Isosphaeraceae bacterium | reverse complement strand
ATCGTGTGCGTGAGCCTGCCTCCGGAGATGCCCGCCGAATCGTGGCAGGCTGCTGCTGCAGCGGCAGACCGCCACGGTGTGCGGATCGCGGACTTCTCGGTTCGTAAGGCCCCGGATGCTCCATGCGCTGATGTCCCCCATGAGCTCGTGGGATCTGGGGTCGATCCTGCGGCGCTCATTGCGGCAGGCATCGAGCCGGCGATGCACGCAGCCACTCTCGGACGCCGCGTCGCAGGGGCGCGCATCGTCGACCTCCTGGCAAGCGGCATGCGCGGTCCGCCCGGCGAGACTTCCGGTGCACGCCTCGATCTCGCTGCCTTCGCGGCGGCACTCGCGCTTGGAGGCGCATCCCCTCCATGCTGCGCCGATGCGCGGCAGTGGGTGGATCCGCGTGGGGGACTTGCATCGGCGCTCGCGCGGTGGACAGGCACGTCCGATCCGCTTGGTGACCCCTCGCGCGCTCGGAGCGCGAATGCGGCGTTTCAGGTGGACCGCGGCGGAGGGGCATCAGGATGATCGCCCATGCGCACGGGATTGACCTCGTTGACGTGGCGCGCATCGAGAGGATGCTTGCGGACCACGGCGAGCGGTTTCTGGAGCGCGTGTTCACGGTCGATGAGCGCGGCGACTGCGACTCGACCCCTTCGCGCCGCGCCGAGAGGCTGGCGGCACGCTTTGCCGTGAAGGAGGCTGCGCTCAAGGCGCTCGGGACAGGATGGCGCAGCGGCATCGCATGGACCGACGTTGAGACACGGCTCGAGCCGAGCGGTGCGCCGGTGCTGCGGCTCCATGGGCGCGCGTACGAGCTTGCGCAGCAGCAGGGGCTGAGCCGGTGGCTCGTGTCGATTTCCCATGCAGGCGGGCTCGCGACTGCGAGCGTCATCGGTTGCCGCAGCCCGCAGTAGGATCCGTGCATGAGAAGGGGAGCACCAACGCTCTACGAGATGCGGCGCGCCGTGAGGGATGCCTCGCCATCGGTCCCGGGTCGTGGCTCGGTTCGCCTTCCTACGGGCGTGGTGGCGCTCGCGCTGGCCTCATGCGTGGCGCTCGTCACGGTCGCGTACGTGGTTGGCTACGGCGTCGGGAAGAGTGCGGGCGAGCGCGAGTCCATGCAGGCGCCCGTGCCGCCGCTCGTTGACCCTCTCGCTGGCTCCGCCACGGGCGATGGTCCGGCCGGCTTGGTGCCGGCGCTTCCCGTGCTGGGCGGTACGCAGCCAGCCGGCGCGCAGCCTTCCGGCGCTTCGCCCCCTAGCCTCGGATTGACCCCATTTACGGGCGACGATCCGCGGCTTCCCGGACTCAATTACTTCATTTTGGCCACGACCGACCCCTCAGGTGCCACCGAGATGGTCGAATTCTGCCGCGCCAATGGACTTGATGCGCACATCGGGGGCGGTCATAATGGTCGGCTTCGCCAAGTGGTCGTCCTTCCGGGCTTCCCTTCCGACGGAAGAGGCAGCCCAGAGATCACGGCGCTCGAGGCGAAGATCAAGCAGGTCGGCGCGCAATGGAAGGCGCTCCGGCGAGGAAACAGCGACTTCCGCGATTACTACCCCAAGCTCCAGAAGAGCCAGCCATGAGCATCCACCGCAGCCTCAAGTCCAAGTCCGGCGCCCTCAGCCAGCACCGCAACGTGCTCACTCGCGCCGAGCGCATCGCCAAGCTCTCCGAAGTCGAGAAGTTCGACCCCGAGAAGAACTCGGCGCTCGGCATCGTGAAGGTGCGCTCGATCAAGGTCAGCGCCGGCAAGAAGCCGTCGAAGAAGGCCGGCGAGGAAGCAGCGGGTGGCGCAGCCCCGGCTGCAGGTGCCAAGGCAGCCCCGGCTGCGAAGGCGGCCGCAGGCGCCGGCGCCAAGAAGAAGTGATCGGCGTCCTATGACGCAGGTGTCGCGACACGCTCCGCTGTCGGAGCGCATGCTGAGCCATCGCGCGCTTGATGTCGAGGCGTCCGGCATTCGTCGCATCTTCGACCTCGGCCAGAAGATCGCCGACCCGATCAACCTGTCGCTCGGCCAGCCGGACTTCCCGGTGGATCCGCGCATCAAGGGTGCGGCGATCAGGGCCATTGAGGGCGACCGCAACGGCTACTCGGTTACCGCAGGCGTTCCGGAGCTGCACGCCGCCATTTGGGATCACCTCAAGGGCGACATCGGGTGGAGCAAGGACGACGGTCTTGGGCTCATCGTCACGAACGGCACCAGCGGCGGCCTCGTGCTTGCGGCGCTGTGCCTCCTCGATGCAGGTGACGAGATCGTCATTCCGGACCCCTGGTTCGTGCTGTACCCGCAGCTTGCCAAGCTCGCGGGCGCCGCAGTGACTGTGCCCGTCGACACGTATCCCGATTTTCGGATGACGGCATCGCGCATCGAGCAGGTGCTGACTCCTCGCACCAAGATGGTGATTGTGGACAGCCCAGGCAATCCCTGCGGCGTTGTGCTGTCGGGGCAGGAGCTCGGTGACATTGCAGACCTGTGCGCGCGCCGCGGCATCATGCTGGTGTCCGACGAGATCTATGACGGGTTCGTCTTCGGCGACGCGCTCGAGGGTGGACGCTGCCCCAGCCCCGCGCGGCACAGCAAGGACATGCTCCTGATCCGGGGATTCGGCAAGACCTACGGCGCCACCGGATGGCGTCTCGGCTATGCCGCCGGCCCGTCATGGCTTATTGCGCAGATGACCAAGCTCCAGCAGCACATCTACATCTGCGCGCCGACGCCGCTGCAGTGTGCTGCGAGCGAGGCCTTCAACGTCGACCTCTCGCCAGTCGTCGCCGAGTACGCATCGCGGCGGGACATGGTGATGGATGCGCTCGGCGACATCACGACGATTGCGACGCCGCATGGTGCGTTCTACGCGTTCATCGAGGTGCCCAAGCGGCTTGGCATGAGCGCGCAGCAGTTCTGCGAGCGCGCTGTCGAGCGGCGGCTGCTGGTCGTGCCTGGTGGCGTGTTCAGCAAACGCGACACGCACCTGCGCCTGAGCTTCGCGGCCCCCAAGCCCAAGCTCACCGAAGGCCTTGGGGTGCTGCGCGACCTCTTCACCCGCGGCTTCTGAGAGTCGCAGCGCATTGCGCATCAAAGTCACGCGAAAAGGACATGACCCGATGGCGGGGAGGCGCAGGGCGCCGCACCGCCTCGGGTCATGTCAATCTACGAACGTGAACTCGATTCAGCCGGGGTTCTTGGGGGCCGGCTTGCCGCCAGGCCCCATCGTGCCAGGCACAGCGCTGGCGGGCACATTGCTGGTGCTCTCGAGCTTGTGGCCCTCCTCGAAGACCGCATCAGGGCTCTTGACCTTCTCGGTCGGCGGCGGCTTGGGGGTGACCTTGGTCGTACGGGAGCCCGAATCGCCGCACCCGACGAGCGCGAGCGTGGCAACAGAGGCGGCAACTGCGAAATGGAGCTTCATGGTGGGGTCCTTGCTGGCAGCCTTGGTTGAGATGACGTCGCAGGGGCGGCTGCCGGCCCCTACCTCTGCGTATTCAATGCGCCCGCAGGGCGCGCGTCAAGTGCGGCGTGGGTTC
>CAYPOZ010000232.1:0-3529 GCA_964412415.1 uncultured Isosphaeraceae bacterium | reverse complement strand
AGAAAAAATAAGGAGCACCTCTTTACCATTAGACTGCAGGAGCTGCAGGAGCAATGGGACAAGAGCGGCTACTTCAGCGACGGCTTCAACTACAACTATGCGTTCAGCCAGGGCGCGGCGAACAACTACCAGTTCAGCCAGATGGGCATCGCCTCGGGCGTCGCCAACCCCTACGCGAACTACGGATGGACGCCGCCTGTCGACTACGGCATGCTCGGGCCGAACTACTCAGGTGGACCCTCGGGCGAGGCGACCACCGGCAACCTGAACCAGCCGTTCACCTACACCGCCGACGAGTGGGGGTCCAACAGCTACTACGGCGGCTGGGGCTGGAACTCCTACTGCGACCCCTACTATGACGTCTGGGGATGGCCGCGCGGCACGACCTTCGAGGACCGCGACTGCGCGCAGAACCAGCTCCACAACGCGTGGCGCCGCTCTGGCGGATCATCCGGCACTCCCGCGCACGAGGGCGTGACGCCCACCGGCGGCGCGCGCCGCTGAGCTCCCGCTCACATCTGACGCCAACGGCACGCGGCTGCTCAAAGCCCGCGACCGAGCCCGGCGAGCCGCTCACTCCCACTCGATGGTGGCAGGCGGCTTGCTCGAGATGTCGTAGACGACGCGGTTGACGCCCTTCACCTCGTTGATGATGCGGCTCGACACCGTCGCGAGCACGTCGTAGGGAATCCGCGCCCAGTCTGCGGTCATGAAGTCCTGAGTGGTCACGGCACGCAGCGCCACCACGTGGTCGTAGGTGCGGCCGTCGCCCATCACGCCCACGCTGCGCAGCGGCGTCAGCACGGCAAAGACCTGGTCGGTCTTGCGGTAGAGGTCCGCGGCGACAATCTCCTCGAGCAGGATCTCGTCGCATGCGCGCAGGATCTCGAGCTTCTCGCGCGTCACGCCGCCGAGGCAGCGCACCGCGAGCCCAGGTCCCGGGAAGGGATGCCGCCACACCATGTGCGATGGGAGCCCGAGCACCTCGCCGAGCGTCCGCACCTCATCCTTGAAGAGGCTGCGCAGCGGCTCGATGAGCTCGAACCCGAGCTTCTCCGGGAGCCCGCCCACGTTGTGGTGAAGCTTGATGTTCGCGGCGGTGCCCGCATGGCCGTGGCCGCTCTCGATCACGTCGGGATAGAGGGTGCCCTGCGCGAGGAACCGCACGTCACCTCCCACACCGGCCGACGCCTCGCGGAACACCTCGATGAACCTGTGGCCGATGCGACGGCGCTTCTCCTGCGGCTCCTCGATGCCGTCGAGGTCGGACAGGAACGCGCCGCTCGCGTCGACCACACGGAGGTCGATGTCGAAGTGCCCGCGGAACGTGTCCTCGACAAGCTTTCGCTCGCCCTTGCGGAGCAGCCCGTTGTCGACAAAGATGCACACGAGCTGCGGACCGATCGCACGCGCAAGAAGCGCAGCCACCACCGAGCTGTCGACGCCCCCGGACAGCCCGCAGATCACCCGGCTGTCGCCGACCACGCGCTTGAGACGCGCGGTCTCGCTCGTGACGTAGTCGCTCATGCGCCAGGTGCCGTGGCACCCGCAGACGCCGAAGAGGAAGTTGCGCAGGATGTCGGCGCCGTGCGGCGTGTGCGTCACCTCCGGATGGAACTGCACGCCCACGAACTTGCGCGCGCGGTGGCGCACCGCAGCGAACGGGCAAGTTGGCGTCGACGCCAGCACCTCGAACCCGGGATCGAGGTCGAGCACCTGGTCGCCGTGGCTCGCCCACACCACCGTTCGGTCAGGCACGCCCGCGAAGATGTCCTTCGCGTCGCGGATCTCAAGGTGCGCGCGCCCGTACTCGCGGCTCGGTGCGCCCTTCACGGTGCTGCCCATCATCTGGCATGCGAGCTGCATCCCGTAGCAGATGCCCAGCACAGGCACGCCGATGTCGAGCAGCGCAGGGTCGCACCTCGGCGCGCCCGCGTCCGTCACGCTCGAAGGTCCGCCCGACATGATGATGCCTGCGGGCTTCAGCTTCGCGAGCTCCGCGGCCGGCGCATCCGGCCGCACGAGCACGCTGAAGACGCCAGCCTCGCGAACGCGCCGCGCGATCAGCTGCGCGTACTGGCTGCCGAAGTCGAGCACAAGCACGGCCTCCGACACGCCCTCGGGAATCTCAGCCAGCGGCGCAGCGCGGCGTCCCGAGGCGGCGGCCGGCGAATGCGCATCCGAAGTGGGTCTTGTAACTGCGGACATTGCAGGTCCCTAGTGCCGATTATCCGCGCCAGTCGACCTTGACCAGGTTGAGAATCGGTGGATGAAGCGGCAGATACTAGCGCGATCCCATCTGAAACCTATGCTCGCAGTCATGGCGCTTCAGGGCCTTCCATCCAAGCCAGCGTTCCGAGGCAATGCCCTCCGAGCCATGCTTGCCCAAGGCATGCTTGCCGCAGTCTCGGTCTGGGCCTGCACCGCGTGCGCCCCGAGCGCCACCGAGGGCGGCTTCAAGAACCCCGCACCCGGCGCGCAGGTCTACGCGATCGAGTCTGCGGTCCGCGAGGAGCGCAAGCAGCAGATCCCGGAGATCGTTGAGTGCCTCCGCTCCGACGATGACCTCATCCGCATGATGGCCATCGGTGCGCTCGAGCGCATGACCGGCCAGACACTCGGCTACGACTTCACCGATCCGCTCCCCCTTCGCCTCGAGGGGTACCGTCGCTGGCGCGAATGGGTGATCGCGCAGAGGCTCGATCCGCCAGCGCGCCCGCAGAGCTCGACGATCTACCCGCCGCCCCAGCCCCCCATCTGAGGCGCGGCGCCACGCAACACGGACGCCCAACCGGGGTGATATGGTGACACCCATCATGTCCCGAGATCCAGACATCTCGATTCGCATCTTCAGCGCCCCCGAGTTCCTTCGCCCGGTGCGCGTCATGATGGATGCGCTTGCGGGCCAGTGCGGGTTCGATGACCACTCGTGCGGCCACATCAGCCTCGCGATGGACGAGGCGCTCGCGAACGTGATGCGTCACGGCTACAAGGGCCAGCGCGATGGCCGCATCTGGATCAGCGTGTGGACCCACGAGAGTCCCGAGGCGCTCGAGGTCGTCATCGAGGACCTTGGCGTGAGCGTCGACCCTGGCGCGATCCGAGGCCGCGACCTTGATGATGTTCGACCGGGCGGACTCGGCGTGCACTTCATCAGGCACACGATGGACGAGTGCTCGTGGGAGCAGCGCCCAGGCGGCGGCATGCGCCTGAGGATGCTGAAGCGAGTTCCTGCCGCAGCACCTGAGGCGCCGCGCTAGCATCAAGCCCAGAGGAGTCCAAACGATTGGCAAAGACGATGACTGTAGAGCAGGCGACCGAGGGGACCACTGTGGTGCTCACCCCCAAGGGCGAGATCGACATGTCGCACTCGCCGAGCCTGCAGAAGACGATCGCCGCCGTGCAGGCCGAGAAGCCGCCGAAGCTGGTGCTCGACCTCTCAGGTGTCCCCTACATGGACTCCTCCGGCATCGCGACGCTCGTCGAGGCGCTCCAGACCTCGATGCGCAACAAGACCAAGCTCGTGCTC
>CAYPOZ010000231.1:0-3541 GCA_964412415.1 uncultured Isosphaeraceae bacterium | reverse complement strand
GCGCGGCGAACCCTCGAACCCAGGTCCACCGCCGGAGACGCCCGCGTGGCCGAACTGGTCGTAGAGACCGCGCTTCTTCTCGTCGGAGAGGACCTCGTACGCCTCCTGCACCTCGCGGAAGCGCTCAGCTGCGCCCTCGCTCTTGTTCTGGTCAGGGTGGAACTCCTTCACAAGCTTGCGGTGTGCGCGCTTGATCTCGTCTGCGGTGGCCGTGCGTGGCACACCGAGCGCTTCGTAGAAGTCCCGGGGCATGGTGAGCCGCGAAGTATAGGAGGCGCCCTTGCGCGCCCCGACCCTACGATCGATGCCAATGGCGCGTGCGCTGAGGTCGATCCCGCTCCCTGTCATCTCCGCACCAAGCGGATGCAGGTCTGGCGACGGCCCGGCGCACGGGAAGGGGAGCCGCGGAGGCGGCATCCAGCTCACTCATGTGCGCAAGTCACGGTCGGGCCCGCGTCGTGCGGTCGTGCTTGGCATCGTGCAGCTGCTGATTGTCGTGCATGTGGTGCAGTGGCTCATCACCGGCAGCACGCTGACGCCAGTCGAGCCGAGCGAGTCGATGGAGACGGTGAAGAACGGCGTGATCAACGCCGGCTTCATCTTGTTCGCTGCGGCGCTCGCAAGCACCGCGATCCTCGGCCGCTGGTTCTGCGGGTGGGGGTGCCATGTCGTGCTTCTGCAGGATGCCTGCGCGTGGATGCTGGGGAAGGTGGGCATCCGCCCGCGCCCGTTCAGGTCGCGGCTGCTGGTGTGGGTGCCGCTGATCCTCGCGCTCTACATGTTCGTGTGGCCTGTGGCCTACCGGCTTGCGGTTGCGCCGTTCGTGCAGCCTGAACTCCGATGGCCGGGATGGACGTGGCATCTCGTGACGGGCGACTTCTGGGCCACGTTCCCCGGCTGGCTGATGGGCGTGCCGTTCCTGGCGATCTGCGGGTTCCTCACCGTCTACTTCCTGGGCATGAAGGGCTACTGCACGTATGGGTGCCCGTACGGCGGGTTCTTCGCGCCACTCGACGAGGTCGCGCCCGCGCGCATCCGGGTGACCGACGCATGCGAGCACTGCGGGCACTGCACGGCGGTGTGCACGTCGAACGTGCGCGTGCACGAGGAGGTCGCGGCCTACGGGATGGTCGTCGACTCCGGATGCATGAAGTGCATGGACTGCGTGAGCGTGTGCCCCAAGGACGCGCTCTACTTCGGGTTCGGCGCGAGCAATGCGCTCACCGCGCGGGGCGGGGCGGTGCGCGACGTATCGGTCGGTGCGGCGGCGCCATCGGGACCGTCATCCACGCCAGCCGCCACACCGCGCCCGCGGCACGACCTCACGTGGCCGCAGGAGATCGCGCTGGCGGCGCTCGCGGCGGTCGTGTTCCTTGCGGTGTACTTCCCCTTCGGCACGAGCCCGGCGCGCGCCACGGTGCCGCTGCTGTTTGCGTCCGGCATCGCCGCCTGCATGGTGTTCATGCTGTGGACCTGCTGGCGCACGCTCACTGCGGCAAACGCGTCGTTCCACCGGCTCGCGCTCGTGCGCGCGGGCAGGATCGTTGCCGGAGGGTGGGGATGGCTCGGCGTCACCGCGCTCTCGCTCGCGGCGGTCGCGCACGCGGGCGCCATCAACGTCATCGGCTGGCGCGCCGAGCGCGCGGACATGGCGATCACGATCCCTGACGAGCAGCTCATCTCGATGGACCGCATTGAGCTTCCTCCGCCGATGCGGTCCGAAGCGGAGCGTGCGCTGCGCCTCTACTCGCTTGCGGGTCCTGTCGAGGGCGGCGGTTGGGGCATCTACCCGGGCCGCGAGCGCATGATCGCTCTTCGCCGTGCTCGGCTGCTTGCCGCGCTCGGCGACATCGGCGCGGCAGAATCCGTCGTGCGCGGCATGTGGGAGGCCCGGCCGGAGGAGCCTGTGGCCGCAGCCCTGGTGAGGCTTCTCGCGGCGCAGGGCCGCGATGTGGAGGCCGAAGCGCTCGCGGATGCGGCAGTGCGCGACAACCCCACATGGTGGCGCCTCGCGGAGGAGCGCATCACGGGGCTTGCCGGCGTTGGCCGCACCGACGAGGCCATTGCGATGGCGCGTGCGCGCCATGCGGCGGTGCCAGACGAGCTCGTTGGCGTGCGCCGTCTCTCGCTGCTGCTGATCGAGCATGGCGATGCGCCAGGCGACGTCGAGGAGGGCGTGCGCCTGGTCGGCCGGACGATCGCTGTCGATCCGGGGAATCCGAATGCGTGGCGCGTGCGCGCGATGGGTCTCGTTCGGCTCGAGCGCCGCGAGGACGCGATCGCATCCGTGAAGCGCGCGCTCGAGCTCGCGCCCGGCGATCTAGGGCTTCAGGAGGCCCTGCGCGCCCTCATGGCGCCGTGACGCACGTGCGCAGTTGGCGTATGATTTGCGGCTTCCCGCTTCGCCGACCGGACTGAACGCGTGCGTTTCGCAGATCTCCTCCAGCCTGATGCCGTCAAGGTGCCGCTCGATGCGGCCACCCGGGATGACGCGATCCGCGAGCTCGTGGGCGTCCTGGTGGAGAGCGGCTCGATCCCTGCCATGGAGGCACAGGCGCTGACCGAGGCCGTGCTGGCGCGCGAGCAGCAGCGCTCGACCGGCATCGGCGAAGGGCTCGCTGTCCCGCACGCAAAGTCGCAGGGGATCCGCGCGATCGCCATGGCCGTGGGAACGCTCCGCGAGCCTCTGGACTTCCAGTCCATCGACAGGCAGCCTGTGCGCCTCGTGTGCATGATCGTGGCGCCGCCCGACCGCATCGCAGACCACATCCAGGCGCTTGCGCGAGTCTCGCGCCTGTTTTCGAGTGCGCGGGCGAGGAACTCCGCATTCAACGCCACCAGCCCGGACGCGCTCCGGGCGGTGTTCACGGCCGCGGACCCTGTCGCGGCCGCGTAGCCCTCCGCTATCCCAGCCTCACCATCGCGTGGTACGAGCCGTCGGAGTACTCGGCGGGCGGCGAGCCAGGCGCCCCTGAGGGCCATCGCATGGACTCCATCTCGATGGTGCCCCGCGACATCTGCGCGATCCAGCTCGCCTGCTCGCGGTTCTCCGTGGGGTCCACGCTGCATGTGCTCCAGAGGATCGCCCCGCGACCGGCGACGGAACGGTCAAGCAGCGCCGCGTGGTGCTCGGCGATCTCGCGCTGCATGCGGCGCAGCGCGCGCAGCTCGTCGTCGCTCCAGCGGTAGCGGGCCTCAAGCCGCCGCGCGAGCGTGCCCGTGTTCGTGCACGGCACGTCGAGCACCGCGATGTCGATCGTAGCCGCGAGCGTGCCGAGCTGGTCGGTGTCCAAGACGGTGACGTTGGCGAATGGTGCGCAGCGGGCCCTGAGCGCGCGCATGCGCTGTGCATCGGGATCTGTGGCGATGACCTGAGAGTCGGGGAATGCGCGCGCAAGCTGCACCGTCTTGGTGCCGCGTCCGGCGCACGCGTCGAGGATGCGCCGGGGCCGCTCGCCACGCTGCGCGCAGTGTGCGGCGAGCGCCATCACGGCAGCAGCGCTTGCCGGATCCTGCACGCGTGCGGCCGGATGCGCCGCGA
>CAYPOZ010000230.1:0-3567 GCA_964412415.1 uncultured Isosphaeraceae bacterium | reverse complement strand
CTCCAGGGAGTCCTCGCCGTATTCCAGCGCGTAGGTCACGCGATCCACCGCAGCGGGGAGCTTGGCCTTCTTGCGCGCGGGCACGAAGCCCACGCCGAGGTGCGAGGCCACGGCGGCGCCGAAGATGAACCCGCGGGCTTCGACGCCGACGATGGCGTGCAGCCCCGTCGGGAGCATCGCGCTGAGGCGCTCCACGGAGGCGCGAAAGCCCGCGGGGTCACGCAGCAGGGGGGTGATGTCCTTGAAGACAATGCCCGGCTTTGGGAAATCCGCGATGTCCCGCACGAATCGCTTGAGGCTCTCGGTCATCGGTGTGTTGTACAGCGTGGGCGTGGCGCGCGGGAGTATCATCGTCGCCCCTATGGCACGTCCGGCTCACAGCGGCACCGGCAAGCTCGAGATCGTCGAGCCTGTGGGCAAGCGCGTCCTCATTCGCAAGGACGAGGACAAGAAGGTCACCAAGGTCGGAATTCACCTTCCTGACAAGATGGAGATCCCGACGCTGACTGGCCGCATCGTGGCGATCAGTGCCCAAGTCGCCAGCGACTCGAACTATCCGGTGGTCCAGTACGACCGCGTGCTGTTCAACCCGCGGCACGCCATTCCCGTCGACTTCGAGGGTGAGAACAGGCTGTTTGTGGTCCCCGTCGAGGATGTGGTCGCGGTCTTCCGCCGCGCCGCGCAGCCATGATCGAGCCAGCCGCCGCGCGCGGCACCATCGCCGGCGTCGCTTCGCTGCCCGACCCGTGTCCGGTGACTCCGGCCCGTCGTGCGTTCGTCGTGGAGGTGTTGCCGCCGGGATCCAAGAGCGAGACCAACCGGATGTACGCGCTCGCGGCGCTCGCCGACGGCACATCACGTGTGCTGCGGCCGCTTCGTGCGCGTGACCCGGACCTGTTCCTTGGTGCGCTCTGCGCGGTGGGCGCGGGTGCGACATGGGAGACGGATTCCCTCTCGGTGCATGGCACGTGCGGGTCACCTGCAGGCGGGTGCCGCGTGCATCTGGGAGATGGCGGCGCACCCGTGCGATTCATGCTGGCGATCGGCGCACTGTCGCGGTCGCCGGTGCTTGTCGATGGGAGCGCCCGGCTTCGTGAGCGTCCGGTCGCCGAGGGAGTGGAGCTGCTCCGCATGGCAGGCGCCCGAGTGCGCTACGCCGAGGCTGAGGGTCGGCTTCCGATCGAGGTCGGCGGCTCAGGTGCCGTGCGCGGCGGGATCGTCGAGGCCGCGCGCACCGCGTCGAGCCAGTTCCTCAGCGCACTGCTGCTGATGGCGCCGTGGACTCAGCACGGCATCGACCTGGTCATGCGCGAGGCGCCAACGAGCGCGTCGTATGTCGAGCTCACGGTCGACACGATGCGCAGGTTCGGGGTGCCGGTCTCGACGGAGCGCGATGCGCTCGGACGGCTGTCGCGTGTGCGCATCGAGCCGCAGCGGGTCGCTGGCGCGGACGTGTCCGTTGAGCCCGACGCGAGCAGTGCGGTGTACTTCCTGGCTGCTGCGGCGGCGATCCGCGATGCGCGCGCGACGATCCGAGGGCTGCCGCGCACGTCACGGCAGCCGGACACCGCATGCATCGCCGCACTCGTGGCGATGGGTGCCCGCGAGATCACGGTGCCCGGCGGCATCGGCATCGAGGGCACTGGCCAGCTTCGCGGCATCGACCTTGATGGAAGCCGCTGGCCTGACGGTGCGCTCAGCGTGTGCGCAATCTCTGCGCTGGCGCGCGGCGCGACGAGGATCCGCGGACTCGAGACGCTTCGCGTGAAGGAGTCCAACCGGGTGTCGGCGCTTGCCACCGAGCTGGCCAAGTTCGGCTGCGCCGTGTCGACGACCGATTCGACGATCACGGTCGATCCATCCGGCATGCACGGCAGGCCTGTGACGGTCGACTCGCATGGGGACCACCGTGTGGCGATGAGCTTCGCCGCGCTCGGCGTGGCGCGGCCTGGAGTGTCGGTGATGGACCCTGGCTGTGTCGACAAGAGCTATCCCGGCTTCTGGAGCGACCTGCGCAGCCTCTGTGGCGTGGGATCCTGACGTTCGCCGATAGAATGGGCTTACGCGCATGTCGTCAGCCTTCTGGATCTTCGCGAAGCGGCTTCTCAAGCGGCCGCTGGCCTGCGCTGCTGCGCTGGGGCTTGCGTTCATCTCGGCGGGCGGGCTTGGCGCGGGGCTGCTCAGCCTCGGTCCGATCCTGCAGCTGATCCTCGGCGAATCGTCGTCGCTCCGGTCGCTGGTGGAGTCGAAGGTCACGAAGCACCCATGGCTCCCGATCCCGCCCGAGGTTGTGCAGTTGATCCCGCAGGACCGTCTTGCCGGCGTGGGGGTGGTGCTTGGTGGTCTCTTTGCGCTCACGATCTTCGGGGCCACCGCCAACTTCCTGCACCAGTACGTGTCGCTCTCGCTGTGCACGCGCCTTGTGGCGGACGTGCGCCTCGAGGCATTCCGGCACGCCATCCGCCTGCCGCTCCTGTCAGTGGTCCGCCGCGGCGCGTCGGAGTTCACGACTCGCATCATCAACGACTGCTCCGCGCTGCAGGGCGGACTGTCGATCCTGACGGGCCGAGCGATCGCGCAGGTCACGAAGGGCGTCACAGCGCTCGCGGCGGCGATCTGGTTCGACTGGCGCATCTGCGTGGTGTGCCTCGTCGTGGGCCCTGTGATGGCGGTGGTGCTGCGGAAGCTGGGGAAGCAGATCCGTGGCGGCATCAAGGGATCGCTGAAGGAGCAGGAGCGCCTACTCCGTGTCACCACAGAGACGCTGCAGGGACTGCGCGCGGTGAAGACGGCGACGGCAGAGCGCGTGATGCTGCACCGCTTCAACCGGTCGAACGCCTCGGTGGTTCGCCAGGAACTTCGCGTGCGCATGGCGCGGGCGCTCGCGTCGCCGCTCATCGAGCTGCTGGCGCTCGTGGTGGTGATGGGCCTTGCGCTGCTCGCCGCGAGCGAGATCATCGACGGCAAGCTCACCTTCGATGACTTCGTGCTCGCGCTCGGGTCGCTTGCCGTGGCGTCCGGATCGCTCAAGCCGGTAACGGCGATGATCAACGACATCCAGGCCGCGGAGGCGCCAAGCGAGCGACTGATGGAGCTCTTCGAACTCGACCTCGAGGAGAGCGCAGAGTCGCGCCGCCGCCCCGACATCGCGCGCGTCCGGTCGTCCATCGCGTTCGACGCGGTCTCCTTCACGTACCCGGGCTCGGAGCATCCGGCCGTGTCTGGGCTCTCGCTCGATATCCGTGCCGGGGAGCGCGTCGCGGTCGTTGGCCCCAACGGGTGCGGAAAGACCACGCTGCTCGCGCTGCTCACGCGCGTTGCCGATCCCGATGCCGGAAGGATCTGGCTCGACGGCACCGACATCCGCTCGTGCAATGTGCGAAGCCTGCGCGAGCAGATGGGAGTGGTCACGCAGGAGCCGATGGTGCTGCGGGCCTCTATCGCCGACAACATCACGCTGGGCAAGGGCGGCGTGACGCGCGACGACGTGATGGCGGCGGCCACGCGCGCGCTGGCGCACGACTTCATCGCGAGAACGCCCGATGGCTACGACACTGTGGTGTCTGA
>CAYPOZ010000229.1:0-3571 GCA_964412415.1 uncultured Isosphaeraceae bacterium | reverse complement strand
GATGCCAACGACGGCGACAACACCGCCGAGTGAACTGACTGAGCACATCCGGCAGCGCCTGCCCCGCGCGACGCTGCCCTAGAAACCCCGAACTCCGTGAAGCGCCCAGCGCCTCACGGAGTTCGGCTTTTTGGGGGATCCCGAACCGGTCACCCTTGACCCGCCCTCGCGCAAACCCATGATCAGGTTTCAGACTGGAGCACGAATCATGAGCGCCGAGCAGATCAACCGACTTGCCCAGAAGACCGTTGTGGCACTGTGCAGCCTGTGCGTGGGCATCCTGCTTGCGCGCGCGCTCGGACTATGACGCCGCTGGTGCGCTGACGGCCGCCATGCACCGGTCGATGCGCGAGAGCGTGCTGTCGCGGCCGAGGATGGCTAGCGTGTCGAAGATCGGGGGGCTGACCGTGCCACCGCTCACCGCAACGCGAAGCGGCTGCGCCACCTTGCCGAGCTGCCCCTCCGCCGCCGACTGCGCGTAGGCCGTGATCGCGGACTCAAGCGCGGGCACCGTCCACGGATCGCCCACGCCCTCGAGCACGGTGCGCAGCGTGCGCACGTGGTCGAGGCCGCTAGGCGCGCCGTCGAGCAGGTGCTTCCTCACCACCTTGGCGTCGCTCCAGCGGATCGCATCGTCGTCGAGCGCAAGGAACCTGTTGGCGCGGAAGAGGTCGTCGAGCGTCTTGGAGCGAGGCTGGCTCGCGGCCGCAAGCGCATCGAACTGGGCGTCGCTGAGCCGCGCCATGAACGCCGGGTGGTACGCATGGCCGTGCGCGCGCGAGAGCTCCACGTAGCGCTCGAGCTGCATGCCGGTGATCGCGTCGCAGTTGAAGGAGAGCAGCTTCACGCGGTCGAACTTGGCGGGCGTCTTCACCACCCGCTTGAGGTCGAAGCGCTCGCAGAGGAAGGCGTTGTCGAACTTCTCGACGTTATGGCCCGGGCTCCAACCGTTGAGCGCGAGGAAGTTGCACAGCACCTCGGGCAGGTAGCCCGAGCGTCGGAAGTCGTCGACGTTGATCTCGGGAAGCGTGACCTCGAGCGCCGCGGCGAGCGCGTTCGCCTCCTCGAGCTCGAGCTGCACGGCGCTGTCGGCGAGCCATGTGGCCCAGCGGTCGGCGGGCACGCAGCCGCCCGGCGCGGCGGCGATCCCCCGCTCCTTCACTGCCTTGCGCAGCACCTTGTCCTTGTCGCGCTTGCTCATCTTGCTGCCGTCGGGGTTCACGATCAGCGGCATGTGGCCGTATGTGGGCCGCGGGTAGCCGAGGGCGTCCTGCAGCACCATGTGCTTGGCGGTGTTGTTGAAGTGCTCCTGCGCGCGCAGCACGTGGGTGCCGCGCATGAGGGCATCGTCGACCACCACCGCGAAGTGGTACGTGGGGAAGCCGTCGGCCTTGCGGATGACAAAGTCATCGACCTCGCCGGCGGGCAGCGTGGCCTCGCCGAGGATCTCGTCGCGGATCGTGATGGGGCCTTCAGGCGTGCGGAACCGGATGACTGCAGGAGTGCCGGCCGCGAGCAGCGCATCGACCTCAGCCTTGGAACGGCTGATGGCCCGCGTGCGGTCATAGCGGTAGGCGACGCCGCGTGCCTTCGCGTCGGCGCGCATCGACTCGAGCTCGGCTGGCGTGTCGAAGGCGTAGTACGCGTGGCCCGACTCGATGAGGCGCGCGAACTCGCGGTTGTAGATGTCCAGGCGCTGGCTCTGGAAGTACGGGCCGCTTGGCCCGCCGCCGCAGCCCTCGAACGCCGGGCCCTCATCCCACCTGATGCCGAGCCACGCGAGGTCCTTCAGGAAACCGACGCTTGCCGCATCTGAGCTGCGCTTCTGGTCGGTGTCCTCGATGCGCAGGATGAACCTGCCTCCGCGGCCATGCGCGAACGCCCAGCAGAAGAGGGCCGATCGTGCGCCGCCCACATGCAGGTGGCCCGATGGACTCGGCGCGAAGCGTGTGACCACCGGACCCTTGGATTGATCTGCGGTGGAGTTCATGGGACGTTCGCGCGGTCCGGCAGGGTCGTTCATCGGGTGTTCATCGGGCGGATGGCGTTCGCCGCGCCAGTGGCGCGAGGGCGGGTAGGGTATCGACATGGAGATGCGGGTTGGACTGCTGTCGGACAGCCATGGGCGGGCCGAACGCACCGAGCGGGCCGTGGACGCGCTGCTTGCCGCCGGCGCGGACGTGCTGATCCATGCCGGCGACATCGAGACGGATCAGGTGCTTGACTGCCTTGCTGGCCACAACGCCCACATCGTGTGGGGCAACTGCGACTGGGACCGTGCGGGCCTCGAGCGCTACGCGAAGGACATCGGCATCGCGGTGCACGCCGATGCGGGCGAGCTCGAGGCGGACGGCGTTCGGATTGCGTTCACGCATGGGCACCTGCCTGCTGCGCTCCGAGCTGCGATGGCATCGGGCGCTCGCTACCTGGTGCACGGCCACACGCACGAGCGCCGAGACGAGGTCGTGGACGGAGTGCGGATCATCAATCCGGGCGCGCTGCACCGCGCGCGTCCTTTCACGGTCGCGCTGCTGACGCCCAAGTCCGGCGAACTGAGGACCATCGAGGTGACCTGACATGAGCGACGCCCCCCTCTCACTCTGGCTGCTGATCGCCAACGCCGCAAGCGCGTGGTTCCTGACCGGGCTCATCTGGGTGATCCAGGTGGTGCACTACCCGCTCTTTGCGTCGGTGGGGCGCAGCGAGTTCGCTGCCTACGAGGCGAGCCACACAAGGCTCATCACGATCGTTGTCGGCCCAGTGATGCTGCTTGAGCTTGCGACGAGCGTGCTGCTGCTTGTGGTGCGGCCCGCGTCGGTGCCGATGTGGGCAGTGGCCTCGGGTCTCGCGCTGGTGGCGACTGTGTGGCTTTCGACGATTGCGCTGCAGGTGCCTGCCCACGGACGTCTCGCACAGGGCTTTGCCGATGACGCGCATGCGCTGCTTGTGCACTCGAACTGGATCCGGACGGTGGCGTGGTCGCTGCACGGTGCCCTCTGCGCGTGGATGCTGCACAAGGCGTTGGTGGCGCGGTAAGGTGCGGGGGTGACCCGGTTCACCATCGATCCGCTGAAGCCGCTGCGGCCACTGCTTGGCCAACCGCGAAAGAAGCACTCCCGCGCGGGCCCGCGCGTCGGGCTGCCGCCGGGATCGATCGTTGTGGACCCCGGCCATCCGAAGGCGGTCGCGACCGCCTTCGGGTACGGCCCTGACGGATTCGAGGAACGGTCGATCACCGACGTCGCGCAGCTCGACGAGCTGCGGGCGCGGTGGCCCCAGCTGTGGCTCAACGTTGACGGCCTCGGCGACGGGTCGCTGATCCAGGCTGTGGGCGAGAAGTTCAGCCTCCACCCGCTGGCGATCGAGGACGTCACTGACCCAATCCAGCGCGCGAAGGTGGAGCCCTACGGCGATACCACGTTCATCGTGATCCCGATGCCGCGCGCGACGGCGGAGAGCTTCGAGACCGAGCAGCTCTCGATTTTCGTCGGCAAGGACGTTGTCGTCACGTTCCAGGAGCGCGTGGGCGGCGACTGCCTTGACCCGATCCGCGAGCGCATCCGGCTCAAGC
>CAYPOZ010000228.1:0-3587 GCA_964412415.1 uncultured Isosphaeraceae bacterium | reverse complement strand
GCATGCAGGGTGCGTCGCGCGACTTCATGGCGCTGCGCGAGCGCCATCAGGCGCCTCGGCAACGCGGCCCGCAGCCGTGCATCGAGCAGCGCGCGGCGTTGTGCGAGCCGTTGTAAGGCGAGCGCTGGCGAAGCCTGCGCCAGACGGGCATCGAGGCGTTGGGTGCGCAGTCGCGCATCGGCCAGCACGAGCCGCAACCGCCCCGTGAGCCGTTGCTCGAGTTCATCCAGCCGCTGCGCGCCTTGTTGCAGGCGTACGCCGGGATGGGTGAGGGCGAGCCGTCGACTGAGGCGCATCAGCTGCTCATCGCCGCTGCGCAGGCGTCGCGCGGCGAGTTGCTGCAGTCGCGCATCGAGCGCTGCGAATCCCGCGCGCCAGGCGGCACCGTCCGGCGTGACGAGTTCCGCCGCGCCGGAAGGCGTCGGCGCCCGCACATCGGCGACGAAGTCGGCGATGGTGAAGTCGGTCTCGTGCCCGATGCCCGTGACCACCGGCATGGGCGCCGCGCGCAACGCGCGCGCGAGGGATTCGTCGTTGAAAGCCCAAAGATCCTCCAGCGAGCCGCCGCCGCGCGCGACGATCAGCACATCGCACTCGGCGCGGGCACTGGCCAGCGCGACCGCCGCGAGCAGCTGCGGCACGGCCTCCTTGCCCTGCACCGCAGCCGGGTGGATCACCACGCGCGCCGCAGGGAAACGCCGCCGCAGGATGTGCAGGATGTCGCGGACCGCGGCACCGGTGGGCGAGGTGATGACCCCGATCACGCCCGGCGCCTTCGGCAGTGGGCGCTTTTGTGTCGGGTCGAACAGGCCTTCGGCTTCGAGCTTCGCGCGCAGCAGTTCGTATTCTTGCCGAAGCGCACCGACCCCAGCGTCCTCCAGGTGCTCGACCACCAACTGGAACTCGCCGCGCGCTTCGAAGAGCCCCGCCCGGGCGCGCACCAGCACGCGCTGTCCGTCGCGGGGCGTCATGCGCAGTACGGCGTTGCGACCGCGGAACATGGCGCAGCGGACCTGCGCGTCGCGGTCCTTGAGCGAGAAGTACCAGTGGCCGGAGGCAGGGCGCGAGAAGTTCGAGATCTCCCCCTCGACCCACAGCAAGGGCAGCCCATGGTCGAGCAGCATCCGCACCTCGCGGTTCAGGCGCCCGACGCTGTAGATATCGCGGTCGGCGCGGACGAGGCTGGGCGGACGGGTCGACAAGGCGGCTCCGGCGGAAGGGGTCCGGAGGGCAGTTTACCCCGAGCGGGTCGGTGCGGATGCGTAGACCGCACCCTCGCCGAAGCGTAAAATAGGGCGTCCATTAGCCCTCGATGGACACCCCCGATGCGCATCCTGCAGGAAGCACTCACCTTCGATGACGTGCTGCTCGTCCCGGCTTACTCCGAAGTGCTGCCCCGCGAGGTCGACCTCTCCACGCAGCTGACCCGCACGATCCGCCTCAACCTGCCGGTCGTCTCGGCCGCGATGGACACGGTCACCGAAGCCCGTCTCGCCATCGCCATCGCCCAAGAGGGCGGCATCGGTATCATCCACAAAAGCATGACCGTCGAGGCCCAGGCTCGCGAAGTGGCGCGCGTCAAGAAATACGAGAGCGGCGTGGTGCTCGACCCCATCACCGTGTCCCCGGACGCCACCTTGCGCGAGGTGCTCGCACTCACCCGTGCGAACGGCATCTCCGGCATGCCGGTGGTCCAAGGCCGTCAAGTGGTCGGTATCGTCACCAGCCGCGACCTGCGTTTCCAGCGCGCCCTCGACACCCCGGTCTCCTCGGTGATGACCCCGAAGGAGCGTCTCGTCACCGTACCTGAGAACACGCCGCGCGAGACCGTGCTCGATCTCTTCCACAAACATCGCATCGAGAAAGTGCTGGTGGTGGGCGAGAACGGCGAGCTCAAAGGTCTGGTCACCGTCAAAGACGTGCAGAAAGCGACCGATCGGCCGCGCGCCTGCAAGGACGAGAGCGGACGCCTGCGTGTGGGCGCTGCGGTCGGCACCTCGCCCGACACGCTCGATCGGGTGGCGGCTTTGGTCGAGGCCGGCGTGGATGCCGTGGTGGTCGATACCTCCCACGGTCACTCGCGCGGTGTCATGCAGTCGGTCGAGCGCATCAAGGCCCGTTTCCCGCAGTTGCAGGTCATCGCCGGCAATATCGTCACCGCTGAGGCCGCGCGCGATCTCGTGCGCTGCGGCGCCGATGCCGTCAAGGTCGGTATCGGCCCCGGTTCCATCTGCACCACGCGCATCGTCGCGGGCGTGGGTGTGCCGCAGGTCTCCGCCATCGCCAACGTCGCCGCTGCGCTCGAGGGCACGGGTGTGCCGCTGATCGCCGACGGCGGCATCCGCTATTCGGGCGATCTCGCCAAGGCGCTCGCCGCCGGCGCGCACTGCGTGATGATCGGCGGTCTTTTCGCCGGCACCGAAGAATCCCCGGGCGAGGTCGAACTCTTCCAGGGCGCAAGCTTCAAGGGCTACCGTGGCATGGGCTCGCTCGGTGCGATGGGCGAGCGGCATGGCTCGAGCGACCGCTACTTCCAGGACACCACGACCGAACTCGAAAAACTCGTCCCCGAGGGCATCGAGGGCCGTGTTCCTTACAAGGGCAGCATCGTCGCCATCCTGCACCAACTCGCCGGCGGTCTGCGCGCTGCGATGGGCTACACCGGCAGCCAAGACATCGGTCAGATGCGCACCCGTCCGCAGTTCGTGCGCATCACCTCGGCGGGCGTGCGCGAGTCGCATGTCCACGATGTGACCATCACCAAAGAAGCCCCGAACTACCGGATCTCGTGAAGCGTTCTCCATGACCGCCCGCGACATCCACGCCGACCGCATCCTGATCCTCGACTTCGGGTCGCAGTACACGCAGCTCATCGCGCGCCGCGTGCGCGAGCTCGGCGTCTACTGCGAGATCCATCCCTGGGACATAGGCGATGACGCGGTGCGGGCGTTCCAGCCCAAGGGCATCATCCTCTCGGGCGGCCCCGAGTCCGTCACGCAGCAGGGCGCGCCCGCCGCAGCCGAGTCCGTCTGGACGCTAGGTGTGCCCGTGCTCGGCATCTGCTACGGCATGCAGACCATGGCCGCGCAGCTGGGCGGTCGCGTCGAGCCGGGTGCGGTGCACGAGTTCGGTTATGCCGAGATCCGCGCCCGCGGCCACTCCAAGCTCCTCGAGGGCATCGAGGACCGCGTGAACGCCGAGGGCCACGGCCTGCTCGATGTCTGGATGAGCCACGGCGATCGCGTCACCGAGCTCCCGCCCGGGTTCAAGGTCATCGCCTCGACCCCCGACCTGCCCATCGGCGGCATGGCCGACGAAACGCGGCGCTTCTATGCGCTGCAGTTCCACCCCGAGGTCACCCACACCAAGCAGGGCACGCGCCTCTACGCGCGCTTCCTGCAGGATATCTGCGGCTGTGCCGCCGACTGGAACGCCGGCAGCATCATCGACGACGCCATCGCGCGCGTGCGCGCGCAGGTGGGCAAGGGCCGCGTGCTGCTCGGTCTCTCGGGCGGCGTCGATTCGTCGGTGGTGGCGGCGCTGCTGCACAAGGCCATCGGCGACCAGCTCACCTGCGTGTTCGTCGA
>CAYPOZ010000227.1:0-3592 GCA_964412415.1 uncultured Isosphaeraceae bacterium | reverse complement strand
CCCTGAGCCGGCCATGCACTTCGCCGATGCGCAGGCCCGCGAAGGGGCCGGTGCGCAGCCACTCCGCGTGCGTCGCCACATCCTTCAGCCCATGCTCGCCGTCCTCGACGGCGGGCACCACGATGTAGGCCTGCTCGCCAGACTCGATGCGCGCACGCATGCGCCGGTAGGCGGCGGGCGCATCGGCAGGCGAGACGACCTCGGTGGCCACCGCGGTCCGTCCGGGAAGCCTCCCTCGGATCTGGCTCACGTCGAGGTCGCCGAAGAGGGTCAGCGCGAGCGTGCGCGGGATCGGTGTGGCCGTCATCACGAGCGTGTGCGGCAGCGTGCGCGCCTTCGAGGCGCTGGTGGCGTCTGCCTTCTCGCGAAGCGCCGCGCGCTGCTCGACGCCGAACCTGTGCTGCTCGTCAACGACGGCCACCGCGAGGCTGCGGAAGGCGACATCCGGCATCAGCAGCGCATGCGTGCCCACCGCAATGTCGAACGCGCCTTCGGCAAGCCCGTGCTGCACCACCGCACGGTCGGCGGCGCTGAGGCTTCCGGACAGGAACGCGATGCGGACGCGGCTTCCCTCGAGCATCGCGCCCAGCACCCGAAAGTGCTGCTCTGCGAGGATCTCCGTCGGCGCAACGAGCGCAGCCTGGTGCCCATGCGCCACCGCAACAAGCATCGCATACGCCGCGACGGCGGTCTTTCCGGATCCGACATCGCCCTGAAGGAGCCTGTTCATCGGCATCTGGGTGGCGAGGTCCGACGCGATCTCGGCGCATACCGAGGACTGGTCGGCGGTCAAGGTGAAGGGCAGGCGTGCGCGGATCGCCTGGTCGATGGCCGGCGTCACCGGCAACTCGGTGGCGCGCATGGTGTGGCGCACCTGCCAGCGGCGCATCATGGCGGCAAGCTGCAGGTGCAGGAGCTCGTCGAAGGCCAGTCGCCGACGCCCGAGCGTTGCCGCATCAGGGTCCTCTGGAGCGTGCACCATGCGGTAGGCGTCCGCAAGCGTCGGCAGCCCGAGCGTGCGGGTGATCTCGCGGCGCACCGGGTCCGCGATCTCCGGCAGCGCCCTCGGCAGGCACTCCGCGACAATGCGCTCGATGCGCCAGCTCGGCACGTCCTCCGATGCGCGGTAGACCGGCCGCAGCCGTGGCGCTGCGCTCGTCGCTGGGCGCGCCGCCTGCTCGGGCTCCCACCGCGGGTTCACCATCTCGAGATAGGGACCGCGCGACTTCACGCGTCCATGCGCGACGCCACGCGTGCCCGGATGGATCTTGCGCGCCATCCATGTGGCGTTGAACCACACGAGCCTGACGGTGCTGTCACCGCACTCGAGCGTCGCCTCGCTCCGCGGCCGGCGCGCTCCAGGGATGTGCCTGATCGCGCGGATCTCGCCACGGAGACTGCGCACCGTGCGCTCGGCATCGGCATCCTCGGACAGCTCTCGAGTGGCGGCGTCGAGGCTCTGCTCCCCAGCCTCTGCCTCGTACCTCAGGGGCACATGCTTGAGCGCATCCGCAACTGTCCTGAGCCCGATGCGCGCGAGCTGCCGGGAGAGGTTGGGACCGACGCCAGGGAGGTCGGTCAGTGGCGACCTCAGGCGGATCGTTCCGGCATCAGCGTCGGGTGCCGCACTCACGCGCCTTACGATACGCCCGTGGCAAGACGCCCCTTCGATCCATCCGCGGCGCTTGGGGGGCTCTTTGACCAGCCTCGAGAGACACCGCGCGCGCCTGCCACCCCGGACAGCCCAGAGGCACGCGGCGTGCGCGACAGTGCCGAGCGCATCTACTCGGTCAGCGAGGTGTCGGTGCGCATCCTCCAGGTGCTCGAGCGCAACCTCGACAGGATCCGCGTCCGCGGCGAGGTGCTCAACTTCCGTGAGGTCAACCGCAACTGGTACTTCTCGCTCAAGGACAGCGACTCGCGCCTCGACGCGATCATGCTCCGGATGGACCAGCGGGATATGGAGGCTCCCGCTGACGGCACGGAGGTGATTGCCGAGGGCCGCATCACGCACTTCGCAAAGCAGGGCCGGACCCAGATCCGCTGCGACTCGCTCGCACCCGTCGGTGCCGGGGACCTCGATGCACGGATGCGCGCGCTGCACGCGGAGCTCGCCGCGCGTGGACTTCTCGACCCCGCGCGCAAGAGGACACCGCCCCGCATTCCCAGCTCCATCATCGTGATCACGAGCCGAGGAAGCGCGGCAGAGGCCGATGTCGCCCACGCGCTCGCGAACCGGGCGCCCGGCGCGAGGGTGACGTACGTCGACACGCGCGTCCAGGGCGAGATGGCTGTGCGGCAGGTGTGCGATGCGCTGGCCGCCGCGTCTGCGGCAGGCGAGCGTGAAGATGCGGATGTGGTGCTGCTCGTGCGCGGAGGCGGATCGAAGGAGGACCTCTGGAGCTTCAACGAGCGCGCGGTCGCGGAGGCGATCCTGGCGTGCTCGATCCCCGTCATCGTGGGTGTCGGGCATGAGATCGACGTGACCATCGCCGACGCCGTTGCGGACCGCAGCTCGCCGACGCCATCGCGCGCCGCGACCGACCACTTCGCGTCCATAGAGGAGCTCCGTGACGACCTCTCGCATCTCGCGCTTCGGCTCCGCGAGAGCGCTCGTGCGCGCGTCACCGGGCTTCAGCGGTCGCTGCACCTGATGTCGAGGCATCCGGCGCTCGAGCGGCCTGTGGGTGCAGTGATGCTCCGGCGCGCGGAGGTCGAGCGGCGCGCATCGAGGCTTGTGCAGGCGACTCGCGCGCAGCTGTCGAAGCGTTCGGAACGGCTGGCGCGCGCGCGCCTTGCGCTCGAGTCGCGGCACCCTCGCGCACAGCTGTCGCGCATGCGTGTGCAGGTGGACGCCTGCACGCAGGCGATCGCCCGTGCGCATGACGCGCACCTCAGCGCGGCAGCAGCCCGCATCGGCGCACTCGCCGCGCAACTTGACTCGATCGGCCCTGCCCGAGTGCTCGCGCGCGGGTACTCGATCACTGTGGGTCCCGACGGCACGCCCGTGAAGGATGCTTCGTCGCTGGCAAGTGGCGACTTGATCCGCAGCATCTTCGCGCGGGGTTCCGCCCGCAGTTCGGTGAACGCAATCGACGCGCCCGAGGGCGACGCCGGTGCGGCAGGCGAGAGTGGTGGGTCAGCCTCCGATCACTAGGATGCCCGCATGAGCCCCGCAAGCCCGCGCAACGCACAAGGGAATGCACGCACCGAGGGGAGCGCATCCGCTCCTGATGCCGAGTCGATGGGATTCGAGGATGCGGTGGCCGAGCTCGAGTCCATCATCGAGCGGATCGATGCGGGCGAGGTCGGGCTCGAGGCGAGCCTTGACGCCTACCGCCGCGGTGCGGCGCTGGTGCGCCGGTGCCGGGCGATCCTCGATTCCGCGCAGCAGGAGATCGAGCGGATCTCTGCCGCGGACCTTGCGGCGCGCGGTACCGACGGGAACAGCTGACTCCTGCGATGCAAGCGCTTCCGCCGCCCGTGCTGATCGCGCTCCCGCACGCGATCAACGCCCTCTTCATGTTCGCCCTCGGCGCGTGCGTCGGCAGCTTCGTCAATGTCGTCGCGATCCGGCTTCCCATCGGCATGG
>CAYPOZ010000226.1:1753-3598 GCA_964412415.1 uncultured Isosphaeraceae bacterium | reverse complement strand
CCCTTGCGGTGATGAACCACCCCAACGTCGCGAAGGTCATCGACGGCGGGCTCTCTCCCACCGGCCGGCCCTACTTCGCGATGGAGTTCGTCGCCGGCAAGCCCATCAACGAGGCGTGCGACGAGAGGTCGCTGCAGACGCGTGAGCGGCTTGAGCTCTTCCTCCCGGCGTGCGCTGCCGTGCAGCACGCGCACTCCAAGGGCATCATCCACCGCGATCTCAAGCCGGGAAACGTGATGGTGGCGGCCGGCGAGGGCGATGCGCCCGTCGCCAAGGTCATCGACTTCGGCATCGCCAAGGCCCTCACGCAGAAGATGACCGACTCGGAGATCGTGACCGAATCGGGCGTCATGATCGGCACGCCCGAGTACATGAGCCCCGAGCAGGCGGAGTCGGACACGAACGCGATCGATACGCGCAGCGACGTGTACTCGCTCGGCGTGATCCTCTACGAGCTGCTCACGGGGACGCTGCCCTTCGAGTCAAAGGAGCTGCGCAGCAACACCTACCGCGAGATCCAGCGCATCATCCGCGAGGTCGACCCTCCAGCGCCGAGCACGCGTCTGACGACGCTCTCGACGCGCGACCGCGAACGCAGCACACGCATCGAGCAGGCCCGTGGCATGGCGCTTGCGGCACTCGCCCGTGACCTCAAGCGCGAGCTCGAGTGGATCCCGCTCAAGGCGATGCGCAAGGAGCCGGTCGAGCGATACCAGACCGCAGCCGCAATGGCCGAGGACATCCGCAACTACCTCGAGGGGCGGCCGCTTGTCGCGGCGCCCGAGTCCACGGCGTACCGCGTCCGGAAGTACGTGCGACGCAACCGGGCGCTCGTGTCGGGCGCCGTGTCCGTGCTCGCAGCGCTCGTGATCGGGCTCGGGCTCGCGCTCTGGCAGTGGCGCGAGGCCACGATCGCCAAGAACGAGGCGGTCGAGAGCGAGGCGCGCGCGAAGGAGAGCGAGGCACGCGCGATCGCGGAAAAGGAAGCGGCCGATGCCGCGCGCGAGCGCGTCGAGGCGAACGCCTACGTCGCCAACATCCAGATGGCAAACGCATGGCGCGAGGCCGGAGAGTACGAGCGCCTCCGCGAGCGGCTCGCAGACTGCCCACCCTCGCGTCGCGGCTGGGAGTGGGGCTGGCTGAACGCGAACGCAGACGGAAGCCTCGCGGTGCTCGCGGGGCACTCCAGCCCCGTGCTGCATGCTGCGTTCAGCCCGGATGGCACACGCGCGGTGACCGCATCGCTCGACCGCTCGGCACGGCTCGGGGATGCAGCGTCCGCCACGCAAGTGGGCCAACCGCTCATGCACGGCGGCGGCGTGCTGTGCGCCGCATTCAGCCCCGACGGGCGCCGGGTGGCAACGGGTGCAACGGACGGATCCGCGCACGTATGGGATGCTGTCAGCGGCAATCGCATCGCCGACCTTGCTGGCGGAACCGGCGACATGAACGCCATCGCATTCTCGCCCGATGGCGCCCGCGTGGTGGCTGGCATGGGCAGTGGCGTGGCAATCGTGTGGGATAGCGCCACTGGCGCAGCGGTGGCTGAACTCAAGGGCCACACGCAGCCCGTGCTTGCGGCCACATTCAGTCCCGACGGACGCCGCATCGTCACCGGATCGGTCGATGGGAGCGCACGCGTGTGGGACGCATCGAGCGGCGCTCCCCTGCTCGTGCTGAGCGGCCACCTGCAGCCGATTCTCACGGCGATGTTCACGGCCGACGGCACGCGCATCGTGACAGGATCGCAGGATTCGACGGCGCGCGTGTGGGATGCCGACTCGGGGAGCTCGATCGCCACCATGAAGGGGCACGGCGATGCGGTGCTCCGTGCTGTGCCAAGCC
>CAYPOZ010000226.1:0-1743 GCA_964412415.1 uncultured Isosphaeraceae bacterium | reverse complement strand
GAGTGCTCACCGCATCGCAGGACCGCACCGCGCGACTGTGGGATGCGGGCTCGGGAGCCATGATCGCCGAGCTGCCTGGCCACTCCGAGGCGGTCCTCGGTGCGGCGTGGAGCGCCGACGGCACGATGTTCGTGACCACATCAGGCGATGGCACCGCGCGGCTCTGGGATGCTGGCTCGGCCGCCCCACTCGCGACGCTCGCGGGGCACGGCGGCATGGTCTTCAGCGGCGCGTTCGACCCCGCGGGGTCGCGTGTCATCACCGCATCCACTGACGGCACGGCGCGACTGTGGGACATCGAGGATCCATCGGCGGTCACCGAGCTTGCCGGTCATCCCGGCGTGGTGCTCGGCGCGGCAGCGAGCCCGGATGGGACGCTCGTCGCCACGATGCCGAACTCGGGCCCCGTACACCTGTGGGATGCCCGCACTGGAGCCCTTCGTGCGCTCCTCAACGGGCACGCAGGGCCGACACGCACGGTGTCAATCAACAACGACGGCACCCGCATCGTCACCGCATCGACTGACTCCACCGCCAAGGTGTGGGATGCGGCGAGTGGCGCATGCCTCCTCACGCTTCAGGGTCACACGGCCCCGCTGCGTGCCGCATCGTTCAGCGGCGACGGTGCGCGCATCGTGACGGCCTCGGACGACAGCACCGCGAAGGTGTGGGATGCGACGAGCGGCGCATTGCTCGTCACGCTTGCCGGCCACAAGGACTGGGTGCTTGCCGCGCAATTCTCGCCCAGTTGCGACCGCATCGCTACAACCACGCGCGACAAGGCCGCCCGCATCTGGGATGCATCCAACGGTTCAGCGCTGGCGGATCTTGCGGGACACAGCGAGCCGGTGCTCGGAGTGGCATTCAGCGCCGACGGGAGCCGCGCGGTCACGTTCAGCATGGACCGCACGGCCCGGGTGTGGGATGCGCGCACTGGCGCAGCGCTGCACACGCTGTCCGGCCATGAGGGCCATGTCGTTGACTCGAGCTTCAGCCCCGATGGCACGCGCATCGCGACGGCATCGATGGATGGAACTGCACGACTCTGGGATGCGGCAACTGGCTCGAGCGTTGCGATACTCGCGCGCCACAGTGGCGCGGTTCGTTCGGTGCGCTTCAGCCCCGATGGCGCTCGGCTCGTGACTGCATCGCTCGACGGCACTGCGCGGCTCTGGAATGGGCACACCGGTGCCGTGCTCGGACCGCTGCAGGGTCACCAGGTGGGGCTCGGCGTCGCCATCTTCTCGGCTGACGGGCGCCGCATCATCACGGCATCCGGTGATGGAAGCGCGCGTATCTGGGACAGCGAATCTCACCGCGATCGCGCGGCGGGACGCGTACGGCCATCGCAGGTGGCGAGCGTGATTCGCGCTGCGCTGGTGGCCAAGCAAGTCAGGGCGGCAGTCGGTGCCGCGCGCCGATGGGGTACCGATGGAGTCAATCCATCCGTGCTGAATTCGCTTGCGTGGGCAAGTGCAACTGCGCTCCCCGCAGGCGACCGCGCGCGCAACCTCGACGAGATCCTGGGCTGGTCGCAGCGCGCAGTGACGATGACTGCCAGGGGCGACCCCCCGTACATGGACACGCTCGCGCGGGTGCACTGGGAGCGTGGCGAGCGCGATGCCGCGGTCGCCACCCAGCGCGAGGCGATTGCCGTCCTTGACGCGCAGCCTGTGGCGGGCGACGCTGCCCGCAAGGCGCAGCGCGAGAAGCTGCGCGCGGATATGGCGGCGGCGCTTGCCG
>CAYPOZ010000225.1:1785-3623 GCA_964412415.1 uncultured Isosphaeraceae bacterium | reverse complement strand
CGATGTCGGTGGAGCTTCCGTCGCAGTCGTTGTCGGTGCCCACGGTGCCGCAGAGCTCGGGCGCCCCCGGGTACACGCTCGCGGAGGAGTCATTGCAGTCAAGCTGTGACGATCGCATCGGCCGGTATCCGGCGTTCGTGGTGCCGGGGCAGAAGTGCGCGCCGGTCGCGAGCGTGTAGCCGTCACCATCCTGGTCTGCATAGAAGAGCACGGTCGTTTCGCAGGCCGTGGAGCTGGTGGCTGCCACGTACCGGATCGAGAGCTGCATCTCCCCAGGGGGCGAGCAGGCATCCACTGCCGCGCTTGATGTGATGGTGCACTGCGCGGGAGCCGCGGCGAGCAGTGCTGCATTGAAGGCCGCCGCGCTCACGACTGTGGTCCGTGCCGCCATGGCGCAGTTCTCGCCGGTGCCGCCAATCGGGGTCCCGAATGTGACACCATTGATCGCGAGCGACAGTGTCTCGCTGGCGGCGTCATGGTCAGCGCGCGCCGCAAGCGTGATCTCCACTTCGGTGCCGTCGGCAGCGGCATACGCATCAGCGACCTGCACAGTGACTGATGCGCCACCGGACGGCGGCACAAGGAGCCCGGAGTCGATCCACGTCTGCGCCCCCGTGTCGGGCACGACCGAGCACCGGTAGTTCGCCATCACGGCCGCCGTCTCATTGATCGTGCGCGAGTTGTCGGCGCCGCTCGCCCCGCTCGTCCCGGTCGGAACTCCATCATGGATGACGAGCGGGCTTGAGAAGCGGGGTACCCGCGTCCCGGGCGCGTACGCCATGACCGTCCGCCACTGCGTGCCGCTCGTGCCGGTGAAGCGCCGCCCGACCGAGTAGCTGAAGATGCCACCGTCGTTGCAGCCTCCTCCGTCGCCTGGCGCATGGCAGCATCCCTGGTTGTGGCCCACCTCGTGCGTGAAGGTGAGGTTGCCGAGCGCGCAGTTCCACACAGTCACGCTGAACCCGTACTCGGGAGAGTCATCGCCGGCGATCCAGGCGATGCCGCAGTAGCTGAGGTTCTCGCCGGTGATCAGGGTCACCAGATCCGCACCTAGCGCGTTGCGCTGCGTGTGCACGGAATCCAGAAACCCGTCATCGGTGTCGGTGAGGTCGTAAATGACGTTGGCGGTCGCGTCACGCGTGTAGGGCTCCGTGAGCGAGTAGCCCACCGCACGCATGCGGACGTTCACCATGCTGGTTGCATACACGTGGTTCGTGATGGCAACCGACGCCTCGGCGATGGCCCGAGCTGCAGCGGCACCCCCGGACTGGCTCTCGGCACGCGGTGTCCACATCACGAGCACATCGATCACGCTGCCGTCATCGCAGGAGCCTGCGAGGCCGCCCTCGTTGGTGCCGTCCTGTGCGCCAGCCCTGGCGTCACCGCCGATGCTCGGCGGCGCCAGGGCGCCGCCGCAGCCAGGCAGCTGGCCCACAGATCGGATGATCCGCGTCGTGCCATCGCCCAGCGGAAAGGCCTGGATGCTGGAGCCATCGGCAAAGTGCAGGGCCACCACCGCGCCTGTGGAGGTCCGCATCTGAAGGGCAGTGCCCGACGTTGCAGCACTGTCGCCGGTGAAGGACCCTTCCCACGCATATGCAGTTTCGGCGTGCTGGCGGGCGCGCACAGTTCCGAACGCGCCGAGCCGGAACTCGCGCTCGACGCCGGCAGGAGTGCCGCCACGGCTCACGAGATCGTCGGACGTGATGATGCAGTCGTCCATCGGGGACGGAACGTCAGGCTCCGTACTCGACGAGGCGACGGGACCGGGCACCGCGCTTGAGCCTTCGGGTCCGACTGCGCCCGCCAAGGCAGCCCACGTGGGCAGCGCCAGCAGC
>CAYPOZ010000225.1:0-1775 GCA_964412415.1 uncultured Isosphaeraceae bacterium | reverse complement strand
TGGGATGGCGAGGCGAAGCTCATGGCAGACCGCGACTAGTTCATCCGACCGGACCCCACCGCGCAAGGATCAGTGCGAGGTCATTGCCGTCGACGTCGCCGTCGTTGTCCAGGTCGGCCATGGAGTCTCCCACAAAGTCCCATGCGGCCAGCACGAATGCAAGGTCAACGTTGTCAACAAGGCCATCAAGGTTGAAGTCGCCGTAGGCCCGCTCGCAGGAGTCAGGGGTGCCGTCGGAGTCGGTATCGCCCGGACCGCCCGTCTCGCACGCGTCAAGCACGCCATTATCGTCACAGTCACCCTCTCCGTCCGCGAGCTGGCAGAGGTCGCTGGTGCCGTCCCCGTCGCAGTCAAACTCGGGTCCTCCGTAGGTCACCAACACGCTCGCCGTCGCGCCCGCGCAGCCGGCGATGTCCACCTGCCCGCTGGGGATGATCTCCACCGACACAGTGCCGGGGGTGATCGAGGCATCGAGCACCTGCGACCACGTCGACTCAGTCAGGAGCAGCAGCGCCGAGTCTGGAGAGGTTGGGCATGCGGAAGCATCCGTGCGGAAGACCTCGTTGCCGACCGTGATGCCGTTCATGCGGATGGTCAGGAACTCGTCGGAGCCATCGAGGTCAGCGCGTGCCCGTACGCGGATTGACACAAGACATCGGTCCCGTCGCCGCACGCACGCTGCCGTCCTCGCAGGAGTCAGGCACGCCGTTGTCGTTGCAGTCCGCGGTCTTGGTGCACGCATCGCCGATGCCGTCATCATCGCAGTCGTCCTGCGACGCGTTCGCGACTGTGGGGCAGTTGTCGCCGCCGACGGTGACCCAGTCGGGGCCGGGTGGCGAGCACGACTGCGTGGCCGTCGCACTGTCTCCGGCGCCGTCGCCATCCACGTCGAGGTAGTAGGTCGTGGCGTCGGGAGCATCCGCGTCGACGTCGGAGGCGTTGCCGTTGCAGTTGTTGTCGGTGCCGACGGTCGAGCAGAGCTCTGCCGCACCCGGGTATGCATCGCCATCGTCATCGTCGCAGTCGACCGGTACCGAGACCTGCGTGCGGTAGCCCGGATTGTCGCTGCCCGGACAGAAGAGGGCGCCGGTGCCGAGCGTGAAGCCGTCGCCGTCCGCATCGGGATAGAACAGGACACGGTCTGCCGCGTTCGGGTCGACATCGTTCACGTTGCCATCGCAGTTGTTGTCGGTGCCGACCGTCGAGCAGAGCTCGGCGGCATTGGGATATGCGTCGGGATTGCTGTCGTTGCAGTCGCCGGCGACAAGGACGTGGCCAGAGATCTGGGCGCATGCCTGGGTGGCGGTGGAGGGGTTTCCGAAGCCGTCGCCGTCAGTGTCTGCGTAGTAGGTCGAGACGCTGAATCCCTCGTCGATGCCGCCGATGCAGTTGTCGTCGATGCCATTGCAGGCTTCGATGGCAGCCGGGTTCACGAGAGGGTTCGAGTCGTCGCAGTCGCCGCTCTTGGGCGCAAAGCCCTCAGGCTGCACGCACGCATCCTGCGCGTCGTTCGGATCCCCGAACTGGTCCTGGTCGGCGTCGCGGTACCAGGTGATCGGGGCCTGCGAAAACGGGTTGAACGGGCAACCGTCGCCGCCCACCGAGATGTAGCCCGGCGGCGCCGAACACGCAGTGACTGCCGTGCTGTCATCGCCGAAGCCGTCTCCATCGACATCGAGGTAGTAGGTGCCGGCGCCTTCGGCTTCGGCGGAGTCGCCGTCGCAGTCGTTGTCGACGCCGGAGGTCGAGCAGAGCTCGGGTGCGCCGGGGTAGAT
>CAYPOZ010000224.1:0-3644 GCA_964412415.1 uncultured Isosphaeraceae bacterium | reverse complement strand
CGAGCCGCATCGATCCAGCGACATCGGAGAGCAGGTGCCGGGCGTGCGGGTGCAGCGCGAGGCGAAGCCCTTCGGCCTCGAGCGTTCCGCGCCAGCGGTCGAGCCGCCGCTGAAGGGCATCCCACCCTGGCCGCATCCAGTTGCGCATGTCGCCGGCGAAGAGCGAGTCGGCGAATGTCCCGCTCCAGGCGATCAGGTGCGGCGCCGCACCGCTGGCCGATGCGGTGCGTGCCGCTTCGGCGACCGCGGGCGCAAGCACACGCCCATCCCACTGCGGGTCGAGCGGGTTTCCGGGGAGCTGCAGCGCGATCGTCCGCCCGGGTGCGTGATCCACCGCGATGGTGTCCCACGTCGCTCCGCGCATGCGCCGGGCGAGAGGGTGGGGCAGCGCCCAATCGTGCGATGGGGCCATGGTCTGGCTCATCCCCTGAAGTGGCAGGTGCTCGTGCACGTCTCGTGCACCACGACCTCGCTGAGCATCGGCAGCGCGGGCTTGAGGCGCGCCCAGATCCAGGCGGCGACCATCTCGCTTGTGGGGTTCTCGAGGCCCTCGATCTCGTTGAGGCAGCGGTGGTCAAGCGCGCGCTCCAGCGGCTCGGTGGCGCGCTTGATGTCGGCGAAGTCGATCAGGTAGCCGACCGAAGGGTCAAGCTCGCCTTCGACGATGACGTCGACGCGGAACGAGTGGCCGTGCATCCGGCGGCACTTGTGCCCCTCAGGGAAGCACGGCAGCCAGTGGGCAGCCTCGAAGCCGAAGCTCTTGGAGAGTCGGACGTGCACGTTCCCGCCGCGGTGGGTCAGGACTTGGCGGGTGCCTCGTCACGGTCCTCGCGCAGGCGACGGCTCTTGCCGGTGCGGCTGCGGAGGTAGTAGAGCTTGGCGCGGCGCACGTCGGCGCGACGAAGCACCTCGATCTTGCCGACGCGCGGCGAGTGCACGGGGAAGATGCGCTCGACGCCCTCGTTGGCGACGATGCGGCGCACCGTCATCATGCGGTTGATGCCGCGGCCCTTCAGCGAGATGATGACGCCCTGGAAGCGCTGCACGCGCTCCTTGTCGCCCTCGATGATGCGGCAGTGGATGTCCACGGTGTCGCCGACACGTATGTCGGGGACATCCGAGGGGTTCTTGAGCTGCGAGGCTTCGAAGTTCTCGATGATGGTGGTGCGGTTCATGTCTGGTCTCTGTCCGGACCCATGGGTCCTGTGTGTGGTGCGATCGCGCCGGAGTGCCGGATCCCTTGCGGGTCAGGCCACCTTCGAGCGCTGGCCTGTGCAGCATGCCGCGCGTTGCGGCAGGCCGTCGGAGGCCTGCGACTTGGAGCCATTGAGGTCCAGAGGTCGCTCATGGAGAAGGTCCGGACGGCGGTCGCGCGTCCGGCTGATGCTCTGCTCGAGTCGCCACGCCGCGATCGCGCCGTGGTCGCCCGAGAGGAGCGGTTCGGGAACGTTCATGCCGCGCCATTCGCGCGGCCGTGTGTAGTGGGGGCAGTCCAGCAGCGGGTGCCCGTCTCGGTCGGTGATGGAGAAGGAGTCTTGCGCGGCGCTCTCGCCGTGGCCGAGCGCGCCCGGCAGCAGCCGAACGACCGCATCGGTCACGAGCATCGCGGGAATCTCGCCGCCAGAGAGCACGACATCGCCGATGGAGAGCTCGCGCAGGCCAAGCGCGACGATCGCGCGCTCGTCGACGCCCTCGTAGTGCCCGCACACGAGCATGATGCGGCCCTCGGGATTCGCGAGGGCGTGCGCGGCTGGCTGCGTGAGGCGCTCGCCAGTGGGCGCGAGCAGGATGCGTGCGCTCGGGCGCGGATCCATCGCCTCGACGGCCTCGATCGCCGCAGCAAGCGGCTCGCACATGAACACCATGCCAGGACCGCCGCCGAACGGCCGGTCATCGACCTTGCGGTGCGGGCCGTCGGCCCACGCGCGGATGTCATGCACATGCACCTTCACCAGCCCGGACTCGCACGCACGGCCGACGATGCTCGCACCCATGACGGGTCCGAACATCTCCGGGAAGAGCGTGAGGATGTCGATGCGCAAAGGCATTCGATGAGTCCAGCAGGTGCGAACGGCGAGAGCTCGTGGAGCGCCGCGTGCCAGCCGGCACGCTGCGCATCACGTCACTTCTTCTTCTTGTCCTCTGCGCCCTTCTCCTTCTTGGGAGCCTTCAGTCGGGCGGTCTGGATCTTCGCGGCCAGCGACGGACGGCTCTTGCCGCCCACGCCGCCCTCGATGCCCGCACGCTTGAACAGCATCAGCGCGGTCTCGCTGGGCTGCGCACCGACGGAGAGCCAGTGGCGGATGCGCTCCTCGTTCACCTTCCACTGCTTGCCCTCGGGTGCGGTGGGCGAGTACCAGCCCAGCTCCTCGATGACGCGGCCATCGCGGGGCGCACGCTTGTCAGCGGCGCCTAGGCGGTAGAAGGGTGAGTGGGTGCGGCCGAAGCGCTTGAGACGAAGGACGACCATGGGATGCCTCCCTTGGGGAAGCGCGGCCTTCGGCTGGCGTTCCGTCCACTCGGACGGTGCCGTGGCCGGGCGCACCGTGGGGCCTCCGGTCGAAGGGGAGGCTGTGCGGTGCGCCTGAGGGTCGCGGTGGCGAGCCGAGCAATCTAGCAGGGCGGGTGCGCCCCTTCAATGCCGATCGCCATCCTGTTGCTGCAAGTCTGTGCGAACGCGGTGCCGTCGTATCGGGTCGGTTGGCAGGAGCCTGCAGCGGAGGGCGCGATGATGCCCAATAATGCATTGCCGCTACCCTCCACCGCGATGGATGAGGCATCTCATGTGCTCCTGCTCGCGCAGGACGGATCCGGGTGGTGGATCGCGGACCTCTGGCAGCGCGGCAACACGGTCCTGCTTGCGAGCTGGATCTTCTGGGTGCTCGCGTCGATCGTGCTGCATGAGCTCGGTCACGGAGTGGCCGCGATCTGGCAAGGCGATGACACGCCGCGCGCGCTCGGCCGCATGACGGTCAACCCAGTGGTGCACATGGGATGGTTCAGCATTGTGGCGTTCCTGCTGATCGGCATCGCATGGGGACTGATGCCCGTCAACCCGAGCAGGTTCAGGTGGGGACCGCGGCGCGGCGGCGCATTCGTCGCGGCGGCTGGGCCTGCGGTGAATCTCGCGCTGTGCGCAGTGTGCGTGATCGCCTGCGCAGCGTGGGAGGTGTTCGGGCCAAGCAGCGAGCCGCTGGCGACGAATGTGAAGGTGTTCCTGTTCACGGGCGCGTGGCTGAACCTGTGGCTGATGATGTTCAACTTGCTGCCGGTGCCTCCGCTTGACGGGGCATCGGTGATCAGCGGGCTCTCGAGAGGCGCGGCACGGGTGATGGGAGATCCGCGCGTGCAGCAGTTTGGGTTCATCGCCGTGCTGCTGCTCATGTTCAGCGGCGGCGCCAGCTTTGCCGCACGCGTGGCCAACGGCACGGTGGCGAGCGCAGTTCTCACGCTCGTGCGCGCGTTCTCAGGTTCCGCCGCGTAGCCACGGCTCGCCGCCGGTGATTGTGCGGCCCGCGCGGGTCGTCTGTGTGCGTGGCCTGGCTGAGCACGCTCACGCCGAAGGTCGGCCGGGATCGTGTCGCATGTCAGGCACTGTCGCGTGAACCGCGATGTAGTGGCCGGTGAGCCATCGCGTGGGTAGT
>CAYPOZ010000223.1:0-3650 GCA_964412415.1 uncultured Isosphaeraceae bacterium | reverse complement strand
CGGGGCAGGAGGATGGCAACGACGCCGTCGCGATCGAGGTGACCACCGAGGGAGGCAACGGGCTCCGCTTCGGCACCGCGAGCTGGGTCTACGGCGAGGAGCTTGACCAGACCACCGGCATGTGGTGGAGCCCGGACTCGAAGCGGCTCGCCTATTACCGCTTCGACGATTCGCAGGTGCCGCCCTTCACGATGCTCGGTGGGCTCACCGAGCTCTTCACCACCACCGATGTCGAGCGCTACCCCAAGCCGGGCGACCGCAACCCTGACGCTGGGCTCGAGATCGTCGAGATCGCGGCGCCCTCCAAGCGCATCACGGTGGATGTGGGCCCGCGCGACCAGTGGGAGTACGTCTACGGGCCGCAGTGGGCGCCCGACGGATCGGAGTTCCTGTTCTTCAGGACAAACCGGCACCAGAGTGTGCTCGACCTGGCCGTCAACGTGGCCGGCACCATCAACGTGCTCGACCTCTGCGCCGCGAACCCGGCGACGGGCGTCGTGCGCGTGGTGATCCGCGAGGAGCAGCCGAACTGGCAGCAGAACCGCCCTGAGATGCGGTGGCTCGCCGACGGCCGCCGCTTCATCTGGTCCACGGAGAAGTCAGGCCTCAAGCAGTACGAATTGCATTCGCTTGATGCGGGGGCTGCGCCGGTGACGCTCACGCGCGGCGAGCGTCCCGCCGACTCCATCGTGGCGCTCGACGAGAGCGCCGGCAGGCTCTGGTACTCCGCGTGCACGGGCGAGCACGCGATCGAGCCGCAGCTCATGTCGGTGGCGCTTGACGGCACTGGCCAGATGCGCCATACGCAGGGCGATGCGCATCATGCCCGCTTCTCGGTTGCGCCAGGCAGCGCGCACTTCGTGGCCTCCGACGAGACGCTGGTGCGTCCGCCCGTGATGCGGCTCTACCGCGCCGATGGGTCGGTGATCGCCGAGGTTCCCGGCCGCGCTGCCGACCGCGCCACGGCGGACGCTTCTCCGGCGTCGATGGACCCATGGGCAGCGCGCAGCCTCGTACCCCCGGAGCCCGTCGTGCTCACGGCCGCCGACGGAGTGACGCCGCTGTACGGCATCCTGTGGTTCCCGTCCGACTTCGACCCCTCGCGCACGTACCCGCTGGTGGTCGAGACCTACGGAGGGCCGGGCGTTCGTGTGGTGCGATGGTCCTTCTCGCGCCCGCAGCCCGATTGCGAGCTCGGGTTCATCGTGCTCAGCGTCGACAACCGCGGCACACCCGGGCGCGGCAAGGCATTCGAGGATGCGACCTACCTCGCGCTCGGGGGCCCCGATGTCGATGACCAGGCTGCGGCGGCGCGCCAGATCGCACAGCGTCCGTATGTCGATGCGTCGCGCGTCGGCATCTCCGGCTCGAGCTACGGCGGCTACATGAGCATCATGGGGCTGCTGCGGCATCCCGATGTCTTCTCGAGCGCCGTCGCCTTCAGCGGGCCGACGGACTGGCGCCAGTACGACACGATCTACACCGAGCGGTACATGCGCACGCCGCGCGAGAACGCGGATGGGTACGCGGCCGGCAGCGCAGTCGAGCTCGCGAAGGACCTCCGCGGATCGCTGCTGATCATCCACGGGATGCAGGACGACAACGTCCATCCCAACAACATGTGGGCGCTCGTGGACCGGCTGCAGTCGATGAACAGGCCCTTCGGCATGCTGCTCTTCCCCAAGGCGGGCCATGGAGGCTTTGGCGACGCAGGCGACAGCGCGAAGTGGTCGCACTTCGTGCGCACGCTCCGGCCGGAGCCCGCACGGTGAGCGTGCTCGGATCGCTTCCGCCAGACCGCTCGCACGTCGGCACCGAGCGCCGCCATCCGCACAGCACGGACTTCGATTCGCTCGGCGTGCGCGATGCGGTCGATGCGATGGCCGATGACCACACCGAGGCGATGCGCGCTGTGGCAGGCGCCGCGGCAGCGCTCGCCGCCTTCATCGAGGGACTCGTGCCCCGCATGAGGGACGGCGGACGGCTCATCTACGTGGGTGCGGGCACGAGCGGGCGCCTCGGCGTGCTCGACGCAAGCGAGTGCCCCCCGACGTTCCGCAGCGACCCTGCACAGGTGGTCGGGATCATCGCCGGCGGCGACGCTGCGCTGCGCCGCTCGAGCGAGGGCTGCGAGGACGAGCCTGAGGGCGCGCGCGAGGAGCTTGAGCGGCTGGCCATCGGCACGCGCGACACGCTGCTGGGCATCGCGGCGGGCGGCACCACGCCCTACGTGCTCGGCGCGATCCGCATCGCCCACGGCCGCGGCGCCGCAACTGGCCTGCTGACGTGCGCGCCCCGCGACGTCCCTGAAGGCTGCGATTCGCTGATCGTCGTCGACACCGGGCCGGAGATCGTGACCGGAAGCACGCGCCTCAAGGCAGGATCCGCCACGAAGCTCGCGCTCAACATCATCACCACCATCGCGTTCACGCGGCTGGGCAAGGTGCACGGAAACCTGATGGTGGACCTTGCCGCCACCAACGACAAGCTCGTGGACCGTGCCCTGCGCGTGATGCGCGAGATCGCGCCGGAGCTCTCGCGTGAGCAGGCGTTTGCGCTGCTGCGCGATGCGGGCGGGCACGTGAAGGTGGCGCTGGTGATGCACGCGCGCGGGGCCAGCGCCGCTGACGCGCGCAAGACGATCGATGCGTGCGGCGGAAGCCTGCGCGCCGCGATGGCTCGCTGATCCTCGCGTGTGCAGAGCCGCTGCAGGTGCGCACCTGCACGAGCGGCGCGCATGCGCCGTGACACGTGCACTTGCCCCAAAACGCAGCGCGGCCCCGCACATGGCGGGGCCGCGCGAACGATTCAAGTCGGGGTCGACTTCGCTCAGAGCATGTTGTTGAGCGTCTTCAGGGCGCGCACGCGCACCTTGCGGGACGCGGGCTTCGCCTTGATGGTGATGGTCTCACCGGTGAAGGGGTTCTTGCCCTGACGCTCCTTGCTTGCGGGCTTGATGACGGTCTTCATCTTCATGAGGCCCATGAAGTTGAACTCGCCACAGCCACGCTTGCTGAGGTCGGCCGCGATCATCTGCGTGAGGACGTCGAAGACCTCCTTGACCTGCGAGCGCTTGAGGCCGGAGGCCTCCGTGATCTCCGTGATCACAGCGCCGCGGCTGCGACGCGTCGACGCAGCGGTCGCCTTGTAGGCCTTCTTCGTCATCTTCTTCTTGGTGGCTGTTGGCATCCGTTCCTGTCCTTTCGTTGAATTGTCGGCTCGTGTGCGTTCGCACCGGGCCCTCTCGAGATAACCGGTCTCGCTCCCGCCCGCAAACACTGCGGTGCGCAAAATCTACGGGTTTTCAAGGCACTTCTCAACGCCTTCAAGGGCAAAATTGCGTTTTCCCCCGGCGTTCCCGCCCGTTTCGGGGTTGGCGATCCGGCTAGCCGTTCCGCCAGGCGCCCGAGCGCACGGTCGCCCGGCCGATCGACACATACGTAAATCCGTGCTGTGCCACGGTCTGCGGGCGATAGAGGTTCCGGCCGTCAAAGAGCAGAGGGGACCTCAAAAGCCCCTTCATTCGCCTGAAATCCGGAGCCCTGAACTCGCCCCACTCGGTGCAGATCACCAGCGCATCGGCCCCTTCGAGGCAGTCGTACATGTCCTCGAACCGGCCGACCGTGGGCATCTCCTGGGCCAGGTTCTCG
>CAYPOZ010000222.1:2774-3679 GCA_964412415.1 uncultured Isosphaeraceae bacterium | reverse complement strand
TCGGAAGCGACCAGGCGCTGCAGTTCGGGCAGTGGCGCGACGCGACGCGCATCCTCGACGAGCTTGCGGCAGTAGCCGTCGTGCTGCGCCCGCCGGATGACCGGGAGACCTTCGCAAGGCGATGCGGGGAACGGGGCGGTGAGGCCGCCGAATGGGTGCAGCGGCTGCTTCCCCTGCCGCCAGTGGACCTGAGCGCAACCGCGATCCGCAGCGCACTAGTCCGAGGCGATGACCCGCACGCCATCGCGGGCCTTGCGCCGGCCGTCGCCGCGCTCATCGCGGCGCATGGAACCTACCGCACGCCCGCGATGCCGGCCTGACGCTGCGCGAGCGGCTGTCCCCGCGTCCGTCCCGCCAGCGCTTCAGGCAAGGCGCCTGCCCGCCTAGACTCGCGGGAATGCCTTCACGCGGTTCACCCCGATCCAGCGCAGCTGACTCCCGCGAGCGCCCCGTCTCGCGTGTTGCGTTCGTCAGCCTCGGCTGCCCCAAGAACCTCGTGGACAGCGAGAAGATGCTCGGGATGCTGCGCGACGACGGGCTCACGCTCGTCAACGAATCGGACTCTCCTGACGCGATCGTTGTCAACACGTGCGGGTTCCTCGAGGCGAGCAAGGACGAGTCGCTCGGCGTGATCCGGGATGCGATTGAGCGCACGTCGCGAGGTGCACTCTCACGGGCGGTCGTGGCCGGATGCCTCGTGCAGCGCCACCGCGCGAAGCTGCTCGAGTGGGCGCCTGGCATCGATGCGCTCATCGGCGTCTTCGACCGTGACCAAGTCGTGAATGCGGTGCGGGGCGAGGCGCCGGGGCGACCAGGCATCGACTTCCCGACCGCGGCAGGCGCCGCGAGCACTGCGGAATCTCGACCTTTGGAGGCTGCGCCACCTTCAGGCGACGCTGCACGCC
>CAYPOZ010000222.1:1731-2764 GCA_964412415.1 uncultured Isosphaeraceae bacterium | reverse complement strand
CGGATCCGCGGCTCCGGAGGCGACCGCCGGAGCTGCCGCATCAGGCGGCGCCGCGCGCCCGCGCTACTGGATCGCCGGCAACGCGCTGCAGGCCGCGGCGGACCGCGGCATGGCCGTCACTGGACTCACCGTGCACGGCAAGGACGGCAAGGGCATCGGCTACTGGGAATCGGATGCCGGCCGTTTCCGCCTGACGCCGCGCCACTGGGCATACCTGCGCGTCAGCGAGGGATGCAACCAGCGATGCGCGTTCTGCACCATCCCCTCCATCCGCGGCAAGATGAGGTCCAAGCCCATTGAGCGCATTGCCGAAGAGGCGCACGCGCTGCTGCGAGATGGCGCCTTCGAGCTCAACCTCATCGGCCAGGACACGACGAGCTTCGGGATGGACATCGGCTACGCGCCTGGCCTTGTCGGCATGCTCGAGTCGCTTGACCGCGTCGCGTCGTCGCATGGCGGCGCGTGGATCCGCCTGATGTACGCCTACCCGTCGAACTTCACCGACGAGATGATCGGTGCGCTCGCGCGCCTCGACAGCATCGTCAAGTACATCGACATGCCGCTGCAGCACGCCAGCGACCGCATGCTGACGGCGATGCGGCGCAATGTGTCGGCATCGCACCAGCGCGACCTCGTGGAGCGGCTGCGCGAGCGCATCCCGGGCCTCGCCCTGCGCACCACGTTCATCACCGGGTTCCCTGGCGAGACGGAAGATGACCACCAGGAGCTGCTCGAGCTCATTGAGGAGGCGCAGTTCGATGCGATGGGCGTCTTCCAGTACTCGCGTGAGGAGGGCACGCCCGCGGGCACGATGGATCTCGACCCGGAGCTGCACGTGCCCGACGAGGTCAAGGCCCGGCGCGAGTCCGAGCTGATGGAGCTCCAGCAGCGCATTGCCTTCGAGAACTGCGCGTATGTGGCCGAGCAGCGATGCCAGTTCGATGTGCTCATCGACGCTCCGGCGGCAGGCAAGGTCTCCGGACGCGCGACGACCGGCGTCGGTGCAGGCGGCACGCTGCATGTGGGACGCGCA
>CAYPOZ010000222.1:358-1521 GCA_964412415.1 uncultured Isosphaeraceae bacterium | reverse complement strand
GCGCGGCCCCCTGACGGTGACCCGCATCCCTTCCTGTGCCGTGGCGATTGCCGCGCTCGCATGCGGTGGCCCGCTGGGGCCAATGGCCTCCGCGCAGTCCGATGCGCCTGCGCCGCCGCCGATCCCAGCGCTCGACATAGATCCCACCGAGCAGATTGACGTGCGCGGCTGGTGGAGCAACGGTCGTGAGCTGCTGCTGATCCAGGCCGACGGCGGCTACAAGCTGTGGAAGGGCACCAACCGGTTCCTCGCACCGGATGATGTGGGCCGCTGGGACCGCCAGACCTACCGCACGCTCTGGCTCGAGACGTACCGGGGCCAGAAGCACTCGCGCGACCGCGCGCACCTGCGCCGCGAGGGCGGCACGCTGCTGCTCTCCGTGCGTGACCTTCAGCCCATGCAGCAGCTCGCGCGCCCTCCGCATACCCGCGAGGACTCGCTTGTGGGCGCATGGTCTGGGCCGCCAGGCACCCTGACGCTGCGGGATGACGGCACGTACTCGTTCAGCGTCGCGAAGTCAGGGCCCAAGGACCGGCAGCCCGCCCGCATCGGCTCCCACTCCGGAACCTGGCTTGTCCGGGACGAGACTGTCGTGCTCTCACAAGGCGACCGGATGAAGCCCGTGGTGGCGACGATCGTCACGCCGGTGCCCGCGCCTCCAAACGCTCACTCGCCCGTCGCGGCATCCAGCAGCGGTGCCCCACCTCAGGGGGCGCCTGCAGCGTCACCGGCGCCGGCCGCTGGGTCGCCGGCCGCGTCTCCGCTGCCGCATCAGCTGATGGCACCTGAGGGCACCACAATCGTGATGCCCGGCGGCGAGCTGCGACGCCAGGCTCCGGCCGACTCCCCTGCACGCTGAGCGCGCGCATGTCGCTGCTGTGGCCGCAGCTCCACGACCCGTCATTCAGGCCAGGCCTGGTGGAGCTGATGCGCCTCCACTGGCGCGCGAACATGATCATGCTGCGCCGCCCCCGCGCCTGCGCCGAGTTCACCGCCATCTCGCTCGTGCCGCTTGCCGCGCTCATCGCCTGGCTCGCCGCGGCCGGATGGTTCGACGACCGCATCACGGCTCTCGTGCGCCCAGCATTCCTCGTCCCGACAGGACTCGCCTTCCTCGCGCTGCAGCACATGGCATTCGTGATCGCCTTCGAGCGCAGCTACGC
>CAYPOZ010000222.1:0-348 GCA_964412415.1 uncultured Isosphaeraceae bacterium | reverse complement strand
CGCGCGATGACCGAGCGGGGCCGTCCTGCCTGCGAGCGCTGCGGCCACCTAGTCGCCGCCGTGGGCTCGCGCTGCACGGAGTGCGGCACTTCGTGATCGGGCGCGCTCGAACGCCCGCCTGAGGTTCCCGCTGTACAGGATGTCCTCGGTGAAGTCGTCGGCCTCGACGTCTGGATGCACGACATCCGGATGCACGAGCGGAAACCGCATTGGCGCAGTCGGCAGGAACGCGAAGATGCTCCTGTCCTGCTGCGTGTGCGTGGCGCCCTCGTCAAACCCGTAGTTGGAGACGAGATTGACGTTGGGGATCACGTGCAGGCCGTGGCGGCGCCAGTAGCTGAACCGCCA
>CAYPOZ010000221.1:640-3696 GCA_964412415.1 uncultured Isosphaeraceae bacterium | reverse complement strand
ATGATCACCTACGCGGGTCCGCACCGGTCGATTGCCACGCTCCCCGGCATGCGCGAGCGGACCATCGTGATGTCGAGCCTCGGCAAGACCATCTCGCTCACAGGCTGGAAGGTCGGATGGACGGTCGCGCCGGCCGACCTCACCGCCGCAGTCCGCGCATCGCACCAGTTCCTGACCTTCTGCGCGGCGACCCCGCTCCAGAAGGCCGCAGCAACCGCCCTCGATGCCCTTGCGACAGACGACGCGTACCTGAGGCAGCTCGCTTGCGAGTACGCGGCACGCCGGACCCTGCTCCTTGGCGAGTTGACTGCCGCCGGCTTCCGGTGCATCGCCCCCGAGGGCTCGTACTTCATTCTGGCGGACGTCACCGATAGGGGCTTCAGCGACGACGTCACGGCCTGCCGGGCCATGGTGGCCGAGGCAGGGGTGGCCGCGATCCCGGCATCGGCGTTCTACGACCCAATCCACGCAGACCGGCGATTCGCCAGGTTTGCCTTCTGCAAGCGGGATGAGACGATCCGGGCGGCTGGAGAGCGGCTTGCAGCCTGGCGCCGCCCGTGCTAGCCTGCTCGGCTCGATTTTCGAGGAGGAACACCCGTGTACGCAATCATCGAAGACAGTGGCACTCAGATCATGGTCCGTGAAGGCGATGTCATCGACATCGACCTGCGCGACCTCAATGGCGCCAGCACGGTCACCTTCTCGAAGGTCGTCGCCAAGGGCGCCGGTGACGGCACTCCCGCGACCATCGGTGCCCCCTACATCAGCGGCGCATCGGTGACGGCCGAGATCGTTGACGCGGCCCAGAAGGGCCCGAAGCTCCGCCTGAGCAAGTACAGCCGCCGTAAGGGCTATCGCCGCACGAAGGGCTCGCGCCAGGAGTTCATCCGCGTGCGGGTCGGCGCGATCGCCTGACCGGTTGGGCCGCACGGCCGGATGCGGCGCGCCATCACGCGCTGCTCAATCGTCCGCAAACCTGCTGCTTCGCGCGAGGATGTCCTCGATCCGCGCAGGTTCCTCCCATTCGCCGGTGATGCCCGAGAGACAGATCGCCTCGATCAGTGCTGCCGTGCGCGGAGTGAGCGACTCTGGCCTCGCGCGCTCGACCTCGGCGTCGCTGGCCAGGCACTCCGCGGCAATGGACTCCGGCGTTCCGAACTCCTCGGGCGGAACGCTTGCGCTCTCGAGTTCGGCCCCCTTGGTATCGAGCCGAACCATCATGCTGTCGTCGGCGATGATCGCGCCATCGGCGAGCTGCAGGTGTGTCCGCCGCTCCCACACGGGAGCGCCCGCCGACGCCACAATGGCCGCGCCGCGCGAATCCGCGTACCGCATCAGGCACGATGCGGTTCCCTGGAAGCCCTCGAGGGCGCGGCTCGCGGCATCTGGGAGGTTCTCCCTCACTCGGGTGGGGCGGGTGCCCGAGAGCGCACAGGTCACACCGTCCGGCATCCCCATCCACATGACGATCGCGCGCGCAGCATCGGCAAGGCGCGCAAGGATCGACCCGTACGCCGGAGGCGCTACGGTCTCGATCAGCGCGTGCCGGCATTGGGCGCCGTCGAAGGCGGCATCGCCCGCCTGAACCAGCATCGAGTCATGGGACAGCCCTGGCAGCAAGCAGACCCGCGGCGGCCGAGGTCCAACGCACGCAGCGGCCGGCAGCGGCTCGATGCTGAAGACCATGGGCCGACCCTCAGCAAGCAGCACCGCATCGGCTGCCGCCAGCAAGTCAGTACAGAGCAGGGGAGCGCCCCGTGTGCGGCTCGCGAACGTCCTGATGTCCTCATGAGTGCGCGCGCGGGGAAAAGCGTTGGGCGGTGTGGCGGCACCACCTCCAATGTCGCCCACAACGCGTCCCGATACCGCAAGCGCCCGGATCAGCCACTCGGGCACCGTACGACCCCACACGGCGATGTCTGTTGTGGACGGCATCGACTGCACTCGCGCGGACCCAAGTCTAGGGATAACCTTCGGATGTGGTTAGGCGATCGCGTCCGGCTCTTCGCCGGGCGAGGAAAGTCCGGACACGACAGGACACGGTGATGGCGAATCGCCACCAGCCCCGGCGTGGGGCTCGGGAAAGTGCCACAGAAAAGACACCGCCGGGCAACCGGTAAGGGTGAAAAGGTGCGGTAAGAGCGCACCGCTCCTCCGGTGACGGAGGAGGCAGGGCAAACCCCGCCGCGTGCAAGCGCAAGCAGCTCCCTGGCAGACTTGTCTGCCGCCTGCGGTCCGCAGGTCCAGGAGCGGGTCGCGTGCTAGAGGGCGTCGGCAACGGCGCTCCCAGAGAAATGATCGCCGCCCGAAAGGGAACAGAATCCGGCTTACGACCACACAGCGCCCGGCGGGCCCGCAAGGGCCCGCCGCTCTGCTTCATGGGTTGCGATCGAACTGTTCAGCGCCCGAACGCGCGATGTCCGGCCCGGGCCCATCCCCAACACATCGTGCCTCTCGAACACCTACGCACAAGATGTGGGAATTTAGGAAACCTCTTGAGTAGCGCCTGCCGCTCCTCCATACTATGGATCTCATGTCCACACCAGCGAGGACGAACAGTCTCCAGTCATACGCGATGCTGCTCTACCGAAGGGCAGTCCACCCTGAGTTCTTCGGCATCGAGGGGCGCAAGCGCCTCGAGCACGGCACGCTTGAGGCCGAGGCCTGGATCTTCAAGGGCGGTCACGCAGTGCGTTTCCAGTCGGGCGCGCTGACGATGTGCGAGGTCGTGGTGGACCATCCCGCCAACCTTCCTGAGCGAGGGCTCGCCGCCAACCTTCCCTGTGCGGGCGAGCGTGACCATGAGGAGAAGCTCACCGAGGAGATCTCCTTCATGACGACCATCCAGACGGAGACGATGCCGGAGCACCTCTACCTGAGCACCTACAAGGAGATGCTCGTGCACGGCCGCAGCCATGAGTCGCTCATGAGCGTGTGGACCGATGACCACGGCAAGCCGAACCTGTCGGTGCTCGACATGCAGCGCTACCGCGCGGAGATTCACGTGCAGGGCTATCACCTCCGCAGCGATTGCGCCCTTGTGCTTCGTACCCAGT
>CAYPOZ010000221.1:0-628 GCA_964412415.1 uncultured Isosphaeraceae bacterium | reverse complement strand
GATGATGAGGCTTCCGCGATCCGCTGCGTTACGCGCGGCTCCGCGGTCCTGACCGTGCCCGCAGGACGGGTTGCTCCCACGAACATGCAGCGCGACGGCGACCGAGTTGCCGTACCGCGTGCGGCGCGTCAGGCGGTTGAGACGGATCGGCTGCTTGGGCTGACCGATGTCTGGGTTCGCACTGCGACGCAAGCGGGCACGCCACCGGTGGAGCCGTCGCCGGTACATGCCGAATCTGTCCCCGATCCTGTCGCGGTGATCGCGCTGCCAGAGGGCTCCACCGCACGCGCGCGGCTCGATGCGCTTCGAGCGCGCCACGACGTGCAGTGCCCTCACTGCACCACCGCCACCGGCCACACGCAGACGGTGTTCGGCGAGGGCAATCCTGCCGCACGGCTCGTGTTCGTTGGCGAAGCTCCCGGCGAGACCGAGGATCAGCTCGGCCGGCCCTTCGTGGGCAGGGCAGGCCAGAAGCTCGACGAGATGATCAAGGCGATGGGGATGTCGCGCGAGGACGTCTACATCGCCAATGTGCTGAAGTCGCGCCCTCCGGACAACCGAACGCCGCTGCCGACCGAAGTGCAGCGCTGCGCGCCCTACCTCGCCGCGCAGCTGCGGATCATCTGCC
>CAYPOZ010000220.1:0-3718 GCA_964412415.1 uncultured Isosphaeraceae bacterium | reverse complement strand
CACACCGGCGATCTGCTCGGGAGTCGCATCGGTCGCCACGTCATAGTCCGCAGGGTCGATGCCAAGCACCCGGTCGCGAACGCAGCCGCCGGCGAAGTACGCGGTGAACCCCGCACCCTTCAGCGTGCATGCGATCCGCGTCGCCGCCTCGCGTGACGAGAGGGGCTCGCGATGGCTCACGGCTGCACGCTCCCAGCCTCGCGCACGCGAGGCCCCTCGTACGGAAGGTCGCCTGGCCCTGGCCGCGGCAACCTGCCGCCCGTGCGCCGGCGCAGGTCGGCCCTGCACTCGAGGCGCAGCGCGTCCACCCTCCTGTGAAGTTCCGCAAGCCCCGCACGCCCATCGCGGAAGAGTGCAGCAGCCTCCGCCGCGGGTATCGGCGCGCCAAACCGCACCGCGATGCGCCCTGGGCGCGGCAGCGATGTGCCCCGCGGGAACGCATCGAACGCGCCTTCGATGGCTGCGGGAATGACAGGGACCTTCGCGCGCCGCACGATGAGCGAGACGCCTGCCTCGAACGGCATCATGGCGCCATCCTCGCTGCGCGAACCCTCGGGGTAGATGAGCACGACACGTCCCAGCCGCAGCGACTCAAGCGCCTCACGGATCGAGGCCGCATCGCCGCCGTCATCCTTCAGCGGGATCACGCCCACACTCCGCAGCCATCTGCCGCCGATGCGGCTCCGGAAGAGGCTCGCGCGCGCGAGCGGGCGGAATGGACGGTCGCGCAGCGCGATGCCGTGCGCCGGGGGATCGAGGAACGACTGGTGGTTCGCGACCACGATCGCGGGACCTTCGGCGGGTATGTGATGCGCGCCCTCGACGCGCAGGTCCCACAGCAGCGTGTACGCGAGATGGCACGGGAATCGGCACACATCCCACCACATGGTGCGCCAGAACCCGAGCCCAGGTGCGCGGCGCTGATGGTCGAGCGCGCGGATCACGACCGCGCGGTCCCCGCCCCGCGGGCAGCTGCCGCCGAGCGGGAATCGAACTTCACGCGATCCCGCACAGCGCGCTCGAGCGCGTTCACGACCTCGTCAAAGGTCATCTCGCTGGTGTCCACCACGACGGCGCCCTCAGGCATCACCAGCGGTCCGTCCGAGCGCGTGCGGTCGCGGTGGTCACGTTGCTCGATCTGTGCGCGCACCGTCGCCTCGTCGGCGGACACCCCCCGCGCGCGAAGCTCCGCGCAGCGGCGGCGCGCACGCACGGAGGACTGCGCATCGAGCCAGATCCGCACATCCGCATCCGGGAAGACGACCGTGCCCTGGTCGCGTCCTTCGGTCACGAGGCGCGGATGCGCATCGCCCGCGGCGCGCTGGAGCCTGACCATGTGAGCTCGCACCATCGAGTTCGCCGCCACTGCGCTCACCGCGTCGGTGACGTCAGGCTGCCGGATCCTGTGCGAAACGTCGAGTCCGCCAAGGCGCACGACCGCAGGACGCACGGTCCAGTCGATGGTCACCGGAGACGCCGCGAGGGCTGCGCACATGTCCGGGCCCGATGTGGGATCGATGCCCCGCTCGAGCGACAGGAGCGCCGCAGCGCGGTACATCGCGCCGGTATCGAGCATCTCGCAGCCGATGCGCTCTGCAAGGCGCGCCGACGCCGAGGACTTTCCGGTGCCCGCAGGCCCGTCGATCGTGACGATGATCCGGCTCACGCCACCTGCTCCTCGCGACCGATGGCCGCGAGAAGCTCCGACTTTGCCTTGTGCACCGTCGCCACCCAGTCGCCCTTGGTCCCACGCCAGTCGATGCTCAGGAGGCTCATGTAGCCGACGCCGCGCAGCGCCTCCACTGCCTCGCCGAGGTCCCACTTGTCGTGGCCAGCCTTGCCGAATCCAATGATCGACGCCTCAACGAGATGCGAGTACGGCGCAAGCAGCCGGATGGCACTGCCGAGGTCTCCGGACGCGTGCGCATCCTGGAAACTTGGCATCGCGCCGATGTGGAAGCCCCCGATGCGCCGGATGATGTCCGCAAGCCCTGTGGGGTCGGGCATCGTCTCCTGGCCTGAGCGCATCAGCAGCCCGACGTCGCTCTTGCGGAGTAGGTCGATCGCGCGCTTGGCGCTTGCGATGACGGCGTCCGTCCGATCCGGGGAGGTCGTGGTGCGGACGGCCACGTGCCCGCAGCCAAGGTGACGTGCGGCGGAACCCAAGGCCGCGATCCGCGCTACGCCCTCGTTGCCGTCGGTGCCCGCGCCGAGGTCAATCGGATCGTCCTGGCTCAGGACCAGCAGCGGGCAACCCGCCTTGTCGGCGTTGTGGCGGAGGCTCTCCATATCGCGAAGCGTGCGTCCGCGGATCAGGTCCACCGGCAGCTGGATCCCGCGCAGGCCGAACTCCTGCGACACGAACTCGGGGATGTCCATCAGGGCGACGGGCTCGCCGCCACGCTTTGGCGCGTGGCGGAGGCAGCTGGCGTTGAGCGTGAGGGTGATCTGGGACTGCACTAGGTGACCTGCGTGGACCCTTGAGGATACAGCCACCGTATATTCCCGCTCCGCACTGTTTGCACCAACCGGAGATCACAATGCCCACGCCCGCCAACTGCCGCATGACCGAGTCGCACGAGTGGTTCCGACAGGAGGGCGACGTCATTGCGGTCGGCATCACGCAGTTTGCCGCCAACGAGCTCACCGACATCACCTACGTGCAGATGAAGGCCGTAGGCACGGCAGTGGACGCGGGCGGCTCGCTCGGCGAGGTGGAGAGCGTGAAGACCACGAGTGACGTGTACTCCGCCGTCGCGGGGACCATCACCGAGGTGAATTCCGATGCGGCGAAGGACCCGTCGCTCGTCAACAGCGATCCCTTCGGGAAGGGGTGGCTTGTCAAGATCCGTGCGTCCGACGCGTCGCCGCTGGCGAAGCTGATGGATGCCGCGACCTATGACTCCGCCCACCCAGTCCATTGAGGCGCACGCGGGAACCGATCCGGTGACCGCACGGTCCGGCGACCCGATCGTCGGCGTCCGGGATGTCCGCAAGAGCTTTGTGCAGGGCGGGAAGGCTGTCGATGCGCTGCGGGGCGCGAACCTCGCCATCTCCGAGCCAGGCTTCTACGCGGTGATGGGACGTTCGGGCAGCGGCAAGAGCACGCTGCTCCACCTGCTTGCCGGCCTCGACAGGCCGGACTCCGGCGAGATCCTCGTCGGAGGCGCACATGTTGGCTCCATGCCCGAGCGAGATCTCGTGCTCTACCGACGGCGCACCATCGGCATCGTCTTCCAGCAGTTCAACCTGCTTCCGGCGCTCGATGCGCTTGGCAACGTGATGCTGCCCGGAGTGCTCGATGGGCGTCCGCGCACCGAGCTCGAGCCCCGCGCACACGAGCTGCTTGGCGAACTCGGGCTCGCCGACCGCTCGCACCACCGTCCCGAGGCGCTCTCAGGCGGCGAGCAGCAGCGCGTGGCGATCGCGCGCGCCCTGCTCTTCGATCCGCCGGTCGTGCTCGCCGACGAGCCCACCGGCAACCTCGACTCGCGCAGCGCCGAGTCGCTCTGGCGACTTCTCCGTGGGCTCGCCGAGCGCCGCTCCCTCACCGTGCTGATGGTCACGCACGAGCCTGCCGCAGCGGCGCACTGCCGCACCGTCTTCCTCATGCGCGACGGCACCGTCGCGGAGACCATCGAAACCAATGGCATCGATCCGACCGAGCTTGCACTTCGCGCAGCAGAGCCTGGCCGCGCGTCCTAGCCGGACGTTGCTG
>CAYPOZ010000219.1:0-3732 GCA_964412415.1 uncultured Isosphaeraceae bacterium | reverse complement strand
GGAAGGGCCGCTCGTACGCGCGGTGGGAGTAGACGGCAACCCTCATGGCATCAGTGCCCAAGCGTGCCCGATGCGATGAGGCATGAGATGGCGGCAAGGTCCGGGGATGGTGGCCGGTCACCGGTCAGCGGCGCGGCCACCGCGCGCACCGCTGCGTGCGCACGCTCGACGCCTGCCCCGCTGCGCAGCGGCCGCTGGCGCTCGAGGCCCTGCGCCATCACGAGCAGCTCCGATGCGACCACAGACCGTGCCAGCGACACCGACTGCAGCGCGTGGAGCGCGCTCGTGGCGCCCATCGAGTTGTAGTCCTCGATCCCCGCGCAGGTGGGGATGTTGCCGACGCTCGAGGGGTAGGCGAGCGTGCGCAGCTCGTTGCAGCATGCCGCGGCCGAGTACTGCACGATCATGAGCCCGCTCTCGACGCCGCCGTCGGCCGCGAGGTGCGGGGGAAGGTTGCTGTGGCGGTCGTGGCCCGACAGTGCCCAGTAGATCCGGCGCTCAGCGACGCCGGCGATGTGGCAGATCGCGATCTTCAGGGCATCGAGGGCGATCGCCAGCGGCATGCCGTGGAAGTTCGCGCCGCTCACCACGTCCGCGCGGTCGCCAGCTGCAAACACCAGCGGGTTGTCGGTCACCGCCGCAAGCTCGCGCTCGATGGTGCCGCGCACCCACTGCAGGGTGTCGAGCGCTGCGCCCATGACCTGCGGCGCCGCGCGCAGCGCGTATGGATCCTGCACGCGGGGATCTTCCTCGCGGTGGGATGGTCCGATCGCGCTGCCCTTCAGGAGCTCGCGCATGCGTGCGGCGACGGCGGCCTGTCCCGGCTGCCTGCGCACCTCGTGGATGCGTGCGTCGAGCGGGCCGTCGCTCGCGCGGCACGCATCGATGGCCATGGCGGCGGCGGCCACCGCGGCATCGGCGAGACGCGCCGAGTCGGCCACGCACAGCGCACCCGCCCCGCACATCAGGTGCGTGCCGTTGATGAGCGCGAGCCCTTCCTTGGCCTCAAGAACGAGCGGCGCGATGCCGGCCTTCGCGTGGGCGGCAGATGCGCGCACTCGCACGCCCGCGTGGGTCACATCGCCTTCGCCCAGCAGCGCCAGCGCCACGTGCGCCAGCGGCGCGAGATCGCCCGACGCGCCCACGCTCCCCCGCGAGGGCACCACGGGCGTGATGTCCGCGTTGAGATGCGCGACGATCGACTCGACGGCGGCGGCACGCACGCCGGAGTGGTTCCTCGCAAGGCTTGCCGCGAGCGCGCACATCATCGCGCGCACGACATCGTGCGCAAGGGGATCGCCTACGCCCGCCGCATGCGACAGGATGAGGTTGCGCTGCATCAGCGCGAGACGTTCGCCATCGATGCGCACGTTCGCGAAGCTTCCGAAGCCGGTGTTGACGCCGTAGATCGGTGCACCCGATGCGGCGCGCGACAGCATCGCCGCGCGTCCTGCCTCAAGAGCCCTTGCGGTCCCGGCATCGAGCGACACCCGCGCTGCCCCGCGCGCAACGGCCTCGAGGTCCTCGATGCGGAGCGCATCACCGGAGAGCGTCACTGTGCGCATGCTCGAATCGCCAGCCATCATGCCCCGAGCGTACGCGCCGAACCAGTGTTGCCGAGGCTGTTGCGCATGTGCGCCGGGCGCAGCGTCACAGCCCGATCGCGAATCGCCTTGCGGCCGCTGCGTCTCGCGGATACACCACAACCCATGAGCGGCACTGCATTCCGATTCACGGTGCTCGGTGCGGCCCTAGTGGGGGCCGTCCTGGGAGGGCTGTGGCTGGCGCTGCTCGACTCCGATCCGCGCGGTGTCCCGCCTGCGGCCCTTGTCGCCGCGGCGAGCCGGACGCAGACCCTCGTCTCGATGGCTGTCCTTCTCGTCGGCGCAACGGCCCTTGGCTGCCTCGTTGGCCGGCTCGTGAACGCTGTCGTCGGGCTCTTTGTGCTTGGCGCTGCGATCAGCGTGTACGCGATGCGCACAGGCCCGCTGTCCGGACTCGTGTTCGACGCCGTGCCCATGTCCGCGATCGGCATCGAGACATGCATCTGGGCGGTGGTCATGTCCGCGTGCGCGATGGTGGTGTTCCTGATGAGCGGGCCGCTGCCGGACGTGCCGCGCGAGGAACGCGTCAGCATGTGGCGCGAGCTGGCGCACGGCGATGCGCTGCGTGCGCTCGCGCCTGCGGTGCTCGCGGTGCCTGTGATCTGGGTGGTGGCCCGTTCGGGAACGAAGGGCCAGGCGATCGGTGCCGCGGTGCTTGCGGGCATGGTGTGCGGTGCGGGATCGCGCATGGCGGCCCCGCGGGTCCAGCCGATCCTGATCTTCGGCGCTCCGCTCCTTGCACTGGGAATCGCGCAGGTCGCGTCTGGCGCGCGCCTTGGCGCCGCACCCGATGCGCTGCTGGCCGCGGGCGCGCTCTCTCCGCTGCTGCATGTGCTGCCCGTCGACGCCGCGGGCGGGATCGTCGTTGGCGTAGCGATGGGTCTCGGCTGGGCGCGCGGCACGGCGAAGCCCGCGGGCGCTACCTTGCCTGCGTGAAACTCGTCGTTACAGGCACCATCGGCATCGATACGGTCTACACCCCTCGCGACCGCCGCGAAGGAGTCCCCGGCGGAAGCGCCGCCTACTTCGCGGCCGCAGCGAGCTTCTTCGCGCCTGTCCGGGTGGTCGCTGCAGTGGGGGCGGACTGGCCAGACGAGCACCGTCGCGTGCTGGAGGCGTTCCAGGGCGTCTGCCTGCGCGGGCTCGAGCAGCGCGCAGGTTCGCGCACCTTCGCGTGGGGCGGCCGCTACGAGGAGGACGTGAACATCAGGCACACGCTCTTCACTGAGGTCGGTGTGCTGCAGGAGGCGCCGCCGCGCGCGCCATCCGACTACGCGGATAGCGCGCTCGTCTTCCTCGGGAACACGCACCCGAGCGTTCAGGCCAGCTTCATCGAGCAGTTCCCGGCGCGCACGCTTGTGGTCGCCGACACCATGGACCTCTGGATCACGACCGCGCACGCGGAGCTTCGCGAGCTTGTCCGCCGCGTCGACGGCATCATCATCAACGACTCCGAGGCGTGCCAGCTCACCGGGTTCCGCAACGCCGTGAGCGCGGGCAAGCGAATCCTCGAGATGGGACCGACCTTTGCGGTCGTCAAGAAGGGCGAGCACGGATGCGTGCTTGTGCACCGCGACGGAATCGCCGCGCTCCCTGCGTTCCCGCTCGATGAGAACCATGTGGTCGACCCCACTGGCGCCGGTGACTCGTTCGCGGGCGCGATGATGGGCCACCTCTCGCGCGCGGGCAAGATCGACTTCCACGCCGTGCAGGCTGCGCTGGCGTCGGGCACCGTTGTGGCCAGCTTCACGATCGAGTCCTTCGGCCTCGAGCGGCTCCGTGCGCTGAGGGGCGAGGAGATCGGCGAGCGGATGGAGCGATTCCGCCATGCAGCACGCATCGGCTGACGTGCGCGTCCGAGCCAGTCGCACTGTCCGGCGCCCGTCGGCGGGCGCAGTCCCTCGTCGCACCATGGCGGGCTTGTCATGGTGGCCACTCGCCTGTGCCGTCGCGGCGCTCCTGGCGTGCATCGCTCCGCAGCGGGCCACGGCGGACTGGACCCCTTACGAGCAGCTTCCTGGCGCAGCTCGTGCGGCGCAGGTGCAGTCGCAGTGGCGCGAGGGCGGTGCGCGCAGCCTTGCACGTGACATCCGGTGGGACATCGCGACTGGGCAGCTCTGGTTCCGAC
>CAYPOZ010000218.1:3503-3775 GCA_964412415.1 uncultured Isosphaeraceae bacterium | reverse complement strand
GTTCGGGCCTCGCGCGCTCGGTCTCCGCTCGATCCTGGGCGACCCCCGTGACCCGGACATGCAGCGGCGCATGAACGTGGCGATCAAGTTCCGCGAGTCGTTCAGGCCATTCGCGCCCGCGGTCCTCCACGATCGACAGCGCGAGTGGTTCGAGCTCGATGCCGAGAGCCCCTACATGCTGCTGGTGGCCCCGGTCGCAGCATCGCACCGCCTTGCACCTGAGGCCGGAGACGCGGCAGCGCGCGGCATCGAACGCCTTCGCGTGCGCCGCA
>CAYPOZ010000218.1:0-3307 GCA_964412415.1 uncultured Isosphaeraceae bacterium | reverse complement strand
TGTCGATGGATCTGCACGCGTGCAGACCGTGAGCCGGGAGCGGTCGCCACGCTTCCACGCGATACTCTCGGCCTTCGAGCGCCGGACGGGCTGCCCGGTGCTCGTCAACACCAGCTTCAACATCCGCGGCGAGCCGATCGTGCACTCCCCTTCCGATGCCTACCGCTGCTTCATGCTCACCGACATCGATGCGCTGGTGGTCGGGCGCCACCTGATGCGCAAGTCGGCCCAGCCACCGATGCCGGGCGCCGAGGCCTACAAGCGTTCCTTCCGACCAGACTGAGGTCATCCATGGCACGACGGTCCTTCATCTCCGAACTCATCGATTTCGTGCTGACCAACAAGAAGTACATGCTGATCCCGGTGATCATCATGCTGCTGCTTGCAGGGCTGCTGGTGCTGCTGGGCGGCACCAAGGCGGCGCCCTTCATCTACACGCTCTTCTGAGGCATTCACGTGGCCATCGTCACCATCGACTGGCATCCAGATGCGCGGCACCTCCGCCGTTGGGGCGTGGTCACAGCGATCGCCCTTGGGGTCGCAGGTGCGCTGTTCCGTTTCGTCGACTGGGGAGTGTTCGCGGCCGCTCGGCCTGTGGCGCCGTACCTCTGGGGATTTGGCGCGTTCGCGCTCGTGACGGCCGGTACCGGTACGCGCGCGGGACTTCCGGCCTACTGGGCATGGATGGCATTCACGTGGACCGTAGGCACCACGCTGGGCACGGCGGCGCTCGGCGCTGTCTTCTACGGGGTGGTGACGCCGATGGGTGTGGTGGCGCGAATCTTGGGACGCGACCGGCTCGAGCTGCGTACTGGACCTGGCACCCGATCGATGTGGCGCGCGATTCCGGAGCGCCGCCACGATCCGCAGCGGCAGTTCTAGCGGCCGACCACTGGAGTCCGATCTCTGCAGCGCAACCGATCCGCACAGTGCAACCGATGACGCATCCCGCCCCAACTCCTGCTCCAGATGCACCACGGGTGCCGGTCACGCCTCAGTCGCCAATGCCGAAGTGGAAGAGGCGCATGTTCATCGCGGTCACCATGTGCGTGCCCCTGGCGCTAGTGCTCGCGCTTGAGATTGCGCTGCGGCTCTTCGGCTGGGGCGGCTACCCGCCCTTCATCCGTGAAGCAGGAGAAGTCCGGCCTGGCGAGCGGCTGTTCCTCGTTGAGCCTGCGGCCACCAAGCCCTACTTCTTCGCCAATCCCACCCGCCCCGGCTATGCGGAGGAGACGAACTTCCTCATGCCAAAGCCTGCCGGCACGGTGCGCATCTTCCTGCTTGGCGAGTCCGCCGCCAAGGGCTACCCGCAGCCGCGCAACCTTGCGATGTCCGCATTCCTGCGCGCGATGCTCGAGGACCTGTGGCCGGGACGGACCGTCGAGGTGATCAACATGGGCACGACGGCCGTGGCCAGCTTCCCGCTTGTCTACATGATGCAGGAAGTGGTGCGGTACGAGCCAGACCTGGTGATCCTCTACGTCGGGAACAACGAGTTCTTCGGGGCCTACGGCACTGCATCGATCAATGCGGCAGGCACGATGCCAACGTGGGCGCTGCCGCTGATGCGTGCCGTTCGGGGGCTTGCGGTCGTGCAGGCGCTCGATGCGCTCGTGCACCGCGGTGCGGATGAGGACCGCACGCTGATGGAGCAGATGGTGGGACAGTCGGTGATCCCTGCGGACTCGCCGCTTCGCAAGGCCGCTGCGCACAACCTCCAGGCGCACGTCGGGGCGATGATCGACATCGCGCAGGACGCTGGGGTGCCCGTGCTTGTGTGCACCACCGCGAGCAACGAGTCAGGCCTTGCGCCGCTGGGGGAGGGCGGCGCGGCATCCGCTCGCTTTCAGGAGGGAAAGCGCCTCGCCGCATCGGGAGACCGCGCAGCAGCGCGCGAGGCGTTTCTCGATGCGCGCGATCTCGACACGATGCCGTGGCGGCCCACAAGGGCCACCGAGCAGGCGATCCGCGACGCGGCAGCCGCACGAGATGCGCCGCTCTGCGACATCGCATCGCTCTTTCGCGATGCAGGCAGCGAGGGTGCCACTGGCTGGGATCTGCTTGACGACCACGTGCACCTCTCCGTGCGCGGGCAGGCAGAGGCAGCGCGCGCGATGGTCACGGCGATGGCGAAGCTGCCGGTGTCCCTGGCGGTCAACTCCTCCGCTGCGGCCGCGCTCGCGGGACCGAACTCCTACGCGACTCGTCTTGGGACGAACCTGTACGACGACTACCGCGTGAACCACACGCTGCGGGTGCTCTTCGGCGTTCCGTTCATGAAGCGCACCAATCCCGAGGCCTTCGCGCGCTTCGATGGCGCATGCCGCACATTCGAGGCCGCAATGTCGCCGGCGATCCTGGCGGCAGCGCGGGAGTGGCAGTCGGGTCGCGTGCACGCCGGTGCCCTGCGGCCGCTGACAGGGATGGTGGCGCGCATCCTGGTCCGCGAGAACCGGGTGCCTGAAGCCGCCTCGCTCTACGAGATCGCGCGGCGCCAGGTGCCCGACTACAACTCGTGGCACCTTGAGTACACCTACTTCCTTCTTGCCTGCCGCGAGCGCCGCGCACTGGCGGCGCGTGCGGCGGACGAGGGACGGTTCCTGCTCGAGCGCGGCTTCTCCGAGAGCGGCATGACCGAGCGGTACGTCGGACGGCTTCTCCAGCTCCGCGGCGAGTGGGCAGAGGCGATCCCGTTCCTCGAGGCTGCGAGACCGAAGATGGCAGCCGAGGATCTCGTCGCATGCGACCAGGCGCTCGTGATGTCCTACACGCGCGCCGGCCGCACGCAGGATGCGCTTGCGCTCGCCGACCGCGGGATCCGCGAGAGCGGCCGCTTCGCGGCCATCTACCGCCGCATGCGCGAGGAGATCGGGCGGGGCTCCATAGAGGCGGCGCCGTCGCGCTGAGGCTTCAGCCCTATTTCTTCATCTGCTCAGTGAGCAGGCGGGCGATGAAGGTGGCGGGCATCAGCACGCCTGTCACCGCCTCAAGCATGCAGACCAGCCTCGCGCCGCGCGAGACTGCGACGATGTCGCCGAACCCTGCGGTCGTGAGCGTCGAGAAGCTGAAGTAGATGAAGTCGGAGATGTGCAGATCCGCGGGTCCGGTCTGGTTTCCCACCTGATAGGCCGTCGGATCCTGCAGCCACACCCAGTGGTGCACGGCAGCGAAGAAGTACCCGATGAGCAGGTACGCGCTGAAGCCGGCATAGAGCCGGTTGTCGACCAGCTCCTGGCTGAAGAGCGCCGCGCGTCCGATCGCGATCGCGGCCAGCGCACCGGCTGGCAGGGCACCGATTCCGTTGGCG
>CAYPOZ010000217.1:0-3785 GCA_964412415.1 uncultured Isosphaeraceae bacterium | reverse complement strand
GCCGACACCGCGCGTGCCGCAGAAGAGGTAGGCGTGCGCGGTTCGGCCGGTCGCGATCGCGTTCTTGAGCGTGCGCGCGATCGCCTCCTGGCCGACGAGCTCGTCGAAGGAGCGCGATCGGTACCTGCGCGCGAGGACCTGGTAGGCGGACGGCGTGCCTGCGGGCGGTGCAGCATCCCCGGCACCCTTGGATGCCTTGACGCGAGCGCCTGAGGTTGATGAGGTCGTGGCCAAGTGGATCTCCAGTCGCGGTGACACGGTGTCGCCGAGGACGGCCAGGCGACCTTCGGCACGGACCTCGACGCTTATGGCTGCTGCGGTCAGGCCCTGACCAATTTCACGGGAGACCCGCCCGCCGGGCCCGGCCGTCCTCGACGACACCGAAGCGGAAGTCTACTCCGCGGCGCGCCGTACCATCGCGGGCATGGATGCGAGGGACCAGACCGAGTCGGATCCTGCTCCCCCGATCGTGGTGCCGAGGCCTGCACAGAAGACCTCCGGGGAGGCTGGGGAGCGGCGATCGCGGTGCGCCTGATCTTCATCGTGACGCTGGTGTCCGTGGTCATGGCCACGGTGGCCAGTGCGCGGAGCACAGCGGAGTTCGGCCCCAGCACCGTCGCGGGGTTCATCATCGCCGCTGCCGGCGTCGCGCTCGTGGTCCTGCTGCTCGATGCGCTGACGCCCAACAAGCGGCTCACGTCGATTGTGGGCATCTACTTGGGCATCTGCCTCGGACTGGTTGTTGCGCTGGCCATCGGGTCGATCATCGACATCGTGGCCCGCGCATGGGAGGTCAACTCGGACACCGCACTGCTGTACGTCGGCCTGATCAAGATCGTCGTGGGGCTGGTGCTGTGCTACTTCTCGGTGAGCTTCGTGCTCACCACCAAGGACGACTTCCGGCTCGTGATCCCCTATGTAGAGTTCTCGAAGCAGCCACGTGGCGTGCGCCCGATCGTGCTCGACACATCTACGCTGATCGACGGCCGGATCGAGTCGATCGCGGCAAGCCGGCTCCTGGACGCCTCGCTGGTGGTGCCGCGCTTCGTGCTCGACGAGCTGCAGCAGCTTGCCGACAGCGCCGACAGGCAGAAGCGCGCGCGTGGACGCCGCGGGCTTGACGTCGTCGCGCGACTGCAGGCCGAGCCCTTCGCCGACGTGCGCATCGAGGATCCTGCGCTCGAGCGCAAGCCCGTCGACCGCATGCTCGTGGACTACGCGCGAGGCGAGAGGCTGCGCATTGCGACCACCGACAGCGCGCTGCAGAGGGTCGCCGAGATCTCGGGCGTCCCGACCATCAACCTGCATGACTTTGCGGCGGCGCTGCGGCCATCGATCGGTCCGGGCGACCCGGTCGACGTGGAGGTTTCCCGTGTCGGCGAGCATCCCGGGCAGGGCGTGGGCTACATGCCCGACGGCACGATGGTCGTCATCGAGGGCGCGGCCGAGATGCTCGGCACGGTTGTGCGCGGCATCGTCGTCAACAGCGTTCAGACCGCTGCAGGACGCATCCTCTTCGCGAAGTCGGAGCCCGCGCGGTCCGGAACCGCAGAGTCGATGGCCGAGGCGGCCACGAGCCAGCCTCGCGTCACGGAACGGCCCGGGCGAGACCGTCCCGGACCCGGCGCCCGGAATCCCCGGAGAGCGTGATGTCATCCGACGAATCCTCGGGACATCGCGCAACCGCTGGGCATGATGCCTCATCGCCCGGCGAACCGCGGGCGGCCCACGTGGTGCTCGTCGCATCCGACGACACCAGGTCCTGTGCGGAGCTCGCGGCGGCATTTCAGGGGACCCCTGAGTTCGCCGTCGAGATGAGCCGCGCGGGCGATGCCATTGACGAGGCCGTCCGCACGTGCCCCACTGTGGTCGTGCTCGAGATCCGCGATGACAGCGGCGAGTCGCTGCGTGCGCTGGAGGTGCTCAAGCGGAGCCCCGAGACGGAGGCCGTGCCCGTGATCGCGCTGCAGCGTGGCGCCACCGCGTCGGCGCGCGAGCGCGCGTTCGGCGCTGGCGCCGCGGACGCTGTCGCGCTACCCGTCGATCCGCCTGAGCTCCGCGCGCGCACGCGCATCCAGTCGGCGGCCTACCTCTCGCTGGTGCGCCGCAACACCGCCGTGGCAGCGCTGCAGCGGGTGCAGACGGAGCTGCGCCATGCCCAGCGCGAGCTGGCGGAACTGCGCCGGCGCGACAGCGTGCCCGAAGGCCACGGCGGTGCGTCATGGCGCACACGGATGTCCGGGCTCCTTCAGGTGGGCATCGAGCTCAACCAGATCCACGACTTCCACACGCTCATGGAGCGGATCCTGTCCGAGGCGCGGCACCTGCTCGGCACTGATGCAGGCACGATCTTCATGCGCGAGGGCGACTACCTCCGGTTCGCCTACTTCCAGAACGAATCGCTCGCGCGCCGCTCGACCACCGGCGAGACACCACGTGTGTCGAGCTTCCGTGTCCCCATAAACGACAGGAGCATTGCGGGATGGGTGGCGCTGAGCGGCCAGTCGCTGCGGATCGACGACTGCTACGCGACCGATCCGAGCCTGCCCTTCCGCTTCGACCCCAGCTTTGACCAGTTGCTCGGGTACCGCACCAGGTCGATGCTCGGTGTGGCGCTCAAGAACAGGTCCGGCCGTGTGCTCGGCGTGGTGGAGCTCATCAACCCCATCGGCACCGAGGACGTGCCGCGCGAGGGGTTCGGCGCCCATGACACGTCGCTGCTCGAGCACTTTGCGAGCATCGCGACCGTCGCCATCGAGCGCGCCCACCTCACCGAGAGCGTGATCCTGCGCATGATCCGGATGGCGGAGGTGCGCGACCCCTCCGAGACGGGGCCGCACGTGGAGCGCGTCGCCGGCTACGCCACCGTCATCTTCGAGGAGTGGGCACGCAGGCGCGGCCTCGACGGCGCAAGCTTCGAGCGCCAGCGCGACCGCCTGAGGATCGCCGCGAAGCTGCACGATGTGGGCAAGATCGGCGTGCCGGATGCGATCCTGCGCAAGCCCGGACGGCTGACCCCCGAGGAGTTCGAGCAGGTCAAGCGCCACTCGGAGATCGGCGCCGGGCTCTTCGAGGACCAGCCCACCGACTTCGACGAGGCCGCGCGCGAGGTCGCGCTGCACCACCACGAGCGGTGGGACGGCCAGGGCTACCCAGGTCTGCTCGAAGGTCTCGTGCGGCGCGGCCGGCGCGGCGAGGAGACTCCCCTCTTCGCGCGCATCGTGGGGCTCGTCGATGTCTTCGACGCGCTGAGCTCCCGCCGCGCCTACAAGCGGGCGTGGGACGAGGCGCAGGTGCTCGATGCGATACGCGCGGAGGCGAACCGGGCATTCGATCCGGAGCTCGTCGACATCCTCTTCCGGAGGCTGCCTGAAATCCGCGCGATCCGGGACGCGCACCGTGACCATGATGCCGCGGAGTCATCCGATGCTGGGGCGTGACATGCGGCAGCGGCCACCGGTTGCACGCGCACTGTGCCGTACCGCGCTCGCGACCGCTGCCGCTGCATGTGCGGGCGCATGCTCGACGGCACGCGAGGCGCCGAGCACGGCGACGCTCCACCGCTACCGCGAGATGGTCATGGGTGTCGAGATGCTCGTCGTCATCGACGACGACAGCGCAGACCGCGCCGCTCGCTCTGCGCGGGCTGCGTTCGACGCTGCGCGCGCTGTCGACGAGTCGCTCTCGGACTGGACCTCATCGAGCGGCCTCCGCGCCACGCTCGATGCCGCACGGGCCTCGCCGCCCGGCACGGCGGTGCCTGCGTCCCCAATCCTCGTCGACGC
>CAYPOZ010000216.1:0-3880 GCA_964412415.1 uncultured Isosphaeraceae bacterium | reverse complement strand
TCCTGCGCAACCAGCTCCTGCTGCAGCCCCCGAGCCTCCCGCCGCTCCGGCACCTGCGGCGCCCCCGAAGCCCGAGGCTCCGAAGCCGGAGCCGCCCAAGCCCGACCCTGCGCGCTGGGCAGATGCCGTGCGCTTCAAGGTCGAGCCGTTCATCAGCGACGCTGACCAGCACGTGCGTGAGGCCAACCCGAGTCCCGACAACACGCGCATCGCCTACCGGCGGGGGCGCGGCGACATCATGGTGATGGACATCGCGACACGCAAGTCCACCTGTGTCATCCCCGGCTGGGATCCGGCGATCGACATCCGCTGGAGCCCCGACGGGAAGTTCATCGCCTATTCGCAGGATGACCAGGACAACAACCGCGACGTGTGGATCATTCCGTCCGACGGCGCTGCGCCCGCGAAGAACATCACGCGCCACCCCGACAACGACGGCGCGCCCCGATGGTCTGCCGACGGCAAGATGATGGCCTTCGTCTCCGAGCGAAACAACAACGAGTCCGATGTCTTTGTCGTGATGCTCGACAAGTCGCTCGAGGGACTGCAGTCGGTGGAGCGCGAGAAGTACTTCAAGGATGCGGGCGATGCCGCACGCAAGCGCAAGGTGCCCACGGTGCGCGACTGGAGCGCGCCGAAGCCGCCGGAGCCCGAGGCAGAGAAGCCGGCGGGCGATGCGCCAGCCGCCGACGCGAAGCCTGCGGACGCACCAGCTGCCGACGCGAAGCCTGCCGACGCCCCCGCGGCAGATGCGCCAGCCGCCGACGCGAAGCCCGCCGACGCACCAGCTGCCGACGCGAAGCCCGCCGAGGAACCAAAGCCCGATGCGGCAAAGGACGGCAGCGCGCCAGCGGATGACAAGCCCGCCCAGGACAAGCCCGCCGAGGCGAAGAGCCCGTGGGACCCGTCGTGGTCGCTCGATGACGCGTACCTGCGCGTGCGCCGCGTCACGTCGCTGCTTGGGCCCGAGGGCGACCTCGAGATGCTGCCCTCAGGCGAGAACGTCATCTTCGGCGCTAACGGCTCGTCCGGCCAGGGCCTCTACAGCTCGAAGTGGGACGGCACCGGCCAGCGCAAGATCTCCGCGCGAGTCGGCGTGCGGGGGCTCAATTTCGCGGGCGACCAGATCGTGGGCGTGACCGGCGGCAAGGCGTGCCTTGTGCCTGTCAACGGCACAGGCGGCAACAACGACGGGCCCGGCCGCACGATCGATGTCGACGCGACCATCCGCGTGGACCTCGACAAGGTCTACGAGCAGAAGTTCCTCGAGGCGATGCGGCTGATGGAGGAGAACTTCTACCACCCAACCATGAAGGGGCTCGACTGGAGCGAGATCACCCAGCGCTTTCTTGAGCTCGCGCGCCGCGCGAGAACGTCCAGCGAGTTCGACTCTGTCGCAAACCGCGCGCTCGGCGAGCTCAACGCCAGCCACATGGGCATCCGCTCGCCAGGCGGAAGCTCGCCGCTCGCGCAGCCGCAGGGCCGTCTTGGCGTGCGCACGGAGAACGTGCCTGAAGGCCTCAAGGTCACCTTCATCATGCCCGAGTCGCCTGCGGCGATCGCGCGCAACCCGCTCCGCATCGGCGACATCATCACGCACGTGGATGAGGCGCCTGTCGTCGAGGGCAGCACGCTCGACTCGATGCTGACCGGCACCACAGGCCGAGAGACCTGGCTCACCATCACGCGGACGTTCGAGGATGGCCGCACCGCATCGTTCGACGTCTCGTTCGAGCCGACGAGCGCAGGCACCATCGGGGCCCTCGCGTACAACGCCACGCGCCTCCGCGCCGCCCAGCTGGCGGACGAGTGGTCGGGCGGGCGAATCGGCTACATCCACATCCAGGGGATGAACCAGCCCTCGCTCGATGAGTTCGAGCGTGACCTGTTCGCCGCCGCTCACGGCAAGGACGGTCTCGTGATCGATGTCCGCAACAACGGTGGAGGATGGACCGCAGACAGGCTGCTCGCGTCGATCGTGGCGCCGCGGCATGCATACACGGTTCCGCGCGGCGCCGACTCCAGCCACACCGACGGCTACCCGCAGGACCGGCTCTTCATCCAGCGCTTCTCGATGCCCATCAACATGCTCTGCAACGAGAAGAGCTTCTCGAACGCCGAGATCGTGGCCCACGCGTTCAAGACGCTCAAGCGCGGCACGCTCGTCGGCATGCCGACCTATGGCGGCGTGATCTCCACGGGAAGCGCAAGCCTGCTCGACGGCACGACGGTGCGCATGCCCACGCGCGGCTGGTACCTGCTCGACGGCACGGACATGGAGAACAACGGCGCGGTACCCGAGATCGTCGTGCCGCAGACTCCTGAGGCCGAGGCCGCAGACCGCGACGAGCAGCTCAAGGCGGCCGTCGAGGATCTCCTGAAGCGGCTGCCGGCGAAGGGCTGACGCGCTCGGCAATCCCATGGATCCCGTCCGCTACCACATCTTCAGGCCGCACCCCTGGCACGGGCTGCGCGTGGGTCCCGACCCGCCGCGCATCGTGCATGCCTTCGTCGAGATCACGCCCTTCGATCTCGTGAAGTACGAGGTGGACAAGGTCTCGGGCTACCTGCGCGTGGACCGCCCGCAGCGCACGAGCGCGACGCCACCCATGCTGTACGGGTTCATCCCGCGGACGCTGTGCGCCGCACGCGTTGCCACGCTCTCGCCTGCGGCAAGGTCAGCCGATGGCGACCCGCTCGACATCTGTGTGCTGTCGGAGCGGCCGATCGACCGCGCAGAGGTGGTGCTCGATGCGCGGGTGATAGGCGGCCTGCAGATGCTCGACAACGGCGAGGCGGACGACAAGATCATCGCGGTGCTCGTCAACGACGCGGTATGGGATGGCGCGCGTGACATCGGCGACCTGCCTCCGCGGCTCATCGAGCGCCTCCAGCACTACTTCGCGACCTACAAGCTCGCTCCGGGAGACGGGGCGCCAGTCTCCCTGCGCGACGTCTACGGCGCCGAGCGCGCGGGGCGCGTCGTGGAGGCTGCGATCGCCGACTACGCGCGTGTGTACCCGGGACCGCTTCCTGATCCTCTCGGCGGCGCCTGAGCGCTCACATCGACCACGCGGCCAGCAGCGCCGCAAGGTCGAGCCCATCGACTGTCCCGTCGCTGTTGATGTCGCCGGCGCCCGAGCCGCCCCAATTCGCGAGCATCAGCGCAAGATCGAGTCCGTCCACCGTGCCGTCGCCATTGAGGTCGGCAGGCATCGATGCGCCGTTCAGGTCGATCGTCGCGGAGTCCATGTCGACCGGCGCGCTGCGCCCCGTCGCCACCCACAGGTCGTAGGCGATCTGGCCCGTGCCGTTGGTCACGTTGGTGTCCCGAAGGAACTCCATGTACTCGCGGCTCGAGGTCTGCGCGTAGAAGGTCACCACCGCGCTCTTCGCGCCGGCAGGCACGTCATAGAGCGTGTCGTCCCAGTGCTGGCCGTCGGCGTAGGCGTAGCCCACTGCACCCGAGCCGAAGGCGTCGAAGGCGTCGTTCGTGAACCCGCGCGGAGGGATCCGGTTGTCGAAGAGCACGACGTTGTTGAGCGAGAGGTGGAACTTGGTGCCAGGCGGCAGGTGCACCTGCTTCGCGACGCTCTCGTCGATCACGTGGTCGGCGTGGTAGACCTTCGTGTCCTTCTCGTGCAGCGTTGCGGTGACGTAGTCGTACGCCCCCCGCTCGTCGACCAGCTCGCCGTTCGCGTCGAGGAACCGCACGTTGATCCACATGCGCCGGCCCTCGACGTAGCCGGTCGGCAGCTTGTGCCCGGACTGGTTGACGATGCGCACCTTGAGCTGCGATCCATCCCGCGAGAGCTCCATGTCGCTCGCGTCGCGCAGCATCTGGATGTTGCGCGCCGTGGCGGCCTCGACGCGGTCCGCA
>CAYPOZ010000215.1:326-3887 GCA_964412415.1 uncultured Isosphaeraceae bacterium | reverse complement strand
CGCGGAGCCCGGGCGCCGCATCGTGCACGGCGTCGAGGCTCGCCGCGATGCGCTCGAGGCCCGCGCTCTCGTCGGGCGTCGGCGGCTCGCGCAGCGGGTTCGGGTCCGATGGCTTGCGCGAGGCGCCCATGTGCGCACCGGGATGGATCACGCACCGCCCGATGCCCAGTGCCTCGCACCTCTCAAGCTCCGCCACATGCAGCGCGATCGACTTCTTGCGCAGCGCCGCATCGGGCGATGCGAGGTTCACAAGGTACGAGCCGTGGCTCACCACGCGCTCGCCGCACTCGCGTGCCCAACCCGCACGCTCGAGTGCGGCCCGCCAGAGCGCGATCTCCGGTTCAGGCAGCGGCGGGACGCGCCACTGGCGCTGGTTCTTGGTGAAGACCTGCACGCTGCCCAGGCCAAGCCGCACCGCCTCGTCGATCGCATGATGGAGGCCGCCCGCAACGGAGAGGTGGCTGCCGTAGCGCGGGCGCGCACCGGCCATGGTCAGACCATCCGCGATCCGGCCTTGCGCGCCGCGGCGACGATGCGCTCTGCGGTGCGCACGGCCGCGAATCCTGCGTTTGCGTCAACCGCCGTGCGCCGCCCGGTGCGCACGGCGTCGAGGAAGTCGTCGAACTGCAGCTTCAGCGGCTCGCCATCGCCCACCGCCAGCGGCTCCACCGTCACAAGCTCGAGGTAGTTCACGCTCGAGAGGTCCGCGCCAGCCTTGAGCTGCTCGCGCACCTGCGTCAGCTTCTCCGCGTTGGCGGTGCGGCGCACCACTGTGCCCTTGCGCTCGACGAAGTCCGCCGACACATACGCGTGCTCGGAGAACATGCGCATCTTGCGCTCGGTCTTGAGCGCGAGACGGCTTGCCGTCACGTTCGCGGTGCAGCGCTGGCCGTCGGGCCCTGTAGGGAAGATCAGCCGTGCGTTGCAGATGTCCTCGGCCTCGCCGACGACGCACACCGCATCGGCATGGATCTCCTCTGGCTCGGATCCCATCAGCTTCAGGAGCACGTCGAGGTCATGGATCATCATGTCGAGCACGACACCCACATCCACGGAGCGGAAGGTCATGGGCGAGATGCGGTCCATCTCGACAAAGCGCGGACGGATGTCGCCGACGGCCATCACCGCGCGCATCACAGGGTCGTAGCGCACCACGTGACCCACCTGCAGGCAACGCCCGGAGCGCTCGGCGGCGTCGGCGATCGCGCGCGCCTCCGCCTCGTCGGGTGCCAGCGGCTTCTCGACCAGGCAGTGCACGCCGGCGGCAAGCAGCCGCTCGACGATCTCTCGGTGCGTCACCGTAGGCGTGGCGACAATCGCCACATCGACGCCCTGCGCCAGCATCGAATCGACCGTGCCGTGCCCCGTGCCGCCGAACTGCTCGATGATCGCGTCGCGGCGCTCGGGGCTCGCATCGACGATCGCGACAAGCTCCGTGCCCTCCGTGCCTGCGCAGAGCCGCGCGTGGTGGCGGCCCATGCGCCCCACACCGACCACGCCGCAGCGGAGCGTGCCGGTCGCGGACACGCTCAAGTGCCTGCCTCTCGTGCACGCATGTAGCGCAGGCGGATGCGGTTGCCGGGAGGCAGGTACTCCACCTCATGCATGTAGGCGCGCATCAGCATGATGCCCCGCCCCGAAGGGATCTCGAGGTTCTCGTCGAGCGTCGGGTCCGGCACCGCTTCGGGATCGAAGCCCTCGCCCTCGTCCTGCACGATGAACTCCGCGAGCTCCGGAGAGATGCGCCAGTCGAGCATCACGGAGCGCCCGGTCTCTCCCCGGTTGCCGTGGCGGAACGCGTTCACGAGCGCCTCCTCCATGGCGAGCCGGATCGCGAAGCGGGCCGCATCGTCGTACCCGGCTTCGCCGAGCAGCCCCGACACCTGCTCCTGCACACGCTCGATATCGGTGCGCTGCTCGCGCAGGATCTCGCGCCGGGCGTCTCCAGGCCTGTTCGTTGGTGAGCCGTTCATCGCACTCGCGCCTTGGCGGTTGCGGATGCCACTCAGGCGCTGAAGCGCGAGAGGGCCTGCTCAGCCGTCTCGTCGACCGTGAAGAGCTTGTTGAGCTTGGTGATGACGAAGACCTCGAAGATCTGCGGCCGGATGTCGGACATCCGCAGCTGGCCCGACTTCTTCTTCACGGTGCTGTGCAGCGTGATCAGTGTGCCCAGCGCCGCCGACGACAGGTGCTCCACATTGCGGAAGCACAGCAGCATCTTCGGCGATGGCTTGGACTCCACGTGCCGGAGCAGCTCCGACCCGATCTGCCGGATGTTCGCCTCGTCGAGGATGTCGCGGTCGACGAAGTCGACACGAGTCACGCCGTCCTTCTCGGTGATCCTGAGGCGTGTTGGGAAGCTGGCCATGGGTGGTCCTCGCGTGGTTGGCCGATCAGTAGCCGGACATCTGCGTCGACTGGTTCATCTCGTCGCGCAGGCCGGGGAAGAGCTGGTCCTCCGCCTCCTGCAGCACGATGACCTCGGGGCGGATCAGCAGCAGCACGGTCGTCTCGGTCTTCGAGTTGAGCGTGTTGGTGAAGAACCGGTTGACGAAGGGCACCTTCGAGAGAACGGGCACGCCGACCTCGACCTCGACCTCGGTGAGCTTGCGCTCTCCGCCGAGGAGGATCGTGCCCTTGTCGGGCACGGTGACGGTGGTCTGCACCTGCTGCGCGTTCACGACAGGCAGCTGGATGGTCGCGGCGAACTGCGCCGAGCGGCCGGTGAAGTCGCCGCCGCCTGCTGCACCGGACACCGATGCGGTGTCGAATCGCTCGAACTGGTTCTGCGCGTACTCGACCGTCATCGTGACGTAGCGGCGGTCGGCGCTGGCCACCGCCTCGATATCGAGCACGAAGCCGTCGTAGATCGGCGCGATGACCGGGCTGAATGCGCCGCTGGCGTTGCCGAGGACCGGCTGCACGTTGGCGACGTAGCTCTGGCGGCGGGCGAAGCTGATCCACGAGCGCTGGCCGTTGAACATCGTGAGGCGCGGGGCCGACAGCACCATGTTGCGCTGGTCCGCCTGCGACGCCTGCACGAGCAGGTCGACCTGCACGTCATCGAGGTACGTGAATCCCACGCTGAGCACCGGGTTGTTGAGCACGGTGCGCGCGAAGGTGCTGCCCTGGCCGAGCGCGGCCTGGCCGAGCGCCGTGATCAGCGGCAGGCCTTCCTGCTGCACGTTGACCGGCGCGATGCCGTTGGACGTGCCGGCGCCGCCGTACGAGTCGCCCGCACGGCGCACGCCGATGGGGTTGTAGACGCCGCCGTTGGCCGGACCGAAGTAGCCGTAGTCGAGGGTGTCACCGCCCGGATTCGGGGGCGCGCCCGCAGAACCCGTGTTCAGCGTGTTGCCGTCCGGGAAGTTCGCGGCATTCTGGCCAAACCCGTTGAAGATGACCGGGCTCTTCAGGCGGCCGACGTTGCCGACGCCTTCGGTGTTGGCCGGGCCGGGCGGGTTCTGGAAGAAGAAGTCGCGCAGCTGGAAGTTCGGGTCCTGGTCACGCGCGAAGTCGAACATCGACGAGTTCGTGTTGAAGTACAGGTCGAAGTCGATG
>CAYPOZ010000215.1:0-268 GCA_964412415.1 uncultured Isosphaeraceae bacterium | reverse complement strand
TTCTGCTCGAACCAGTCGAGGGCCACCGAGATGAGGCGGCTCTCGATGTTGATCTGGATCGCGCGCACGGCGCGCAGCTGCGAGAAGAGGTTCGTGATGTCGCGGTGCGTCTTCGGCGTCGCCGTGACGATCAGGTTGCCGTTGAACTCGTCCATGCGGCCCTCTGTCGCGCCGCCGATGTCCCAGTTGCCCTGGGGGACGATGTTGCGGATGACCTGCTGCAGCTTGCGGAAGAGCTCGCCCTTGTCGGCACGCTCGGCATCGCCAG
>CAYPOZ010000214.1:1356-3903 GCA_964412415.1 uncultured Isosphaeraceae bacterium | reverse complement strand
TGATCCATGAGTCCCTCTTCCCCCACCAGGACTCCAAGGCGCATATCCCGTTCGCCTTCAAGTTCGTGCCGGCATCCGAGATCGGTGGCGACTTCTGCGACACCGTGGTGAGCTCGGACGGGTCGCGCTCGGTGATCATCGTCGACGTCTTTGGCCACGGCCTTGCGGCCGCGCTCGCCGTCAACCGCCTCAGCGGCGAGCTCGAACGCCTTGGCGCCGAGATCGAGGGCGCGCCCCCTGGCGAGGTGCTCAAGGCCCTTGACCGCTACGTGCGGGCCGCGCTCGCGAAACACTCGGTGTTCGCCACCGCGATTGCGGCGCGCGCCAATCCCGCGGACGGGACGCTGCTCTGGGCCAACGCGGGACACCCCGACGGACTCCTTCGACGCTCGGACGGCACCGTCGAGCACCTCACGTCCACCGCAATGGTCCTCGGCGCAGGTGACCCCTTCGAGGCGCACGAGGTGCAGCGCAGCTCGACCTTCACGCGTGGCGATGCACTGGTCCTGTTCACCGACGGGATCATCGAGGCGTGCGACCCGCGCGGAGACCAGTTCGGGCTCGCGCGCGTGCGAGCGGCCCTGACCCGCCCTGAGGCGCCGGCCTCATGGCCCGACTACATCGTGCGCATTGCGCGAGAGCACGCGCGCGGGGTCCCCGGAGACGACATGCTGGTGGTCGAGGTACGCGCGCCTGCGCCCGCGCCGGTCGAGCGAGTGCCCGAGCAGCCCGAGCTGGCGGCCATGGCATGAGCGCGCGCGATGCGCAGCGCGACATCGACATGCGCATGATGTCGCGCGCAGCGCGCATTGCGCTGCGTGGTCACGGGGGCGCCGAGCCCAATCCGATGGTTGGATGCGTGATCGCCACGCCCGACGGCGAGGTGATCTCCGAGGGCTACCACCGCAGGTGCGGGCAGGCGCACGCTGAGGTTCACGCGCTCGCCGCAGCCGGCGCCCGTGCACGCGGCGCGACGGCGTACGTGACGCTCGAGCCCTGCGCCCACCATGGCCGCACGCCGCCATGCGCCGATGCGCTCGTGCGTGCGGGAGTCGCACGCGTGGTGTTCGCCCGCCCAGACCCGAATGTCGCGGCCCAGGGCGGATCGGCGGCGATTGCGCGCGCCGGCATCTCCGCGGAGCGGCTGCCGCACGCGGCTGCCGAGGCGCTGACCGAAGGCTTCGCCAGGCGCGTGCTGCAGGGCATGCCGTGGGTGATCGCCAAGTGGGCGGCCACCAGCGACAACCGATGCGTGGCGGATCCGAGCCATGGCCGCTGGATCAGCTCGCTCCGCAGCAGGCAGATGGTGCACCGCGAGCGCGCGCGCGTCGATGCGGTGCTCACGTCCGCCGCCACAGTCCTTGCGGACGACCCGCACCTGATGCCGCGCACCTCGCGCATGCGCCGGGTGCCGCGCCGGATCGTTGTCGATCCCGCGCTCCGCACCCCAGCCGACGCGCGCATCGTCAGGACCGCATGCGAGGGTCCCGTCGAGATCGCCTGCGCGCCCGAGGCGCGCGCAGCACGGACAGTGCAGGACATCCGCACGTTCGAGGACGCGCGTATCCGCTGGCGCGACGTTGACCCAGAGGCCGCGCGCGAAGGCATGATGCGCTCCCTGCTGCGCGAGCTGTCGGCCGAAGGGATCTCGACGGTGCTCACCGAGGCGGGACCTGGGCTCGTGCGCGCGCTGCTTGATGCCGACCTCGTCGACGAGGCGTGGGTCTTCACGTCATCCTCCGTGCGAGGCGATGCGGACTCGGCTCGCTGGCCGACCCTCGACGCATCTCGATTCTCGATGGCGGACGAGCGGCGCCGCGACAGCGACATCGTTCGCCTCTGGCGCCGCACTCGCTAGGGAAGTCGGATGCCCCCGCGCGGGAGCGGCGGCTCGAGCGGCACCGATGCGGTCGATGGCCATACGCGAAGCACCCCGCTGCCGTCATCCATCCCCCAACGGCCATCCTCTGCCTCACGCGAGATGCGGACGGACGCGAGCGTGCGCCCATCGAATCCGGTCAGCCTCACTGTGGCCACCGTGAGCTCAGCCGGTGCCGGACGCAGCGAGATGTCGCTTGCGCGGCCCTCGCAGAGCAGCGCCAGCAGCGCATCCAAGGGCCGCGCGTCGACGGGTTCCGCATCGCCATTCGCGCCGCGCCTCATGCGCCACGCGCTGCCGTCGCGAGTCGCGCTCCAGGCGACGTGGCCATCCTGCTCGACGAGCACGTCACGGACGTCCGCCGCACGAACGCCCGTCGCCGTGGCCTCCACAAGCGCCATCGGCAGCGGCATGAATGTCGCCGTGCTGGCCGCATCAAGCTCGAGCACATCAGGGCGCCCCGAGATGCGCGCGTACCGCTCCTCCGCGCCTGGCCTGACCGGAGCCCCAATCTCCACACGCTCGACGATGGCCTCCTCGCGGACCGAGTCGCCGTCAGGCACACGCCGCGTCGACCGGATCTCGACTGCGCCGAAGGGCGCATCGAGCCCGAAGGCAGCGAGATTCGGCGCGCGATCCGTCACGACACCAAGCGCACGCGCGCGGAC
>CAYPOZ010000214.1:460-1346 GCA_964412415.1 uncultured Isosphaeraceae bacterium | reverse complement strand
ACAGCCCGAACGATGCCGCTTCCGGCGCCTGCACGACCAGCAGTTCCTCGGCGCGCGCGAGCGCCTCGAGCCAACGCTCAACTGCCGCACGGTCCGCACGGGTCGCAATCGGCGCCGTGAGCTGCCATCCCGCGCCGCGCCGCGCGAGCTCGATCCGCCGCGCAATCCCATCGCGCCCGCGCAGCTCGGCAGACACCGCATCGCACTCGACGTCCGCGCGCGTGAAGAGGCGTGCATCGCGCCACTGCCTCGGGTCAAGCTCCAGGAGCATGCCGTGGAGGGCGCCATCCGCGACCTGCGGCAGACCGCCCGCATCCGGATCGACCCTGATCCACGCGCGCCCTCCCGGAAGGCGGCGGCCCAGCGCGAGGGTGCGCGACGTGTCGCCGCCGCGGAGCTCGACGGTCACCAGCGGATCGTCGAGCCTCAGGGCGGCGAGCAGCGCGTCCTGGCTCCCGGTGGGCTGAGGCGCCTCGGCCTCGAGCGACAGTGCGACGCCCACAAGCGTGTCGATCGCTGCCGAATCCACCGCGCAGTCGAAGGGCTCCGACTGACGCCACCCCGATGGCACGCGCGTCCACGCGACCGCAGGCGAACTGCCGGTCATGACGCGCACCGATTCGACGGCAGCAGCCTGCATGTCGCCGATCGCCGAAGGGCGCCGGCCCGAGGCCTTGACCGCAGGTCCCCAGGACCACAGCGCCCACGCTGCCCCGAGCGTGCATGCAGCGGCGATCCATGCGGCGGCAATCGTGCGTGCGCGGATCACCGGAGCGACCTCCGCCAGCGCATCAGGACGCCCGAGCCGCCGAGCACGCACGGCACCGCCACACCAAGCGCCATCGCCCATGACATCCGCGTGATGGGCTCGATCGCGCCAACACGC
>CAYPOZ010000214.1:0-450 GCA_964412415.1 uncultured Isosphaeraceae bacterium | reverse complement strand
TTGCCGGGTGGCGCCGCCAGCGCCGCCTGCAGCGTGGTGGACGGCGGCAGCACCGACGCCACCGCCAGCGCACGGTTTCCCGGATCCACAAGCACATCCCTCGCACCGCCGAGGCGCTGCACCGCGTCCATCGCTGCGGTGCGCATCCACTGCGCGCTGCCCACGACCACCATCCGCGAAGGCGTTCCGTCGGCCCGCTTGCTTTCGCTCGCCATGACCACAGGCACATCAGCCTCCGTCGCGCGGCCCGCACCCGGAGGAAGCTCGCCGCCTCCGGCGAGCGGCCGCCAGTCGGACACGATGCGACGAACGGGAATCCGAGGCGCGCTCGCGACGACATCGGCGTTGCCCTCGAGCGGCACCGCAGACATCAGCCCGATCCGCGCGGGACCGATCACTGCACCAACCCTTGACTGCGGCTGGGCCGTGCCCGGGACGCGAAGCAGCGTC
>CAYPOZ010000213.1:2583-3936 GCA_964412415.1 uncultured Isosphaeraceae bacterium | reverse complement strand
GTGAACAGGATTCCCACCCCCAGCACCACATAGAGCACCGCATCATGCCAAAGGACGCCGTTGACGGAATCGAGGAAGCGGTTGACGGCGTCCATGGTCGCGAGGTCTCCGTGAGGCCAGTTGTGGCCGCGAGGCGGTGCGCCAGCGGCGTGGTGCGGAATATAGGTCGATTCAGCTGGACTCGGCGTGGGCGATGATGATGCGCGTCGACTCTGCCGCGGGGTCGTGGCCGTCGAATGTGCGCATCACCGCATCGAGTTCCCCCGACTGCGCATCGCGCGCACCCTTGCGTGTGGCGCCGGGCACCCCCACCCCGCCCCAGCATGGAACGAACTCCGGCACGATGCGCCGTCCCGCGAGCACATTCGGGAGCAGCCGGTTCGGCGCCTGCAGGATCACGTGCGAACCGAGCCATGACACAAGTCCTGTGCGGTAGATGCCGATCATCGGCTTGCGCTGCCGCGCCACGTCGAGCGTGACGGTGCCGGACACTGCGATCGCCATGTCGCACCATGCCACTCCCGCATCGATCGCACCGGTCGCCATCGCCATCCTCTCGGGCATCTGGGGCACCCTGCGCGCAAAGCGCGCCGCAGCATCTGCACTGGCCGCGACGACGAGCGCCACCGCCTCCGGGCACTCGTCCCTGACCGCCTCGAACGCGCGCACGAGCAGCCGGGAGTTCCGGTCGACCTCCGACTGCCTGGATCCTGGAAGCAGCAGCACCCGTGGCGAACCATCGGGCAGCAGCCCAAGTGTCGCCGGCGCCTCTGCATCGTGCGATGGGCCCCGGTTGATGACCGGATGACCCACAAACGTCGCGGGCACGCCGCGCGAGCGGAACCACTCCTGCTCGAAGGGGAGCAGGCAGCACACGTGATCGGTCAGGCGCCGAAGCTTGCGGATGCGCCAGGGTGCCCACGCCCACAGCTGCGGCGCGACGAGGTGAACAACCCTCGCACCAGCCGCGCGCGTGCGCGCGCAGATCGGGAAGTTTGCGGCTGGCGAGTCGACGGGGACGTGCACCGAGAGCGGGTTCCCCGCAACCCAATCCGTGACGAACGCAGCCGCGCGCCGCACCGACTGCACCTTGCTCCACGCCGGAATGACCATCGAGCCGTCATCTGCAGTGCGAATCAGCACCTCCGCGCCTGCAGCCGCCATGCGCCGGCCCCCGAGCGCCACCACCCTCCAGTGCGGCTTGCGCTCGCGGATGGCCCGGATGACGGGCGCAGCGTGCGCATCCCCTGATGGCTCAAAGGCCGTGAAGAGGACCGTCCGTGGGGCATCCTGCCTCAACGCATGCATCGCGCGCAGGCTAGCGGCGGCAGATATGATCCGCCGCCCTCGAGG
>CAYPOZ010000213.1:2219-2532 GCA_964412415.1 uncultured Isosphaeraceae bacterium | reverse complement strand
TCCGCGACAAGGAGGGCCTGTGCCAGATCGTCTTCGACCTCGAGTCAAGCGCACCTGACATCGTGAGCGCCGCAAAGGCACTGCGCCGCGAGGACGTGATCGCGGTGCGCGGCTCCATGCGCATCCGCGCCGGTGACCCAAACCCGAAGCTCGCCACCGGCGAGGTAGAGATGGTCGTGGCCGACCTCGAGGTGCTCAACAAGGCAGAGACTCCGCCGATCCTGCCCGACGAGCACGAGGCGGAGAAGATCGGCGAGGAGACCAGGCTCCGCTACCGCTACATCGACCTGCGCCGGCCGGTGATGCGTGACCG
>CAYPOZ010000213.1:1735-2125 GCA_964412415.1 uncultured Isosphaeraceae bacterium | reverse complement strand
CAGCACATCCTGCGCACCCGCTCGCGCATCACCAAGTTCGCGCGCGACTACTTCCAGGGAAACGGGTTCCTCGAGATCGAGACTCCCCTGCTCATCAAGAGCACACCCGAGGGGGCGCGAGACTTCGTGGTGCCCAGCCGCATCTACCCCGGCATGTGGTACGCGCTGCCGCAGAGCCCGCAGCTCTTCAAGCAGATCCTGATGGTGGCCGGATGTGACCGCTACATGCAGATCTGCAAGTGCCTGCGTGACGAGGACCCGCGCGCGGACCGGCAGGCGGAGTTCAGCCAGATCGACCTCGAGATGAGCTTCGTCGACCGCGAGGACGTCATGGCCATGATGGGCGGGTTCGCCCGCGCGGTCTGGAAGGACGTGCTCGGCTACGACATC
>CAYPOZ010000213.1:0-1725 GCA_964412415.1 uncultured Isosphaeraceae bacterium | reverse complement strand
GCCTGTGGACCGAGCTCTTCGGCATCGACATCGGCGAGATTCCGCGCATGACCTGGGCCGAGGCGATGGAGACCTACGGCATCGACCGCCCTGACACGCGCTTCGGGCTGCCGATCCGCGACGTGAGCGCAATCGCGTCGCAGACGTCGTTCCGCGTCTTCACCGAGGCGCTCGCCAAGCGCAGCCCCTCAGGCCGGAGCGGCGTCGTGAAGGCGCTGCGCGTGCCGGGCGGCGCGGAGACGCTCACGCGCAAGGTCACTGACGGATACTCGGAGTGGTCCAAGGGATTCAAGGCCGGTGGCATCCCCAACGCGAAGTGGAACGGCACCGGCTTCGAGACGGGCATCGCGAAGTTCCTCGAGCCGGTCGCGGCGCAGCTGCGCGATGCGCTTGGGCTCGAGGCAGGCGACGTCGTGCTCTTCGCGGCCGACACGTGGGAGATCGCCACGAAGGTGATGGGCGAGCTGCGCCTCAAGGTGGCGCATGACCTCAAGCTCATCCCCGAGGGAAAGTGGAACTTCCTGTGGGTCGTCGACTTCCCGATGTTCGAGTGGGATGACGACGGCAAGCGCTGGGTCGCGCTGCACCACCCATTCACGAGCCCCAACCCCGACCAGTTCGGCATCCTCGGCACGGATCCCGGCGCGTGCCTCTCGGCGGGCTACGACCTCGTGCTCAACGGCAGCGAGATCGCGGGCGGCTCGATCCGCATCCACCGCATGGATGTGCAGGAGCGCGTCTTCTCGCTGATCGGCCTCAACCGCGACGAGGCCGAGGCCAAGTTCGGATTCCTGCTGTCGGCGCTACGCCACGGGGCGCCGCCGCACGGAGGCATCGCCTTCGGGCTCGACCGGCTCGTGATGCACATCGTGGGCACCGACAACATCCGCGACGTGATCGCCTTCCCCAAGACGCAGTCCGGCGGCGACCTCATGATCGAGGCGCCCGGCACGATCTCCGAGGAGCAGCTCAAGGAGCTGCACGTGCGCAACGTGCCGCCTCCCGCGAAGGCCTGATTCAGTGGATGCCGTGCGCGCCGAGCCAGCGCTCGCACTCGAGCGCAGCCTGGCATCCCATGCCTGCCGCAGTGATCGCCTGTCGGTAGTGCGCATCTGCCACGTCTCCGGCCGCGAATACGCCCTCGATGCTGGTGGCGCTCGAGCGCGTATGCAGCGCGACGTATCCGGCAGCGTCAAGCTCGACTCCGGCGCCCTTGAGGAACCCCGTCGCCGGCGAGTGGCCGATCGCCACGAAGAGCCCGCCCACATCCATCGTCGATCGCGCGCCAGTCACCGTGTCCTCGAGCTCAAGTCCGGTGATGCGGTCGTCGCCGAGCACCGACGCCACCCGCGTGTTCCACATCATTTGCGCGTTCGGCTGCGACATGAATCGCTGCTGCATCGCCTTCGATGCGCGCAGCGAGTCGCGTCGGTGGATCACGACGACCTTCGACGCGAACTTGGTGAGGTATGTCGCCTCCTCCATCGCCGTGTCGCCGCCGCCCACCACCGCAAGCACCTTGCCGCGGTAGACAGGGAGCGCACCGTCGCACACGGCGCATGCGCTCACGCCGCCGCCAGTCTGCGCCAGGCGCAGCTCGTTCGGCACGCCAAGCCAGTTCGCGGTGGCGCCAGTCGCGATGATCACCGAATGCGCACGCACCGTGCGGCCTTCTGAGGTCTGCAGCGCGAAGGGGCGCGACGAGAAGTCGCACGACATCACATC
>CAYPOZ010000212.1:0-3964 GCA_964412415.1 uncultured Isosphaeraceae bacterium | reverse complement strand
CATCGCGGTCATCGGCGCTAATGCGACGCAAATCATGGCGACCGGCGGCGTGGGCGCGGGTGGCGGCGGCCGTGCCGGCAGCCGCGCCCGCGCTCGCCCCGCCGGTCACCCGCGCCAGCAGTTCCGCCGCGTCGTCCCGCGCGAAGGCAAGCCGGCGCCACGCCACGTCGAGCACGAGCAGCACGGCCGCCGCCATCGCCAGCAGGTCCCACACCTGCTGCGACGCGCTCGTGGACGGGAGGCCGGCACGGTCGAAGAGATCCACGGCCTGCAGCTGGTCGAGCTCGATCACGCGCCCGCCGGAGCGCTCCGCGATCGTGCGCAGGGTGACGGCATCGTCACGGACCGCGCGGTGCTCGGCCGCGTACGGGATCGACACGGCCACGTACGACGTCGACGCGCGCACCGATCCATCGGCTCCCTCGCGCGCCGATGCCACGGACACCATCCACGGCCCCGTCCGCCGCGCGTCGAAAGCCGCCTCGAAGGTGCCCGGCCCGACCTGACGCACCGGCAGCGAGCTCACCCGGCCATCGGGGTCGACGAGCCGCGCGTCCACCCGGAGCGCCGGCGCGAACCCACCGCGATCTTCCGTCGCGGCCATGCGGAGCGTCACGCACTCGCCGTCCATCGACACAGACATGTCCAGCGACCGGTCGTCCGCCGGCCGCATCGCCCAGCGCATCAATTGCTCGGCAAAGGCCTGGAATCCGGACCAAGACCTCCACGCCGCGCCCCAGCGCCCGCCGAGGTCGCCGGTGACGGCCACCGACCGGCCGACGCCGTAGTTCTGCCAGGCAAGGAACGGGTCGAGGCCTTCCTTGACCCGGATCGACGCACCTTGCTGCGCGACCCCGTCGCCGGCAGCGGTCAGGACGTAACCCCGCACCGGCGGGAGCACGGAGATCCCGGCCAGCGGACCGCCGGCGCCCGCGGCAACGGTCGGCGTGAAGTCACCCTCCTGCACCAGCGCACGACCCTCCAGCGAGAGCTCGCGCATGAACACCTGCGGCAGCTTCCGGGCGCTCGCGTCGCTGTCGATGGCGTGGAACCGCCCGCCGCCGGCTACCGCGATGCGCCGAAGCAGCTCGTTGTTCGCGCCGTCCCCGACGCCGATCGCCGACACGGTCATGCCCGCCGCCCGCGCCCGGCGCGCGATGTCCACGCCCTGGCCCTCGTCACCGGTGGTCTGGCCATCCGTCAGGATGACCATGTGCCTCGTCCGCGCGCGGGACGCACGCAGTTCCTCGAACGCCATCTCCATCGCCGGGAACATGTTGGTGCCGCCGCACGGCTGGATGCCGGAAATGGCGCGCGCCATGAAGCGCCCGTCGTCGATCCGCGCGCGCGGGACCACGAGGTCCGGCTCGCCGCTGAAGGCGACCACCGTCGCCTCGTCGAGCCGGCTGAGCGAGCGCAGGCCGGAGATCGCCGCCTCGTTGGCCACCTCCTGCTGGGTCTGGCCAGCCGCCGTCACGGCCGAGGCCATCGAACCGGACGCGTCGATCACGAGCGCGACAGATGCCCGCAGGAGCACGCGCGTCTGCGGCGGGTCCATGCGGACGGGCATCGCCTTGGCGGTCTCGGACCCGTTCCATCCACCCGCGCCGAACGATTCCGGCCCGCCAAGCATCACCAGCCCGCCGCCGGCATCGTGGCAGTAGGCATGCAGCGCGCGGTCGAAGGCGTTGTCGACCGTCCAGCGCGCGACGTTCGCCAGCACCACGGCGTCGAAGCCGACCAGCCACTGCAGGCCGCCGCGCATCGCGTGCTCGACCGGGGCCGCCTCGACCTCGATGCCCCCGCGCCGCAGCGCCTCGGCCAGCGCCGACGACTCCGGAGCACCCTCGGGCTCGATGATCGCCACCCGCCCGCTTCCCCCCACGAACACGGTGGCCGCGCCGACGTTGTTCTCCGCGACGGCATCCGAGTGCGGGTCGTCGGGCACGAACGTCGCCTCGAAGCGTTGCGCGCCGCCGCCGTCAGGCACGACCGGGAGGACGACCAGGTTGGCGCCCGCATCGAGGCGGACGGGCATCCCGGTCGCGTCCGAGGAGGGATCGAGGTCGACGGGTTCGCCGTTGTGCCGAAGCTCGATCCGTCCCTTTGCACCGGCGATCGCCCGCACCGAGAGGCGAAGGTCGATCGACTGGCCGGCGCGGGCGCGCGCAGGCGCGGACATCCGCTCCACCACGACCTCGCGATCGTGCAGGTAGCGCAGCGGCACCACGTCGACCGGGATGCCCGCGGCCCGCGCAAGGTCCGCGGCCTCCGACGAATCGCCGTCGGTGGCATTTCCGTCGGAGACGAGCAGGATGCGCGACGCCGTGTCCGCCGGGGCCACCGCCAGCGCCATGCGGATCGCCGCGGCGATGTCCGTGCCGTCCGCCTCGCCGCCGTGCCGGACGAGCGAGCCGGCCGGGTCGTCGGTCGGCAGTGCGCCGACCTCCGCGCGCCGCGCGAACGTCACCGAGCCCAGACGGTCATCGGGCCGGCGCCGGGCGGCGGCTGCCAGGAGCTCGCGCTCGGCGCGATCCCGCAGCGCGGGCGGGACGCTGGAGCTAGTGTCCATCGCCACCACCACGGAGGTGGCGCTCGAGTTCCACCCCACCACCGGCCGCGCCAGGGCGAGCGCCAGGAGCAGGATGACCCCGAGCCGGAACGCGAACCCGATCGCCGCCGACGATGCCGCCAGCACCGGCACGCTCCTCCACGCCAGCAGCGCGCACGGCACCGCCAGGCACGCGGCCAGCAGCAGCCATGGATGGTCGAAGGCGAGGTGCACCGCGGGATTACCCGGCCTCGATGCTACGCCCGCCGAGCCATCAGAACAGCACCTGCATCTGTGCGCGCACCACCACCTCGCCGGCACCCTCGCCGGTCTCGGAGGCACGCCAGTCCGCGCCGGTGATCGACTCGCCGTAGAGGCCGCGGTCGAACTTCACGGGATTGAAGGCCACGCCGCCGTCGAGCTGGAACTTCGCCGCGTTCTTGGCGAAGTACCAGCAGATGCCGAAGGTGGCTGCGTTCATCGTCTGGGCGACCAGCGCGTTGGCGACGAACTTGCCTCCCACCATGCCGTCGTTCTCGGAGCTGACCCACAGGCCTTCGTACCGCGCGAAGAGCTCGACCGAGTCCGTGATGAAGAAGCCGCCCTGGACCACCGCACCCAGGGAGAGGACGCTGCCGACGCCGCGGGCGGCCGCGCCGGGGTCGCTGGACGACATGTAGTTGCCCAGGAACGCCGCCCACCCGCTCCATCCGGACCCGCGCAGGTTGATGTCGGCCGTCCAGCTCGTCAGGTTGAGGGGCGCCACCGTCGCAACTCTCCCATCAAGTCCCGGGATCGCGCCGTTGCCGACCGTCAGGCGATTTTCGGTCACCACGCCGCTTGCGCGCTGCGCGTTGACGGCCAGGCCGGCCATCGCTGCGAACGGGCTTCCCACCCAGCCCTGCATGTCGCGCATCTGGCCCCAATCGCCGGCGAGCAGCCAGTCGAGCCGGCCGGTGAACGCCCAGTCGGTCGGGTTGCCGTTCTTCTGGATCACGGCGATGTTACGGTTGCCGCCGCCGTCGTTGTAGGAGAGGTACGCGCGTACGTGCTCCGATTCCCACCCCAGCAGCGCACCCTGGATGAACTGCGTGGTGAAGTACTGGTTGAGCATCGAGCGCTCGATGAGCTGCTGGGTGCGGCTCGAGTTGATCTCCTCGTAGTTGAAGAAGTTCTTCCACTGGCCCATGCGGAAGAACCAGCCGCCCCCGAGCGCCTTCTGCAGGAAGGCGTCCTCGAGCGTGAGCGGACGGTTCTGGATTGTGCCGTCGCGCTCGAAGGCGATCTGGACGCGGTAGGTCCACGACGGGTCGACCACGTTGCCGAAGAAGTTCAGGCGCACGCGGCGCAGCTCGAACCCGTACTCGTTCTGCTTGCCGCCCGGCGCCACCGGCCCGGCCGACAGGCCCGGGG
>CAYPOZ010000211.1:3600-3979 GCA_964412415.1 uncultured Isosphaeraceae bacterium | reverse complement strand
GCATGGGTCGCCACTCCGGCCAGGACCGAATCCTGGTCTCAAGTCTGGTGAGCAGCGCACTGCTGGGCATGACGGACGGCCGGATCGACCAGCTCGTGGGGAGCGGCATGCTCACGCCAGAGCAGGCCACGCCACTGGCGGCGCTGTACGCCGAGTTGGCCGCAAGCGACCCATCGCAGTGCGCCGATGCGTTGCGCGGCGAGGCAGAGATGATGATGGCAAGCGTCAAGTCGGCAATCGGCGAGTCGGGCGACATGGGTGCTTTCGCGGAGCAGATGGGTGCGAGCCAGGATGCGCAGGCGCAGTTCGAGGCGATCGACGAGGCTGCTGCGCAGCGCCAGCTCGAGCAGTACGCGGGCTGGATGGACCGAGCCGCGGC
>CAYPOZ010000211.1:3048-3590 GCA_964412415.1 uncultured Isosphaeraceae bacterium | reverse complement strand
ACCTGTTCGCCGCGATGATGATGCCGGCACTCGACCGAGTCATTGAGCAGAACTTCACGGTCAAGGCGATGCTCGCGGACCGCGCAGCGCAGCTGAAGGCGATCGCCGATGGCACGGCAGACCCTGCATCGCTCGCAAATGCGGCATGGTTCCTCATGCAGGCGGGGCATGCGGCTTCGGTGATCGGCGAGCTCGACCAGCAGGCGATCGAGCTGATGCGGATCGACTGCGGCGTGGCTCCTGCAGACCAGGCCCTGCGCGCGCGCGCGCTGTTGGAGCGTTCGGAACGGTCGGTCCTGGAGATGCTTGAGCGTGCCGCGGCCGCGCGCCGATGCGACTACCTGGCGATTGGGGTTCCCGAACTCGAGCCGCCAGGACTCGCGCTCATGCTCGGTGCGCGCACGCGTGCGGCCACTCGCATCGTGCTGGCCGATGCGGCGGACCGTGCCTGCCGCGAGGCCAAGCGGGGCCATGTGGACAACCTGGTCGTCTACGACCACACGGCTGCGGCGTTCAAGGAGCATGAGGCCGAACTGCAGGCC
>CAYPOZ010000211.1:0-3038 GCA_964412415.1 uncultured Isosphaeraceae bacterium | reverse complement strand
TGCACTGTTCGCACGAGCGATCCTTTCCGATGCGCTGGCGACGCTCGAGCAGGCGATTGCCCGCAAGACCCTGACGCCGGAGCAGCTGGCTCCTGTGCGCACGACGCTGCAGTCCTTCGACCGCGCGGACCCATTTGGGATCCTTCGGGGCCGCGATGCGGACGCGGACCACATCGGGCGTGAGGCCTTCGTGCATCGCCGTCGCCGCATAGTTCCCCCAGAGCTGGTGGAGAAGATTGCGCAGGCCCAGCGCATCGAGCGCGCACGGCCGCCGGCTGAGATCCTCGGTGCGGCCTGGCGGAAGTGGGGACCGGAAGCGCTCGAGTCGGGTCCCTTCGTGCCGGGCGCTCCGCTGCTGCTCGCGACCGATGTGCACGATCCTGCGCGCGTGAAGGCATTCTTCGCCGGCCAGCAGGTCACATGCATCGACATCGAGCCGATGGTCGCAGATGCGCCCGCGCTGCTCGACCGCGCGCTGGCTGCCGCGGGTGACGCGGATGCCCGTATGCGGCTGGAGCGGCGCACGCCCGGCGATTCGCTCGGGGCGCCCAGCAAGTGAGCAGATCTCTCCCGCAGCGCACTGGCGCCGGCGGTCTGGCGATTTAAACTCGCCCGCACTGGATCTAGCGTCATTTGTGGACGATCAGATGGTTGCGCACCGATGCCAGTGACCGCATCGCCAAGGACCAGCACCCACTCCCATGCTGTACGCCAACGCACGAAAGTTCCCGCACGACACCGTCGATGGCGAGACAGTCATCATTGACTCGGTCCATGGCCGTCTGTTCCTGCTGACAGGCTCCGGCCCCTGGATCTGGCAACGGATGGTCCGCGGAGCCACCATTGACGGACTGGCGGACGATGCGGAGTCGCGGTTTGGACCAGAGGCAGGTGCGCAGGTGCGCGCGTTCCTGGAAGCGCTGGCGGAGCACGGCATGCTGACACAGGAGGCGCAGGACGTGCCCGAGGCAAGCGCCGACGTACCGCTGCAGGAGCCGTTCGCGCCCCCTCAGCTCGAGAAGTACGACGAGATCTCCGACATCATCGCGATGGATCCCATTCACGATGTCGATCCGAACAAGGGTTGGCCGCACCGCTAGTGCACGCCGTCATGAGCGAACAGTTCACGGTGGACGTGGCGGGACACGCGCTCCGCGTCTCATGTCACCCCGATGCGCACGTGATGCGCAGGGCGTTCGCACCTGTCGAGGTACCTCGGTCGCACGGGGTGGCGGCGGCACTCAAGATCTCGCTGGCCGAGGACCCGCTCTCGGACCCGAGATTCGCAGGACTTGGTGTCGGTGTGCACCGGACTGCCGATGGACGCAGCATGTACGCCGTCGGAAGCCCAACCAATGTGCAGGCGCTGAGCCGGATCGGCAGCGGTGCGGCAGGGACAGTCGAGCTTGAGCTCCTTCTCTCTCCGCAAGCGGCGACATCAGGCGACATGATCGCACACCCGGCCCACTCCGCGATGTACGCATGGATGGCTACCCAAGGCAAGACGGCCATGCATGCGGCGGGCGTATGCCTTGGCGATCGCGGCGTACTGGTCGTGGGAGACGGTGGCCACGGCAAGACCACCACTGCGCTTGCGGCGTGCCAGCGCGGGTTCTCGTATCTCGGCGACGACGTGTGCATTGTCGAGCCCGGTGCAGGGCCCGGTCGCGCACACGTGATGCATGGGCTCTATGGGACCGCGAAGCTGAATGCGGACTCCCGCGAACGTCTCGGCGCTGGTGGGTGGCCGGTGATCGGCACGACGCCCAAGGGAAAGGCAGTCGTGTCGGTCACTCCTCACCTGCAATGGGCGCGTTCGGCGCCTGTGTCGGCAATCGTCCATGTGGGGCATGCCGGTGCTGGACCCGTGAAGGTGGGGAGGCTCTCGCAGCAGGATGCCTGGAAGGCGCTCGCGCGGGCGTCGGTGCCCGCGCTCAGCGTCGAAGGCACCACACGCGAATGGCTTCGCACGATCATGTCCCTCGCGCGGGATGTTCCGGTGTTCGGAGTCCAGCTCGACTGGGACCTCGACTGGTCCATCGCAATGCTCGAGCGCATCGCCATGGGGCGAGAGCCGTGATACGGTGCGAGGTGCCGGTAGTGCTTGCGGTGTACAACCGCCCCGCGAAGCTGAGGCGCCTGCTCGAGATTGTGGCGCATGCGCAGCCGAAGACGCTTCTGGTGATCGCGGACGGCCCAAGGGATGGCGATGCCGACGACCTGCAGCGGGTGACGGCTGCGCGCCGCATGCTCGACCGCATCGACTGGCCATGCGAGGTGCTGCGCCGCGAATCGCCGGTCAATGTGGGGTGCGACACGTGGGTGCCAGCCGGCATCGACTGGGCGTTCGAGCATGTGAGCGAAGCAATCGTCCTCGAGGATGACCTGATCGTGCATCCGGAATTCCTCGGGTGGTGCGCATCGATGCTGCACCGGCACTCCGCCGATGAGCGCATCCACTGCGTATGCGGCCGGAACGAGATGGCGCGATGGGGCGATGGCACTGCCGCATGCGGGGCATCCGGAGCGTTCACCTGTGCAGGCTTCCGACCATCGGAGTCTCGTGTCGATGCACCTGAGCATGCTGAGCGACCTGTCGCGTGCACGGTCGCTGCGTGGATGGGATGCGCAGTGGGAGCTGCAGCGGGCCATGCTCAGCGGGCTCTGTGCGGTGAGCGCGACCAATCAGGTCGCGCACGGTGGATATGACGCGGAAGCGACACATCCGGGCCGCTCCATCGGGCTGCGCGCGGTGCAACCCGTGCTCGCGCCTGAACGCGATCCGGGCACGCGCGCGCACGACGTTGACGACCGGCTCGACCACTGGTCTCTGCTCATCGAGCTCGCCGACACGTGCCACGACGCACGCATGGCCTGCCGACTTGCGAAGAGCCCGGGGCTCGCGCTGCATCCGCATGCACGCCACCACTTGGCGCCCTTTGTGCGTGGATCAGGCCTTGACTGCGCGCTCACGCACCTTCACGCGGCGGGATGCCGATCGCCGATCATCGACCAGATGCGCGAGGCTGTTGGCGGCG
>CAYPOZ010000210.1:0-4014 GCA_964412415.1 uncultured Isosphaeraceae bacterium | reverse complement strand
AGCCCAGCGATGGCTGCAGCCAGCACCACGACACCGATGGCGATGCGGCGGCGCCCCAGCAGCAGTCGCCGAAGGTGGCGCTGGAGGTGCAGGCGTGCCACCACCCGCTCCTCAAGGGACAGTCGGGGTCGGGGATCCGGAGCCATCGCGTAGGGTCGATGGTAATACTGCGCATTGTGCCGCACCCGCGAATCATGCTTGCCACCGCACCGCCCGAGGGGGGACCCTCCGGCGGCGCCGTGAGCGCCGTCGCGATCGCGGTCATACTCACGGTCACGGTCGTCGGGGCAATCATGCTTGCCATTGCGGCGCGCCGTGCCGCGATGGGCGGGCGCGACTCCGGCCGCAGCCTCCGACCGTACGTCGATCGCGGGCTGCCCACCGACGCATGGAGCGAGGCAGGGCGACGAATGCCAGTTCCGCCGCGCAAGGAGGATCGCACGTGAGCGCGCGGCGTCGTCATGCTGTGGTGACAGGCGGGTCTGGCCGTGTGGGGCGCGCGATTGCGCGTTCGCTTGCGCGGGCAGGACTCAATGTGGCGGTGACGTGGCGGTCAGACGAGGCGGGTGCCGTGCAGACGGTCGCCATGTGCACCGCGGAATCTGCAGCGTCCGCGCATGGCGATGCGCCAGCGCACCGATCGGTTGCGCTTGACCTCATGGATCTTGATGCGGTCGCGCGCATCGGCGCCAATCTCGCAGACTGGGGCGTCGATGTGCTTGTGCACAACGCGAGCGTGTACCAGCCGCAGCCGCTCGGCTCGATCACTCCCGAACACATGGAGCGCCACCTGCGCGTGCATGTCACCGCGCCGGTGCTGCTCATCCAGTCGATGCACGCCTCGCTGAGGCAGAGCACGCTGCCCGGACGGGGTGCGGTGGTCTGCATGACGGACATGCGGCCCACGCCGCGTACTTCGCCAGCAAGGCTGGGCTCGATGCGCTGGTGAGGTGCCTCGCGGTGGAGATGGCGCCCGATGTGAGGGTCAACGCAGTCGCGCCCGGCGTTGTGGCGTGGCCCGATGCGGCGCCCGCCGACATGCGCCAGAGGTACGAGTCGCGCATTCCGCTTGCGCGGCCCGGGACGCCTGAGGATGCGGCCGAATGCGTGCGGTGGCTGGCGCTCGATGCGCACTACGTCACTGGGGAGTCGATCCGGCTCGACGGCGGCCGCTGGCTCCGGTAGGGGTTCGCGCGGCGGTCGCCTACGGCCTCGCGGGGCGAGGCTTGCGCGGAAGTCCGGACGCAGTGGTGCGCCAGCTTCGCGCCTGCTCCGCATCGCCCACGATCTCCCACCACCTCGCGGCCTCGAGCGCAGCGTGGCGCGTTCCGGCAGGGGACTGTGCCAGCTCCTCCCACGCCCGCGCCGCATCGGCAGGGTGCCCGAGCGCCTCATGGCAAAGCGCGATCTCTGCCACTGCCTCGGGCGCGAGACGACTCGCAGGCTCAAGCGCGAGCATGAGCGAGAGCGCGTCAGCCGTGCGGCCGCTGGCGCGGAGCGCCTGGCTCTCTGCGATGCGCAGCGACAGGTCCCCTGGTCCAAGCGCACGTGCGCGCTGCGCAAGCTCAAGCGCACGCTGCGGGTCCGACGAGCGGATCGCGCACGCCGACAGCCCCGCGAGCGGCCACGGCGAATCTGGCGCGAGCGCCGCAGCCTGCGAGAGGACACGCTCGGCATCGGCGATGCGACCCTCGCGCGCGAGCGCAAAGCCAAGGAACACCCTCAGCTGCACCGACACCGAGTCGAGCTCGAGGGCACGCCGGTAGAGGTCGATGCAGGGCGCCGCCTGGCCCGCCTGGTCGGTGGCCATCGCAGCGCGTGCGGCGAGCGCCGCATCGTCGGGGGAGACGACCGACGCACGCCTGTACGCGTCCGCGGCGGCAGCAAGCGCCGCGGCAGCAGCATCGTCCTCTGCCGCATCCTCGGCGCTCAGCAGCTCGCAGCGCGCGAGAATGTCAAGCGCCGCCGCGTGCTCGCCCCGCTCGAGCAGCCGCGTCACGATGGCACGCGCGCTCGCGGGGTCCCCAGCGCTCACGTAGCGCTCGGCGGCCTCAAGCGCCGTGCGCTCCGCATCGGCATCGCGGCGCTCGGTCGCTTCGCCCGTCCGGTCCGGCGTCGGCGCGCCAGAGGGATCCCCGCACGCGCACAGCGCGCCGCTCATGAAGAGGCACTCCACCGCGCGCCGTCCGCTGCGTGCACGCGGCAATCGTCGGTAGACTTCGGAACCCATGGCTGAAAGGTCGCTCGCCAAAGCGTACTCGCCGCGCGAGCACGAGCCCGAATGCCTCGACCGATGGACGCTCGAGCGCTGCTTCCACGCCGAGCCTGGCGATCCCGGCGCGCCGTACTCGGTCTTCATCCCGCCTCCCAACGTCACCGCCGCGCTGCACCTTGGGCACGCGCTCAACAACACGCTGCAGGACGTGCTCATGCGCGTCGCGCGCATGCGAGGCGCGAACGCGATGTGGATGCCGGGCACCGACCACGCGGGCATCGCCACGCAGGCGGTCGTCGAGAGGAGGCTGCTGCAGCAGGGCATCCGTCGCACCGACCTCTCGCGCGAGGCATTCGTCGCGAAGGTGCAGGAGTGGAAGGACGAGTACGAGGCGGTCATCCTCGACCAGCTCCGCGCGATGGGAGCCTCTTGCGACTACGAGCGCGTCCGCTTCACGATGGATCCCGTGTGCACGGCGGCCGTGCGCGAGGCCTTCTTCAGGCTCTTCAGCGACGGGCTGATCTACCGCGGCAAGCGCCTCGTGAACTGGGACCCGGTGAGCCAGACGGCGCTCGCCGATGACGAGGTGGAGATGGAGGAGTTGGACGGCCACTTCTGGTACCTCCGCTACCCGCTTGAGGACGGGTCGGGCCACATCACGGTGGCAACGACGCGTCCCGAGACGATGCTTGGCGACACCGGCGTTGCCGTCAACCCCAAGGACCCGCGTGCAGCCGCGCTGCGCGGCAAGAGCGTGCGGTTGCCGATCGTGGGACGCGTGATTCCGGTCGTCGAGGACGACTACGTGGTGATGCCGGTGTCGCTCGGTGGCGATCCTGCAGATCCCAAGGCCCAGTTCGCATCGGGGTTCCTCAAGGTCACGCCTGCGCATGACGCCAACGACTGGGAGATTGGCGTGCGTCACGGCCTTGCGGCCATCAACGTGATGGCGCCTGACGCGTCGATCAGCGACCGTCACGGGTGGACGGACGTGTCGGCCGACGCTCGTGCCTTCGTCGGAATGTCGCGCGAGTCCGCGCGCGCCGCAATCGTCGACTGGTTCCGCGCGAACGGCCTGCTCGAGGACGCCAAGCCCTATCGCCACAGCGTGGGCCACAGCTACCGCTCGCATGTGCCTGTCGAGCCTTACCTTTCCGACCAGTGGTACGTGCGCGTCACCGACGACCGCCTGCGCGGTGCGGCGCTGCGTGCGATGGCGCCGGAACAGGTCGATGGTGCTCTGCCCGCAAGCTTCGTCGCTACGACTGCGCGCGAGGGCGACGGCGGGCTTCGCTTCTTCCCGCCGCGCTACGCACGCACGTTCCAGCAGTGGCACGAGGGCATACGCGACTGGTGCATCTCAAGGCAGCTCTGGTGGGGACACCGCATCCCCGTGTGGTCACGAGTGGTGACCGTGGATGCGCAGGGGAGTGACCTGTCCGCGTCCGCGTCGAGCGCGATCGACGCGGCGATCGCGGCTAGTGCAGCGTCGGGCCTGGCCATCCGCGCGAACCGTATCTCGGATGGCGCTGCGGTGGACTGTGCCCGCGGCATGGACGCCGCGCTGCGTGCGGCAGGGCCCGGCGAGTACGCCATCCATGCGTGCGCGCGCGACGACCCTGCCGGCGCGGCCCTCGAGGCGCACGGCTTTGCGCGCGACCCCGACGTGCTCGACACCTGGTTCTCCTCCGCGCTGTGGCCGTTGTCGACGCTCGGCTGGCCCGAGCCAGGCCGCTTCGGGATGGACAGGCTGCTCGACACCTGGAACCCCAGCGCGGTGCTGTCGACGGCGCGCGAGA
>CAYPOZ010000209.1:2957-4028 GCA_964412415.1 uncultured Isosphaeraceae bacterium | reverse complement strand
CCGCCCATCGTCCCCATCACCTTTCACCTTGAGGACCCTCAGGGCCTCACGGGCACCGAGCGCGCCGAGTGGAGGCTCATGGGAGGAAAGGGAGAGTCCATCCTCGAGGTGGCGCTCGACAACGGCATCAACATCGAGCACGCGTGCGGAGGGGTCGTCGCATGCTCGACGTGCCACATCTACGTGGAGCAGGGCATGGAGCACCTCAAGCCGTCGGATGAAGCCGAAGACGACCGTGTCGAGGAAGCGCCCGGCCTCAAGCGCACCAGCCGCCTCTCGTGCCAGTGCGACATCACCGGTCCGGGACCGATCGTGGTGCGTGTGCCGAGCTGGAACCGCAATGCCGTGAAGGAGATCCCGCACTGAACGTGCGGGTGCGCTCATGCACTGGCTTGACGTACAGCAGATTGCGGAGGCGCTCGAGGATGCGCATCCCCACGCAGACCTGATGACGATCTCGTTCCCGGCGCTGCGTGCGCTTGTGATTGCGCTGCCGGGCTTCGCCGAGAAGCCTGGTCACCCGTCGAACGAGCGGATCCTCGAGGCCATCCAGGCCGCGTGGATCGACGAGCGGTCGTGAGCCCCTCCGGGACCGCTCCCGAGTGACGCGTGGCCGTGCGGCACATCGCGTTACGCTCACCCCATGCGCTACTACGCGGCGGCGATCCAGACGTCGTTCCCATGCCCCAAGAAGCGGTCTGAGATCGCATCGCGCGTCGACCGGATGCTCGCGATGGCCGAGGGGGCAATCGCGGCCTACGCGCCGTTCCATGACATCAGGCTGATCGCGTTCCCGGAGTTCGCGCACGCGGCGCCGGTGTACCTCACGGTTCCTGAGCTGCTGAAGCACCTCGCCGTGGAGCTGCCGAACGAGCACGTGGACCGCTACATCGCGTTCTGCAGAAAGCACGGATGCTTCATCCAGACGGGCACATTCATCGAGCGGGACCCGGGGCACGCGGACATTGCGTTCAACACCACGCTGCTCGTAGGGCCCGATGGCGTCTTGAGCCGCTACCGGAAGGTCAACCCTTGGATCCCGTGGGAGGTCCACGCAAGCCCGCATGATGT
>CAYPOZ010000209.1:895-2813 GCA_964412415.1 uncultured Isosphaeraceae bacterium | reverse complement strand
AGAAGATCGTGGTGGCGCCGATCGACATCGGCGCGCTTCGCGCCGAGCGGCACAGGCGCCGTGGTCATGACATGCGCGCGCACCTGCGCGCGGAGGCGTACGACTACATGTCGCGCACGGTGATGCCTCGGGCGCACGAGCACCCGATCACCATCGACTCGCACACGGGTCGGATCGACGCAGGACGGCGCAATGCGGGGGGGCGACGGTGACCCAGTGCCGGTGGCGGCGTGGCGTCGCGGCCACGTGCGTGTGGGTGGCGGGCGTCGCAGCGATGACGGCGTGCGACCCCACAGGCGGTGGGGGTGCACGAGGTACCCAGGCACCAACCGCTGAGCTCGTGGCTGCGCTCAATGAAGGCGCTGCGCAGATGGGCCAGTTCGACTTCGCGGCGGCGGAGGCGACGTTCGCGAAGGTTCTGGCCAGAAAGCCGTGACGCGAAGCTCGATCTGGCGATCTCGATCCTGAACCAGAGCGGGGACGGGGCACAGGAGCGCGCGCTGGTGATTCTGAGGGAACTTCTCTCAAGCGATCCAGGCGATTCGCGCGCGGACTACTGCGCAGGTCTCGCGCAGCTCTACCTCGGTCGGCCCGCGGATGCGCTCGTGCACTTCCGCCGCGCGGCCGAGGCCAACCCCAGCGATGCGCACGCCGCCTACTACACCGCGCAGTGCCTCGAGCAGGTGGGGCAGGAGTCGCAGGCGATGCCGTGGTACGAGCGCGCTGCGCAGCTCGACCCGCTGCTGCGCAGCGCGCAGCTTGGACTGCAGCGCCTGAAGATCCGCTCAGGCGACGAGGCTGGCGCCGCACAGGCGCTCGAGCGCTTCGAGGCCCTCGCGCGCTCTCCGCGATCGTCCATCGCAGAGTTCAAGTACACGAGGATGGGCGCGCTCGGTGAGGTCGTGCTGCCCGCGGCTGCACCCGCGAACGTGATGCCCAACGGGCCCGCGTTTGGCGATCTTGCGTCGATGCCGCTGGCCGGACTCGACCAGGTCAACGACTGGCTGGCGCTTGTGGGCCGTGCAGACCTCAATGGAGATGGACTCCAGGACCTCATCTGGGACATCGCCGACCAGCCCTACGACGCTGGAGCGTCAGCAGATGGGCAGCAGCGAGCGTTGCCGCGGCCAGAGTCGCGCATCACACTCGGCTGCGAGCCGATGCCGTGCTGGACGTTGGCCAAGGACCATCCGCTCGAGCGGTTCGACCTCACGGGTGCGATGTGGGGCGACATCGACAACGACACCCGCGTCGATGCGGTGCTGCTGCGAAAGGTGGCGCCCAAGCCTGACGTCACGAACCCAGATGCGAACGGCCCGGCGGCATCCCCACAGCCCAAGCGGACGGAACTGGTGCTGCTCCGGCAGCGTGAGGCTGGGGTGTGGACCGAGACGGCAGTCGAGCTTAGCCGCATCGATGACGCATGGGCTGCCCTGAAGCTGCTGGCGGACCTCGACCATGATGGTGATCTCGACATCGTCGTGGCACAGGAGAGTGGCCTCGCCATCCTCTACAACCGGCTCGACGGGACGTTCGAGCGCCTCGACCTGTCGGTGCGAGACGACGACAGCGCCCAGGACACGGTCCTGCGCCGTGTCGTCGCGCTTGCGGCACTCGACGTGGACCAGGATGGCGACCTCGACCTCGTCTGCACGACCGGCACCTTTGCCAAGGCGCGGACCACGGTGCTGCTCAATGACCAGCTCTGGAACTGGCGCATCGATCCGCGCTGCGCATCGATCGCCGACATGCATGCGACGTCGATGGTGGGGTTCCTGCGCCCGGGTGACGGTGCACCATGCCTGGCGGCGCTTGCGTGGCAGCCCCGGTTTGGTCCAAGACCAGGCGAAGACCTCGAGGTGTGGGACTTCGGGCCGCTGGCGGCTAAAGGTGCGCCCCGCCGCATTGCGCTCACGCC
>CAYPOZ010000209.1:0-885 GCA_964412415.1 uncultured Isosphaeraceae bacterium | reverse complement strand
GAGTCGCTTGCGGTCGTGGATGTGGTTGGCTCAGGTCAGCCCAGCATCCTGGTCACTGGGGTGCCGGACCGAAGCGTGATCTCGGAGATCGTGCGGGGCCGCGAGTCATTCGTGATGGTGCACGATGCGCTTGGCAGCACTGTGGACTGGATCAGCATGGGTCAGGATGCTGGCTACCGCAGCGAGGTCCCGTTCATCGTGGATGGGCTTGGGGTGGCGTTCGTGACGGGGGGCAGTGTGTCCGGCGGTGCGATGCAGTGGCTGCCGCCTGGACCAGGTCGCTTGCCGATGGCGACGGTGTCGTTCCGGGGACGCACCGATCCCGCGCAGCAGATGCGCACCAACGCCAGCGGCATCGGCACACGTGCGGATGTGCGCGTGGGCGGCGAGTGGCTCGGCGTGCAGCAGCTTCCGTGGATGACGGGCTCGCTCGGCGGAGGCCAGTCGCTCGAACCCGTCGTGATCGGAGTTGGCGGCGCGCCACGCGGCGACTTCATGCGCATCGACTGGCCCGACAGCGTGACGCAGACCGAGACTCCGGTGAACCCCGGCCTGCAAGTGATCACCGAGACTCAGCGCCAGATCTCAAGCTGCCCAGTGATCTTCGCATGGGACGGCACTCGATACCGGTTCCTCACCGATTGCCTCGGGGTCGGCGGCATCGGGTACCTCGCCGGCATAGAGCGCGAGGGTTCGGGCAAGCTCTCTGGGTTGCACGGTCCGCCGCGACCGCGCGAGAGCGTCATGCTCGGTACGGATGACGTAATCGCGCCACGCACAGATGCGCGCGGCAGGCGGGTCTACGAGATCCGCCTCGGCGAGCCGATGGAGGAGGCGTGCTATCTCGATGCCGCGCGCCTCGTCGCATGGGACCTGCCGGATGGA
>CAYPOZ010000208.1:1172-4041 GCA_964412415.1 uncultured Isosphaeraceae bacterium | reverse complement strand
TTGAGGAACGGGACAACGACGCTGAACCGTGGCGCTGCGGAGGGGGTCATCTAAGGGGTCGCCCACCGCGGCGACCCGCCTTCTTCCAAGGGGTGACATCAGGATAGGGATAGGGCGAAGTGGTCGGGGGGGTCCCAGCACCTACCCGTCTCCGACCCTCGTATCGTCGTGCGGCAGGGGTGCCCGCGTCAGGCGGGGACCGCCCCTGAATCCGCATTGAGGCCGGTTCAGACGGTCCACTTGCGCCCGAGAGCCATTTGTGGGACGATTGTTCTTCCGATTCGAGGACCAACCACGTGCCAAACACCGCATCCGCCAAGAAGCGAGTCCGTCAGTCCGCCTCCCGCAACGCCCGCAACCGCTGGCGCAGCAGCATCGTCAAGGACGCCATCAAGGCGTTCCAGAGCGCTGCCCAGGGTGGTGACGCTGCCGCCGCAGAGACGGCGCTGCGCAACGTGTCCAAGCTCGTCGACCGCTACTCGACCACGAGCACGATGCACCGCAACACCGCCGCTCGCCGCAAGAGCCGCCTGGCGAAGCGCCTCAACAAGATGCGCGCCACGGGCTCTTCAAAGAAGGCCTGAGCATGGCATCGCCGCGCCGAGGCGCGGCTGGCGCACCGGTGCCCTCGCGCCGTAGCGCCGAGGCGACACAGACATACTGGGACAGGTCGAAGCAGCCACTCGAGATCCTGGCGCTTGTGGCGCCTCTAGTCGTGGTCTACGAGATTGGGCTCGTGTGGGCGCTGCGCGCCGAGCGAGGCACGATCACGAACCGCGCGCACGAGGGGCTGCTGCGGCTCTTCGACGCCTTGGGCATCGACCTCATGGTGATGGCGCTTCCGGCTACGGCGGTGCTGGTCGTGCTTGTGACATGGCAGTTCCTTGCGCGCCGTCCGTGGTCGCTCCACCTGCCGACCCTCGGCCTCATGGTGGTGGAGTCTGCGGCGGCTGCGCTTCCTCTGGCAGTGTTTGCGCAGGTGATTGCGCGATCGGACGCTGCCTGGACGGCGATGGGTGCGATGGTGTGGACGTCGGCGCCTGCGGGCGTGGCGGTGGCAGGGCCCGAGACGCTGGGCGTGCTCGGGAAGGTGAGCCTTGCCATCGGTGCAGGCATCTACGAGGAGCTCATCTTCAGGATGGCGCTCATCTCGCTGCTGCACACGCTCTTCGTGGATGCGATGCGCATCGGCGAGCGGTGGGGCATTGGGCTAGCCATCGCGATCTCGGCCGTGCTGTTCGCGATCTACCACCCGCTCGGCGCGGCCGATGGCAGCATCGACTGGTCGCGCGCGACGTTCTTCGTTGGGGCGGGTGCCTACTTCGGGGTGCTCTACGTGATGCGGGGTTTCGGAATCGCGGTGGGTGCGCACGCCGCCTACGACCTGCTGGCGGTGGTGGCGCTTCCTGCGTGGTACGCGTGAGCGGGCCCAGCGGTGCGCGGGGCGCGCAGTCGTACACTCCCGCCAACTGATGCGGCGCATCATCCCGGTCATTCTCGCAGTGGCCGCCTCGGTGGCGATCCTGTGGCTCGCGGCACGCATGGACCGTGGCATGCCGTCGGCGCGCACGGGACGCATCGGGCCTGCCGTGCCGATGGTGGAGCCGACCCCGCTCACCGACGCGGAGCGCGAGAGCGCCCGCAGGCCCGGCTCGCCCGGATCGATCGCGCTCGAGCGCGGCGCGTGGGTGCAGGTGGCGGGCCCGGACGGGCGGCTGGAGCAGCAGTACAGCGCCACGAAGCTCGATCCGGAGCCGGGCGCATACCTCAGCATGCTCGAGCCTCGCGCCGTCTTCTACATGAGCGATGGGCGCGTGGCCACGCTTCGCGCCGACGCCGGACGCGTGCACGTGCCGAACCGCGCCCTCGAGTCGGGGCGGTTCACGGGCGAGGTCGTGATCCGCCTGTACAGGCCGGAGCCTGGTGAGGCAGTGGACCTGGCAAGTGACTCGCCGAGCGCCATTCTGGAGGCACCGCAGCTGGACTTCGACACGACGCTGAACCAGGTCACCTGTGAGCGTGCGTTCCGGCTCACGACCGACATGCTCACCTTCGATGGCGAGGGCCTCGACCTGCTGCTCGGCGCCGACACCCGCACGGTGGAGCGGCTGGTGGTCGAGCGCGCGCTCGGCCCGATCGTGATCGACCGCCGCAGGATGGGGACGGGTGGTGCACGGCGTGCGGCGTCGATTGCGCCCGTGGGTCGACCGTCATCGGATGCCGACGATGCGGTGCCCTGCAGCATCTTCCAGCCCGCGCCGCCAGAGGCCCGGTTCTACCGTCTGGACCTCAACGACAATGTGGAGCTCACGCGCTACTCGCCGCTGGGTCGTGCCGATGCGCGCGGCGACCTGCTCCGGATCGTGATGACGCTCGAGAGCGACCTGCTGTCGCGCTCGGTCGCCTCGCACCCGGCAGCGGACGGCCGCGCAGGAGTGCGCGAGACCGTGGCGCTTCCGATGCATGCGGCGCTTGCGCTCTCGTCGATGGCGGCCCAGTCCCCGCAGGCGGCCGCCGATCCCGAGGACATCATCGTCATTCGGTTCACCGGTCGGCTGACCATGGATCCGCTGCCGCCCGGATCGCCGGTGCCGGCATCGCCTGGCGACATCGATGTCACGATCGATGGCGAGGAGGTGCTGCTGGCGGATGCGCCGTCGCTGGCCATGCGTGCGGGCCATGTCGACCTGTCGCTGACGCAGCGCGCCGCGGGAAGCGGCCGTCAGGCGACGCCGCGCACGCTGGTGGCCACGAAGGGCGTCGAGGCGACCGACGGCACGCAGACGCTGTGGAGCGATGCGCTGCGTGTCACCTTCGCGGAGCGCGCCGGGGGCATCGGCGCCGATGCGACGCTCGGCGAGGTGGACGT
>CAYPOZ010000208.1:0-1162 GCA_964412415.1 uncultured Isosphaeraceae bacterium | reverse complement strand
TGGCGCACGGATCTTCGCGGCGGCGATCGACGCGTACCCGCCTGAGCGCCGCGCCGAGCTTGCTGGACCGGATGTCGCGGTCATCAGGGCGGGAGTGCTGCTCGATGGCATGCCATCCCTGAGCGTGAACGAGCGAGAGAGGTCGGTGCGCTCGCAGGGTGCGGGGCGCGCGCGGAGCTGGCCGGAGTCGCTTGTCGGGACTCCGGGCCCTTCTGACCCCACACAGGCTGCGCTTCCCCCGGTGCGCGTCGATCGGCCTGCAGCGTTCGACCGCAGTCCCGAGTTCGAGGCCACATGGACTGGATCGATGTCGTACGTCGATCGCGGACGCGATGGCGCGCTGCTCGAGGTGAAGGAGACGGTGCGCGTGCGTGCCGAGCCCCGACCCGAGGAGTTCGATGCGCTCGACGCAGCGGCGGTGACCCTCGAGTTCGAGCGCGCGCCCGGCGCGCTGCCGATTGACCGGAGCGATGCTGGCGTCGACGTGCGGGCGCGCCGTGTGGTCGCCGTGGGCGATGCGCGCGTGGAGAACCAGGTGTGGCCCAGCGGTGCGCGCCAAGGAGAGCCGCGGCTTTTCCGGCTGCGAGGCCCTCGCATCGACTACGACACGGTGACCTCGAACACTGACGTGCCTGGCGCCGGAGACGTGCTCGTGCATGTGCCTGCGGGGCAGGGGAAGGTGAGGACCGGCAGCGTTGGCGAGGGCACCGCGCCTGGCGGAGGCATCGAGGGCACGAGCAGGTTCCGGTGGCAGCGCGCGATGCGGATGGCGCTGCAGCCCGACGGCCGCCACCTGATGACGATGGACGGTTCGGTGGAGCTCGTGCGCGCGGGTCCGGCGTCGGGCGACACTCTGACGCTCACCTGCGACCGTATCGAGGCGCTGCTTGACAGGCCTGAGGCAGGCGACGCCGCGAGCCGCGCGCGCCGAGAGGACTTCGGGCTCGGGGGCAGCGCGGAGATGCTGCGGGTGCGCGGCGTCGGGCGCTGCTTCGTGCGCACGCCGCAGTACGACATGGAGTGCGAGGAGTTCGACTACGACGTGCGCACGCAGATCGCGGAGCTGCGCGCGCGGCCTGGCCGGACGGTGAGCGTCCTTGGCGCGGGGCAGGTCGCGCCAGTGCGCGCGGCTGGCGTGGTGTGGGACCTCGCGAGCGGGCGC
>CAYPOZ010000207.1:0-4059 GCA_964412415.1 uncultured Isosphaeraceae bacterium | reverse complement strand
CGTCAACACAAGCCGCGGCGCGGTGATCGACACCCGTGCGCTCATCCGCGCGCTTAAGGAGGGCCGCGTCGGATCGGTCGGGCTCGACGTGTACGAGGAGGAGGGAGACCTCTTCTTCCGCGACCTGTCGGAGTCGGTGATCCAGGATGACGTGTTCGTGCGCCTGATGACGTTCCCGAACGTGCTCATCACGGCGCACCAGGCGTTCCTCACGCGCGAGGCCTGCACCGCCATCGCGCGGATCACGATGCAGAACGTGACGGCCTTCCGCGACGGCGCGCTGCCGCCGGCGCACATCGTCGACACACGGATGATCGCGCGCTGACCCTACATTCCGACGGATGTCCAACGCCGCTGCGCGAGACCGGACCCTGTCGGAGGCATGGCAGCACCTCGCTGCCGGACGGCCGGACCTCGCGCTCGCCGCCGCAGAACGCCACCTGCGCATCGACCCCCGCGACCCGCAGCTGCTGTCGATGGCCGCGCGCGCGCTCCACGACAAGGGCGAGCACGAGCGGGCCGTGGAGACCGCCACACGCGCGCTCGCGCGGGGAGAGCAGGCCGAACCGCTCTGGGTGAGGGGCGACGCGCAAAGGGCGCTCGGGCGCACCGACGATGCGATGCGGGACCTGAGGCGGGCCATGGCGCTCGCGCCAGAAGTGGAGGATGTGCGCATTCGCCTCGTCGCCACCCTTGAGGAGGCAGGACTGCATGAGGAGGCGCGCATCGAGCTTGAGCCGCTGCTCGATCGCCATCCCGCCGGCCCCGACCGCCCCGCGCGGATCGCGTACGAGCGCGCGAAGCTGCTCGTGCACGCCGGGCACCATGCGGACGCGGTCGCCGAGCTCGATCCGGCGATCCTCGGCGCGCGCCCCGGATCTGCGCCCTTCGCGATGATGCTGCACTTGCGGGCGAAGGCGCTCGACAGGCTTGGCCGCTACGGCGAGGCATGGGATTCCGCGATGCGCGCGCACCGGTCGCGGAACATGGCCTTCGACCCCGGCGCCTATGTCGCATCGACCGACCAGATCATCGCGCGCTGGAACCGCGCGTCGCTCGCGGAGGCAGGCGCATCAGGCATTGACGATCCGCTGCCGGTCTTCGTGTGCGGCATGCCGCGCAGCGGGACGAGCCTCGTCGACCAGATGATCCACGCCCATCCGATGGCTGCAGGAGTTGGCGAGCTGGAGCTCGTTGAGCGCTGGGCCGAGTCCGCCAACGATGCGGCGCTGCACGGCCGTCCTCTCCCAGGCGACGTGCGGCGCGTGGCGCGCCGGTACCTGGATGCCGTGAGGAGGCTGGCACCGACCGCGCAGCGCATCAGCAACAAGGCCCTCGGGAACGTGCGCGCGCTCGGGCACGTCGCGCGGCTCTTCCCCGCAGGCCGAATGATCAGCATCGAGCGGGACCCGCGCGACGTGGCGGTGTCCTGCGTGCTTGGCGCGTTCTCCGCGACGCGCTACCCGTGGACGAGCAGGCCGGAGTGGGTCTCGCTCGCGTGGCGGGAGTCGCGGCGCCTGATGGAGCACTGGAGGCGCGAGCTCGATGTCCCCATCCTCGAGGTGCGCTACGAGGAGCTCGTCACCTCCGGCGAGCGCGGCATGCGGACGCTCATCGAGTTCCTTGGCCTGCCGTGGGACCCGCGCGTCGCCGACTTCCACTCGATCCGGCGCACCGTGCGCACGCTGAGCTACGACCAGGTGAGTCGGCCGCTGACGGACGCGTCCGTGGGCCGCTGGCGGAACTACGAGGGGCACCTCGCCTCGTGACCGCACTCGGAGCAGCGCGCGCTGCCCGCGCGCAGCGGGTAGCCGCAGTTTGCGCAGGCGCCCACGCGCCACGCGCGACGCGCATCCTGGGTGAGCAGCAGGATGCCTGCAGGACCGCAGAGCCACACGAGACCGAGCAGCCCGACCACGATTGACCAGAAGTTGGCGATCGCACAAAGGCACTCGCTCCGCTTGCGCACCAGCAGGTAGAGCGGCAGCGCGAGCACCAGCTCGACGCAGGTGCCCGCGAGCATGCGGCGCGCGAAGCGAGAGATGGTGTCGGGGTCGCGAGACGCGATCGAGCGCCGCAGCGCCCATGTCCAGAGGGCACCGCAGATGAGCCACGTCGGAAACAGGACGTATGACCTCATCCACCAGCGCGCGATCGGGCCATTGTCGGTGTACGCGCCGGGCTGCGGCACCTGCGTGGCGAGCTCGATCGCCTGCAGGATGGACCACAGCATCACGCAGGTCAGGGCACCGACCATCACTGAGGCGCCGACAACGGTCCACAGCATGGAGCTGCCGGTGGGAGCGAGCCTCAGCGGTCCCACCAGCGGCGAGATGAAGGCCACCTGCGCAAGCGCCAGCACGACCGCGACGGCAAGCGCCTTCAGCGGCTCATCGCCCCGGAACTGGAACGCCTCCCTCAGCGAGTCGAAGGCCTGACCGAGGATGCGGTCGGCGCGGTAGCCGGGACCCATGTTCCCCTCGAACTCCATGAGCGTCGACGCGAGTGCCCATCCCACGACCCACAGCACGAGGAAACTGGCGAGGAATGCGACCCCGAGCGTCAGTGCCCGCATCGTGGGTCGGAGCGTACGCGGCTCCTACTATGGCGGCATGACAACGGTAGAGACCCGGACCGTCCGCGCCCCGCGCGGGAACACCCTCACCTGCAAGTCATGGGCCGCCGAGGCCGCCATGCGCATGCTGATGAACAACCTCGATCCCGAGGTGGCGGAGCGCCCGGGCGACCTCGTCGTCTACGGCGGCCGCGGGCAGGCCGCACGCAGCTGGCCCGCATTCGACGCCATCATCGCGTCGCTCAAGTCGCTTGCGCCTGACGAGACGCTGCTCGTGCAGAGCGGCAAGCCCGTCGGCATCGTGCGCACGCACGCCGATGCGCCGCGCGTGCTCATCGCAAACAGCAACCTGGTCCCACACTGGGCCACGCAGGAGCACTTCGACGACCTTGCCGCGCGCGGCCTGATGATGTTCGGCCAGATGACCGCGGGAAGCTGGATCTACATCGGCACGCAGGGCATCCTGCAGGGCACCTACGAGACCTTCGCCGAGTGCGCACGCCAGCACTTCGGCGGCACGCTCGCGGGCACGCTCAACGTCACCGCGGGCTGCGGCGGCATGGGCGGCGCGCAGCCGCTGGCGATCACCATGAACGAGGGCACCTGCCTGATCGCGGACGTCTGCCGAGAGCGCCTCGCCAAGCGTGTGCACGACCGCTACCTCGACGAGGTGCACGAGGACCTCGATGCGGCAATCGACCGTGCGCTTCAGCTCAAGGACCGCCGTGCGGGAATCAGCGTGGGAGTGCTCGCCAATGCGGTGGACCTGCTCGAGCGCCTCAAGGCGCGCAAGATCGTGCCTGACACGCTCACCGACCAGACGAGCGCCCATGATCCGCTCGAGGGCTACTACCCGGACGGACTCTCGCGCGACCAGGCCGACGCGCTGCGTTCATCGGACCCTGAGCAGTACCAGCGCCTCTCGATGGCCAGCATGGCGCGCCATGTGCGCCTCATGCTGCACTTCATGCATGCGGGCACCAAGGTCTTCGACTACGGCAACAACATCCGCCAGCGTGCCAAGGACTCGGGCGTCAAGGACGCCTTCGACTTCCCGGGCTTCGTGCCCGCGTACATCAGGCCGCAGTTCTGCACGGGCCGAGGCCCCTTCCGGTGGGTCGCGCTCAGCGGCGACCCTGCCGACATCCGCACGACCGACGAGGCGGTGCTTGAGCTCTTCCCGCAGGACCGCGGCCTGCACCGGTGGATCCGCATGGCGCAGGATCGTGTGGCGTTCCAGGGCCTGCCCGCGCGCATCTGCTGGCTCGGCCTCGGCGAGCGCCACCGCGCGGGGCTCAAGTTCAACGAGCTCGTGGCCTCGGGCAAGGTGAAGGCACCGATCGTGATCGGCCGCGACCACCTCGACTGCGGATCTGTCGCGAGCCCCAACCGCGAGACTGAGGCGATGCTCGACGGCACCGATGCGGTGAGCGACTGGGCGATCCTCAACTTCGCGGTGAACATCGCCAGCGGCGCAAGCTGGA
>CAYPOZ010000206.1:618-4110 GCA_964412415.1 uncultured Isosphaeraceae bacterium | reverse complement strand
GCCTTGGTCAGGCCCTCCTCGATGCTCATCATGGCGTCCTCGTGCTCGATCGAGAGCACGTGGTCGTAGCCGTAGCGGCGCAGCGTGCTCACGAACGGCTTCCAGAACTCGTGGCCGTGGCCGTAGCCGCAGGTGCGGAAGTTCCAGCTGCGCCTGGTCAGCGCCGTGTACGGCCGCGCGTCGAGGTAGCCGTTGAGCGGCCCCTCGTGGCGGTCGAGCTCGGTGTCCTTCGCGTGGCAGTGGAACAGCAGCCCGCGCTCGCCGAGCTCGCGCGCCGCAAGCACCGGATCGATCCCCTGCCAGAAGAGGTGCGAGGGATCTAGATTCGCGCCGAGCAGCGGCTTGCCGCGCAGGCCGCTCGCCTTCATCGCGCGCTCGCTGAGACGGATGATGGTGTCGGTGTTGTAGACGCAGAATCCCGGATGCGCCTCCCACGCCGTGCGCACACCGTGCTTGGCGCACAGCTTCGCCTGCGCAGCCCAGTATGGCACGAGCACCTTGTCCCACTGGTACGCGAGGATCTCGCCGAACTCGTTCGGCCATGGGCACGTGACCCAGTTGGGCATCGTGTCGCGCGGCGATCCGCCGGGGCAACCCGAGAATGTGATCACGACCTCCGTGCCGAGCTTGCGCGCGAGCTTCACCGCGATCTCGTACTCCGCGTGGTAGGCACGCGCGATGCGGCGGTTGGGGTGCACGGGGTTGCCGTGCACCGACACCGCGCTGAGCTCAAGGTTGTGGTCGCGCAGGAGCCCCCGGATGCGGTCCTGCTCGCGGGCGCTCGCGAGCACTGCGGAAGGCTCGAAGTAGTGCTTGCCCGGATAGGCCCCCACGGGCAGCTCGATAGCGTCGAGCCCATGGTCGGCGCACAGCGCCACCACATCCTCAAGGGGTTTCCCGGCAAAGAGGGACGCCATCACGCCAAGCTTCATGCGGATATCTCCTGCGGGCGGAAGGTAGCGGGTTGCGCCGGGAGCCGTATGCAGGAAGAATGCACGCGTGCACGTCCTCATCGCCATCGCGCTCCTCGTGGATCCGCCGCACGCGGACGTGCCGCCCACAGCGCCTCCCACCGCTGCGCCCGCGCCGCCTGCATCTGCACCCCCGGCTCCACCGCCGCCATCGGAGCCCGCGCCAGCTGCCCCGGCTCCCGCCACTCCAGCGCCTGCAGCGCGACCGCCGGCAAACCCCGCGCCCACCAACGCCGCGCCAGTTCAGCTTCGGCGAGTGCACATCGTCATCGACCGCCGCACCGAGCGAGGCGGATTCGTCGCCTACGAGGATGAGGAGCGCATCGTCATCGTGCGCGACGGACAGACGCTCGACCTTCGCAAGGACGAGATCCTCGATGTCATCCCGCTCCTTGAGGTGCCCGAGCCGCTGCCTGCGGTGATCCAGCAGCGTGACGGCGGGCTCTTCAAGGCGACGCTCGTCGAGGATGGCTTCGATGCAGTGAAGTACCGCGTGGGTTCGGTGCAGGCCTCGCTGCCGAGGTCGACCGTGTACCGCGTGCTTCTGGACATTCCCTTCGACGAGAAGTACCGGCGCATGAAGGATGCCGCAGGCACGACCGATGCCGCCAAGCGCCTCGCGCTGTGCGATTGGCTCTACCGCGAGCGCCGCTATGACCTCGCACGCGACGAGCTCAAGCCCCTCGTCGACGAGACGGCGCTTCCAGAGGCAGTTGCGCTCCTGCGCGTCGTCGAGGCACAGCTCGCGATCCAGCGCAAGGGACCTGCGGATGGCCAGCGCACAGGCGGCCGCGCTGACCCTGTGCCCGACGAGCCAGAGCCGCTGCCCGCGCGCGCAACACGCTCGCTCACGCCGGAAGAGGTCAACATCATCCGGGTGTACGAGATCGACTTCGACCGTCCGCCGCGCGTGCAGGTCGACCGTGAGGTCGCGCTCAAGCTCTTCGACGAGCACTCCGCAAACCCGCTGATCCCGCACTCGCCAACAGCGCGTGACCAGCTCGCCAGCGGTGACCCGCTGAACGTCGTCCGGCTCATCTTCAACCTGAAGGCGCGCGACTACTACCCGCGCATCAAGGTGCTGAGCGAGCCGAGCGCGCTGCAGCTCTTCAGGCGCAACGTGCACGACGGATGGCTGATCCCCAATTGCGCCACGAGCCGCTGCCACGGAGGCCCCGATGGAGGGCGGCTATTCCTGATGACGAAGCAGGCCTCCACGGCCGGCGTGCGCTACGCGAACATGCTGAACCTGCTGCGGGGCTCGCCGAAGGGCCTCCCCTTCATCAACTTCGAGTCGCCGATGGAGTCGGGCATCATCCAGGCGGGACTGCCGCGCGACGAGTCGATCCAGCCGCATCCCGAAGTGCCCGGGTGGCGGCCCGTCTTCGGCCGCGCCATCGTGCCGCAGCGCCTCGCGGACACGCTGACGTGGATCAAGTCGATGTACCAGCCTCGGCCCGACTATCCGGTTGGCTACACGCCTCCTCGCATGGAGGTCCCTGCGCCCGGATCGCCGGAGGATGCCCACGAGCCCACGCGCTGAACCGCGGCGCCGTGCGGGGTAGCATCGCTCCCCCATGTCCGCCGCAACCCGTGTGCGTTCACTGTTCGCGGCTGCCGCGATCGCCCCGATCCTTGCCCTCGGTGCCTGCACCGGGGATGACCCGGCTGTGGCCGAGCGCGCGTCAGCCCAGCGCCGCATCGAGGATGCCGCATCGAAGCTTGCGTCCATCGCAGCGCAGACATCCAGTGACCTTACGGCGACCGCCGACCAGCTCCGCTCGCTCGCCGGCCAGATGCAGAGCGTGCCTGGCGCGTCGCCGGGCCAGCAGGCCGCGGCTGCAGGCGTAGCGGCTGGCGCGGTGCGCCAGGCGGGCCTCCTTGAGACCGCGCACGCACGCAAGCTCGAGGCCACAAGCGCGCGCGCGCGTGCGCTTGCAGTGCGGCTTGCCAGCATTGCCGCGCTGGCCCAGGCTGACGCTGACGCGCACAAGGGCGCGAGCGGAGGCATGCCCCAGTCGTCGCTCGACGATGCGCAGGAGCTCGCGTCGCAGGCCGAGCAGGCGCTCGCTGAGGTGAACGAGGCGCTCCAGGATGCGCAGATGCGTGCCGAGGAGGCTACGGAGACGATGACCGAGGCGAATGCCGAGGCAGATGCGCTGCGCATCGAGTCGCTCTCCGCCGATCCGCGGCAGGCGCATCGCCTGATCGAGCAGTCCGCCGGCCGGCGCGAGGTCGCGCGCGAGGCGATGGAGCGCGTGCAGACCGCAGAGGCGGACGCGACGCTCGGGGAGAGCGTTCAGCGCATGACGCAGCTCGAGTCGGAGTCCGCGCGCCGGCAGGCGACAGCGCTCGCTGCCGCGCTCGATTCGCTCGCGGAGCTGAACTCGTCCTTCTCGGCGCGCCGCAGCGGCGCGGCGGAGACCGTGCGCACCATGCAGGTGCGGGTGATGGAGCTTCTCGACTCGAGCGACCCTGCATCCAACGAGGCATTCAACGCGAGCGTCCAGCAGGCGATCGA
>CAYPOZ010000206.1:0-577 GCA_964412415.1 uncultured Isosphaeraceae bacterium | reverse complement strand
CGGCGATGGCGCGCACCAGCGCCGAGATGTCGCGCGCGCTCGTGCACCGCACGCACAGCGACGCGAACCTCTCCCACGCGCGCGCGCTGCTTGCGGTGGCGATGGCGCCCGGCGCTGCCGGCGACCGCGCCGTGATGCAGCAGGCGCAGGACTCGCTCGCGAAGGCGACCGAGTCGCACACGAAGGCATCGGAGGCGTACACCTCCGCGCAGGAGAGCCTCGGGCGCAGCGGCGAGACTGCGCCCGTGCGCGAGCTGCGCGCGTCGCTGACCGCATCGCTCGGTGCGATGTCCGCGCCGTCTCTTGACATCCCCAAGGCCCCTGAGGCGCCGGCGAAGGCAGCATCGGGCGGTACGCGCGGATCCGCCACCGCATCGGCGCCCTCCGCGCCAGTGGAGGTCACTGACCCCCCGCACGCGACTCCGGAGGCGCTCATCGCCTACCTCTCGAGCGGCCGGATCGCAAAGGATCCCAACGCGATGCGTGCGGTGATGGTGGGCAAGCGCCCCACGGCCAAGCCATTCCTAGATGCGATGGTCGAGATGAACGGCGCAGTGGCGCGCTTTGAGCAGGCGAT
>CAYPOZ010000205.1:0-4135 GCA_964412415.1 uncultured Isosphaeraceae bacterium | reverse complement strand
ACGCGGTCGCTCGAGTCGATCCGGCGCGTCATCGGTGCGGAACGCACGCTTGCGCCGATGGCGATGCGGGCGCTTGGCATCGCGCACGAGGACATCCGCTACGAGGAGCTTGTCGATGACCCGAGAGCGCACATGGAGCGGGTCCTTGAGCGGCTTGGCCTTCCCTGGCACGACGCGGTGCTCGCGCCGGAAGCGAACGCGCGAACCGTGCTGACGCTGAGCCACGAGCAGGTGCGCCGCTCGGTCAACCGTACCTCGATCGGCCGCTGGCGCAACTACGATTTCGCCTTCGGCCCCGAGTGGGACCGGTGAGCGACCGCCTCGCCCGGTGCATGGCTGACGGGGCCGGTGCCTCCGGTCCGCGGTGGGGGCGAGCGGGTGTGCGCGATGTTCCGGGAATGAGATGGACGCCCCGGAGGTACGTAGTTACACTGTTCGTACTATGGTCAAGAAGCTCCAGCAAGTCGGCAACAGCCAGGCCATCGTGCTCGACCGGGCGATCCGTGAGGCCATCGGCCTGAAGCCTGGCGACTCCGTGCAGATCACGGTGAGCGGCGGAACGCTCATCATCACTCCCGCGGGCGTTGGGCTCGGCAAGGCAATGGTCGCAAAGAGCCTGAAGTCGCTTCGCCCGCGGTACCGGGCGATGCTCCAGAATCTGGCGAAGTGACCAGCCATGAAGGGGCCACGACGCTTCCTGTCGGTTGAGGACGTTCTCCTGATTCATGCGGACACAATCCGCCATGAAGGCGGGATGGATGGCCTTCGCGACCACGGACTTCTCGAAGCCGCAGTCATGATGCCGCGGCAGCAGTTCGGTGGCGCGTACCTGCACCGCACGCTCGCTGAACAGGCAGGCGCGTATCTGTTTCAATTTTGCTGCAACCACCCGTTCAACGACGGCAACAAGCGGGTGTGCGTGCTCGCGACCCTGGTGTTCCTCCAGGCCAATGGCGTGGAGTCGGTGCCTGATCCAGTACCGCTCGAGGACGTCACAATGCGGTGCGCGGCCGGAAGCATCAGCAAGCAAGAGGCCATCGCCTTCTTCAGGCAGCACTTGCGGGTGACGGCGGGTCGTGCAGCAGGAAGGCCTTCAGGTGCGCAGCGCCGCAAAGTGACGCGCCGGCGCAAGTAGCCGCAGCGGGGGGCGCAACCCAGCTCGACGCGACACGTGAGTGTGGATATTGGTGCAACTGCGGCGAAACGCCCCGCATTCGGGAACCTCGACAGTATGCCGTGACTCCAAGTGCGATACGACCCGCTGCGGCAGCCGAAACTGCGTCGAGCTGCCGCGGGCCGCACCTACGATCCGCCAGACACTCGCCGGCTATCCGCCGGCCACAGGAGACACGCCATGTTCCTTCGCTTGATCTACGACGAGAAGCTTGCCGAGGCCGCCTACCTGATCGGGTGCCAGCGCACCGGTGAGGCGATCGTCATTGACCCCGAACGAGACGTGGACCGTTACGAGACGCTGGCGGCTGCGAACGGCCTGAGGATCGTTGCCGTTGCGGAGACGCACATCCACGCGGACTTCATCTCAGGCGGGCGCGAGCTCGCGGAGAAGGGCGCGATGGTGTACGTCTCCGACGAGGGAGACGCCGACTGGAAGTACCACTGGCTCGACAAGAAGAGTGGCGGGGGCAGCTATCGGCACAAGCTGCTCAAGGACGGCGACAGTTTCATGCTGGGCAACATCGAGTTCACCGCCATCCACACGCCAGGCCACACGCCTGAGCACATCTGCTACATGGTGACCGACCGTGGCGGTGGCGCAGACAAGCCCATGGGCGTCGCCACCGGCGACTTCGTGTTCGTGGGTGACCTTGGACGACCTGACCTGCTCGAGTCAGCGGCTGGCATCGCGGGCAAGGCTGACCCATCGGCGCACACCCTCTACCGCACGGTCCGCAAGTTCATGGAGTGGCCGGACTACCTGCAGATCTGGCCGGGTCACGGCGCGGGCAGCGCATGCGGAAAGGCGCTCGGCGCAGTACCCACGACCACCGTCGGGTACGAGAAGATGTTCAACCCCTCGGTGCTGGCAGCAAAGACCGAACAGGGGTTCGTGGACTTCATCCTCGAGGCGCAGCCCGAGCCGCCGCTGTACTTCGCGCGCATGAAGCGCGACAACAAGATGGGGCCGAAGGTGCTCGGCGGGGTGCCCAAGCCTGCGCAGCTCACGGTCGACCAGCTCAAGCGGATCGACGGCACGCGCAGCGCAATCGTCGACACGCGCCCATGGGACGCCTTCAAGGCCGGGCACGTGCCTGGTGCGCTTCACCTGCCGCTCAACAGGAGCTTCAGCACCGACGGCGGTTCGCTCATCGGCGAGCATGAGCCCATCGTGATCATCGCAGGGCCCGGACAGGTGGACGAGGCCGTGCGCGACCTGATCCGGGTCGGCTACGACAACTTTGCCGGATGGTTCGACATGGCGCAGATGGGCGCGTACGGCACCGCTGGAGGGGCGCTCGCGCGAGTGGAAGAGAAGTCGGTAGGGGAAGCGCGGGTGATGCTCGACGCGGCAGCGCCATTCGTGCTGGACGTGCGGCGGGCCGCGGAGTTCGCAGAGGGCCACATCGCGGGCGCCACGAACATTGCGCACACACGGCTGATGGCGCATCTCGCGCAGGTGCTCAAGGACCGGCCCATCCTCGTGAATTGCCGCAGCGGAGCACGATCTGCGCGCGCGTGCTCGCTGCTCATGAAGCACGGCTACCGCTGCACCAACCTGGCCGGCGGATTCCTCGCGTGGCAGCAGGGGCGGGAGCTCGTCCAACGCTGAGGCGCACAAGCGGCTGCCACAGCGCGAGCGCCTACCTCAGCACGCGCGACCAGTCTCGTGCCATGTCGACCACGATCCACCCGCGCGCGGGTGCCTCGTCGAGCGCACGGGAGAGCCGGCCGACGCGCGAGTCGCGGTCGTAGGCCCACTCGCGGGCCGCGTCGGTGTGCCTGATGATCACGCCCAGCCGCGCGCCTTCGCCCGCAGTGGTCCACTCGAGCATCTCGAAGTCGCCGTCGGAGTTGCCGAACGCGATGCGCGGCCGAGCACCGATGCGAGACTCGATGGCCACGGGCTTTCCCGTGCCGTCATCGATGAAGTCGATCTCGCCTGTCTTCACGATCCGAGGCAGGCCGTCGCGCACCTCATACGTGAGCGTCCCTGTGGTGCCGATGACCTGCTCGTTGGGGATGCCGTAGAGCTCCAGCGAGAACGCTCGCACGAAATCGATGCCGCCGCCCGAGACGATACAGGTGCGGTACCCGTGTGCGCGCAGGTACGCGAGCATCTCGAGCATCGGCTCGTACGCCATCTCCGTGTATCGGCGGCCGGTGGTGGGGTGGCGTGCGCTCGCAAGCCACTCCCGAACCGCCGCGCGGAACTCCTCCGGCGTCATGCCGCTGTGCGTCGCGGCCACAAGTGTGGCGATCCCGCGCTCTCCCTGCGCCGCAACAGCCGCCGCATCGCCGCGCAGCAGCGACGCGAACGGCTCCGTGGTCTCCCATTCCGGATGTGCGGCGCGAAGGGCCTTCACGCGGTCGATGACGAACGCGAGCTGCACGTACATGGGCTGCTCAGCCCACAGCGTGCCGTCATTGTCGAAGACTGCGATGCGGTCGCGCTCGGGCACGAAGTCGGGGCTTGTGGGCGACGTTGTGCGCTCCACGAACGACTCGATCGCGCTCCGCGCCGTGCTCGTGCGCCACAACGCGAGCGCTGACGTGTCGCGCGGTGCGGTTGCGGCAGCCGCCGGGCCTGGACTCGCCGTCTGGCACGCGGCGAGCATGCATGCGGTCGCCACGACCGCCATGGCCGTAACGGCCGCTGCGGCCCGCAGCGTTCCCGGGCGCTTCACGCTCACGGGCCCTGGGGCCGGCTGACGGCCTCCATCACGCGATCGAGGTTGAAGCTGCCGGGCTTCTGGCGCGGCGGGAAGTCGCGGAAGCTCTGCAGCCACCTGCCGACGTACGCGCCCGCGGGCGCGATCATGAACATGCGGTCGAGGTACCAGCGCTGGTATCCCATCGCGTTCTCCTCGCGGGCGCGCTCGAAGGGATCCATCCGAAGGTTGGTGAGCAGCGGCGCCCGCAACTCGACGAAGGGCATCTGCCACACCTCGAGGCCCTC
>CAYPOZ010000204.1:0-4168 GCA_964412415.1 uncultured Isosphaeraceae bacterium | reverse complement strand
GGCTCGATGTCGGGGCGGACGTTCTGGTGTTCGACATGTCTGACGTGGCCGATGTGACCAACGCCACTTCTGGCGCGCCTGTCCGCACGGTGGAGCAGTCGCTCTACTCCCTGGCGGTCGACCTCCCGGAGCTCAGCCCGAAGGAGCACGCCAAGATCATCGGCCCTGCCGTGATCAAGGTCTCGACGCCCTCGGGTCTTGGCTCCGGCGTGATCATCCACCGTGACGGGTTCGCGATCACGAACGCGCACGTCGTGCAGGGGGAGACCAACCTGCGTGCGACGATCTGGGTCGCACAGCCTGACGGCTCGCTCAAGCGCACCGAGCTCAGCGACGTCGAGATCATCGCGGTGAACAACCAGATCGACTTGGCGCTCGTGAAGCTCAAGAGCCCGGACGGGTCACCCTTCCCGATCGCGCCGATGGTCGGGTCCGACGCGCTCGAGGTGGGACAGCCAGTCTTCGCGATCGGCAACCCCCTTGGCCTCGAGCGCACGCTGACGCAGGGCGTGGTGTCCACGACGAGCCGCAACTTCGACGGCCTCACCTACATCCAGACGGACACCCCAATCAATCCCGGCAACTCCGGCGGACCGCTGTTCAACACGCGCGGAGAGGTGATTGGCATCACCAACATGGGCATCCGAGGCGGCGAGGCCCTTTGATTCGCCATTCCTGCCCGCTACGTGACGGACTTCATCCGCAACCGCGAGGCCTTCGCGTACGACAAGAACAACCCCAACTCGGGGCACAACTACCTGCAGCCGCCGCCGCGCAAGGACTTCGGCGCGCCTCCGCAGCTGCGCGACTCGAGCTCGCGCTGAGCACAGCGCCGCGTACCCGCCGCAGCACGACAGGGGAGATGATGCGATGACTACCTCGACGATCCGTACCGCATGGCTCGCATCTGCAGTGATGTGCGCGTGCCTCGTTCCGCTCGCGATCGCGCAGGCTCCGGTCGCGCCCGATGCCGCACAGAAGGTGCCGGCTGCGCCCGCTGCGCCTTCCGCGGCGGACGCGCCGCAGCGCGCACTTCCCGCCGTCGAGGACCTTGCACCCAAGTCGACGTTCCTGGCGGTCGGCGTGAAGGACATGGGTGCCCTCGCGGAGCGGTTCTCCGCGACTCCGCTCGCGAAGCTGCTCGAGGACCCGAAGGTCAAGGCGCTGATGGACGAGCCGGCGCAGGCTGCGGAGGCCGAGGAGCGCAAGAAGCGCCTCGCAGAGATGGGGATTGACGGCGACAGCGTCCCGTGGCCCGGTGCCGTGCGTCTCGCGCTCTTCGTGGACCGTGACCCCGAGCTCGATGCCGACGCGATCGGCGTGATGCTCTGCGCCGACTACGGCGCCAACGCCGACGCCGCCGCGAAGATGGTCGATGGAATCATCGTCCGGCTTGAGCGCGAGTCCGGTCGCGGCACGGAGCAGGTGGACCTCGGCGGCGGTCGCAAGGCGACCGTGATCCCGCTTCCCGCGGAGGACGAGGAGCTCGGTGGCGGAGGGCAGCGCCGTCCGGCCGCGAACCCGCTCGATGGGATCGGTCAGGTTGCGGCGACGCCCGATTCGCTCTTCTACCTGCGCGACGGCAGCCGCCTCTGGGTGGCGAGTTCCGTTGCGGCGCTCGAGGATGCGCTGGCGGCCGCAGATGGACGCGGCGATGTGCTGTCATCGGTGGAGGACTGGCAGGGCGCTTCAGCCCAGCTCGGCGACACCGATGCTCAGGCGATCTTCTTCACCGCACCGCTGCAGCCCATCGTGCGGCCGCTGCTCGCAGGGCCGATGGGTCCGATGCAGCCGCTGATCCAGAAGCTCTTCGGCGACATCCGCGCGTGGGGATTCGGGCTGAGCGTGGGCGGCGAGCGTGGCATGGTGGAGCTCTCGTCGACGGTGTTCGTGCCCGGCGAGAAGATGGGGCTCGTGTCGCTCGTGTCAGATGGCGTTGAGGTCGACGCCCCGCCTGCGATGTGCGGCGACGACGCGATCAGCTACCAGCGGCTCAACGTGCGGTTCGACGGCATCATGAAGCTGCTCGAGGATGCGCTCGCGGCGCTGCCGGACATGCAGGCCGAGCAGATCGCGCCGCTGCTTGAGCAGTGGGGACCAGGCATGCGCAAGGCATTCGGGGCCATCGGGCCGACGATGTGGTCGTTCACGAATCCGGTGCCGGGCTCCGATGGCGGAACCCGATCCGTGACCGTGATGCGTTGCAGCGACGAGCGTGCCGCCACGGCGCTGGTCGCGCTTGCCGCGCCGAGCGCTGGGTTGATGCCGCGCGACTTCCAGGGCGGCCAGATCTACAGCGGCGAGGGCGTGCCGATCGCGATCGGTCTTGGCGGCAGCGCCGTGCTGTATGGCGACCTCGCGGCGGTGGAGCAGGTGATGCGCGCATCCACGGACTCGGCGGCGCGGAGCCTCTCCGAGAATGCGATCTACAAGCGCGCCGCTGCAAGCGTGCCTCCAGGGCCCGTGAGCGGCTGGGGCTACGTGGACGCAGTGCGCAGCTTCGACCTCAATCGCAAGGCGATGCTCGCGGAGGATGGGCTGATCGGCAGGATGGATGACGCGATCGACGACCGCGAGGCCGTGACCGACATGCTGCCCATGCAGCTGCCCCCATCGCTGCGCGCCGCGCTGCAGGATGTCGATGCGGCGCTGCTGGCGCGGTACATGGGGCCAGTTGTGTACGAGCTGCGCCCGAGCGACCGAGGTCTGGCGATCAGGGCGTGGTGGCTGCCGCCGGCTGGCGAGTGAGCGCCTTCACAGCGTCGGCCGCCCACGCGGGATGGCCGGTGCCCACCGAGTCGTGGTCTGCGCCGTGATCGACGTGAAGCGCCGCTTGGCTTCCGAGCGCAAGCGCCAGCGAGTGCATTTCGCTCACGGCGCGTGGCGGCACGATCGCATCCTCGGCGCACGTCACCCACACCGTCGGCAGTGACGACGACCCGATGGTTCGAAGCACATCGGCAATGGGGGTCTCGCGCCCGCACATGAGCCCGATGGCCCGCGCAGCGATGCCTGCAGCCGGGAATGCCGGCATCCCAATGCTCTCGAGCCGCCCCGTCAGCGGCACCTCGATGCCCGGGTAGGGGCACATGAGCAGTGCGCCTTCGATGCGTGCGCCTGTGCCGATGAGCGTCGCGGCTGCACGCAGCGCGATTGACGCACCGAGCGAGTGGCCGGCGACGATCCACGGCACGCCGGGATGCGCGCGGACAGCGGCGCATGCGTCAGCTACATCCGCCGGACCAAGTGTGGATGGGCCGTTCGGAGCCTCGCCATGACCGCGCAGGTCCATCACGCACGCGAAGCGCACATGCGGCAGGAGCCATGGCAGCCGCCTGAGGGAGTCGATGCGGGAGCGCCGCCATCCGTGCAGCAGCAGAAGCGCTGGCCCGTCGGGGTTCCCGCCCTGAACGGTCCACACCGGAAGTGCAGTGCCGTCGCTACAGGTCACTGACCCATCCTCCGACTCCATTCCTGCCTCCGAAGGGCAGGTCGCGAGCCCGCGCGCCAGGGCCCATCCCACCGATGCGCGCGAGGGGTGGCGCGCATCACGGACGATGGCAGTTACCGCCGCAGCGAGCGTCAGTGCGGCGCCGGCTACGAGCAGTGCAGCAAGACCCATGCCCTAGGACCCGGCCCCGGGGCCGTGCTGGCCAGCACGCCAATGCGTACCTGCGAGCGCCCTTCTCGACTCGCACGCGCTCCTGACCGACTCGGCGGCGATCGTGCACTCGAGCATGGGCACGTTGACCTCCACGTTTGCCAGCGCCGCCTCGAGCGCAGCGTCCGCGAAGAGGCGCGCGATGCGCAGGTCGCTTGCGAGCAGCGTCGAGGTCCGTCCATCGAGACGTGCGAGCAGCACAATCGTCGCGCACGCGAGATCGGCGATTGCGGACGGTGCGGCGATCGCCTCATCGAGTGCGGGGGGCCACCTTGGGTCGCGCGCACGATCGTCGCGCGGAATCCCCCACAGCGCATTGAGGGCGCGGTAGGCCGACGCATCGCGGTCGGCGAGCGCCAGTGCCTCGAGCCGAACCTGCGCGAGGAACGCCGCCGCGTGCGCATGCAACGCGGCGTGCGCCACTCAGGGTGACTTGCCGTCGGGGTAGGCGACCACCATGGCCCCGAGCGCGGCCGCCTGCGCAAGCGCGATCGCCGCCGCCGCACC
>CAYPOZ010000203.1:3000-4190 GCA_964412415.1 uncultured Isosphaeraceae bacterium | reverse complement strand
CCGAAGCCACCAATCCATGATTTTCTCGGACGTGACGTGAAACTGACTAGTTCACTCGTCACTTTGAGAAGTGACTAGTAGACTAGTCACTATGGAGCCCGCGCAGCTTCTGGCCATCGCTCGCGACTGGAGCTTCTGGGATGCCGCCCCGCCTGCATCGGTGCCTCGCGAGGTGCGGCTCCCTTCGGAGCTGCGCCCCGACATCGCTCTGGTCATCCAAGGTGTGCGGCGAGGCGGCAAGTCCACACTCATGCAGCAGCTGATGGCGCACTACGGGCTCGACCGCTCCAAGTGCCTCTACCTCAACTTCGAGGATCCGAGGCTCTCCACCGCGCTTGACTACCGCACCCTCGACCTCGTCGCGAATGCGTTCGAGGCGGATCGCGGCAACGGCACGACCTACTTCCTTGATGAGATCCAGTGGGTGGACGGATGGCAGCGCTGGCTGCGGCTTCAGCTCGACCGGCCAAGGAATCGCCGATTCGTGGTGACCGGATCGAATGCGCATCTGCTCTCGGGCGAGCTCGGCTCGACGCTCACCGGCCGCCATCATGTGGTCGAGCTCTTCCCCTTCAGTCTCCCGGAGTTCAGGATCGCTCGCCCGGGTGCCACACTCACGGAGTACCTCGATGCAGGAGGCTTCCCCGCCACCGTCACAAGCCCTGACCGCGACATGATCCTGCGCAACTACTTCACCGACATCGTGGAACGCGACATGCGCGAACGCGTCGCGGCACGCTCGGCTCTTCCCCTGCGCAAGCTGGCCCAGATGCTCTACGAGTCCGCTGGATCCGAGACGAGCACGCGGCGCCTCGCAGCCGCACTTGGCCTCGCGCCAGACACGGCGGGCGCATATCTCGATGCCGCCGAGAGCGCATATCTGGCGATCGGCGCCAGCTACTTCGCCTACTCCGCCCGGCGCCAGCTCGGCCGCAACCGGAAGTTCTATCCCGTGGATCCCGGCCTCCGACGCGCTGTCATGACCGCATCGGGCGCGGACCGCGGCAAGCAGTTCGAGTGCGCTGCGTTCCTGCTGCTCCGCCGACGCTTCCGCACAGTGCACTACTGGCGCGGTCAAGGAGAGGTGGACTATGTCGTCGAGCACGATGGCAAGGCCGTACCCGTGCAGGTCTCGTGGACCGGCCCAAGCGAGCGGCACCTCAGTGCGCTCGATGAGTTTCACGCCGCGC
>CAYPOZ010000203.1:0-2990 GCA_964412415.1 uncultured Isosphaeraceae bacterium | reverse complement strand
GCGAAACGACCGCACGGGCTACTTGTACGGCACGCATCCGCACGCGGCGGAGGCAGTCATGATCACTCCCGAATCGTTCGAGGCGGGCGTGCCGGAGCTGCCGGGCGAGTAGCCGCTACCCCAGCCGGCGCACCAGGATCGCGGTGCGGTCGTCGTTGGTCGCGGGCGTCCTGCTGAACGCAAGCGATCCGCGGTCGAGCTCGTCAAGGATCTCCGTACACGGGCGGTCACGCAGCGAGCGCACCACCTGCTGCACCGCCGCATCGCCCCACTGCTCGCTCTCGGGGTTCATCGCCTCGAAGTAGCCGTCGGTGATGATCACGAGGATGTCGCGCGGCCCCATCTCGACGCGCTGCGCGGGACCCATGATGAACCCATCCGCCATCACGCCGAACGGCATCGAGTCCGTCTCGATCGCGTCGAAGCGGTCCTCCGCATAGCGGTAGATGTAGAGAGGCCCCTGCCCTGCGCTGAAGCTCTCGACCGTGTGCGATGCGGGATCGAGCAGCCCGTACCAGGCAGTGACGAAGCGACCTGCCGGAAGGTCCTGGCAGAGCTGCGCGTTCACCTCGCGCACGATGTCGAGGAGCGCCTGCCCAAGCCGCGCGCCAAGCCTCGTCATGCCCCGCGCCTGCATCGAGGAGAGCGCGGGCCCCACGCCGTGCCCCGTCGCATCGCCGATCATCAGGAGCGCACGCTCCGCGGTGCCGCCATCCTCAGCGATGCCCGTGCCCATGAGCCCGATGCAGTCGAAGGCATCGCCGCCACAGTGCTCTGCGGGCGTGCTGCGCGCCGCGATCTCGTAGCCGGCCACCTGCGGCAGAGCGCTCGGGAACGAGCCCTGCTGGATGCTGCGCGCGACGCCCATCTCCTCCTCGAGCTTGAGGCGCGCGAACTGGTCCTCCGCGAGCGCCGCAAGCTGCGCAACCATGTCCACGAACGGAATGGCCGACTCACCCATGCTGCCGCCCGTGCGCGTGTCGGCGTAGAGGAATGCGCCTGGCGTGTCGCCGCGCGGCAGCGGCGCGCACACGATCGCCGTCGCACCGGATGCCACGATGCTCTGCGCACCAGCAAGGCTGCCTGCACCCGCCTCCACATCGAGCCTCACTGTGCACTTGGTGTGCAGCGCCTCCTGCAGAACGGTGCGGCTGAGCGGCAGGTTGCGCACGCGCTCGTCGCTGCCCCACAGCGCAACCGGGGCCCATGTGTCGCGGTCGTTCTCGCGCGAGTGCCGCACGAGCACCGCACGGTCGAAGTCGCCTGACTCGCAGAGGATGTCCACGACGGCCTCGGCTACGGCCTTCTCGTCGCGGCACGTGCCGATGCGCCGAGCAGCCGCGAGCAGCGCCGAGAGACGCACCTGCGCGGACTCGAGCCGCTGGCGCCCGATCGCCTCCGGCCTGCTTGACGACGGCGCATCCGCGAACTCGACGGTCTGCAGGTTCGGCACGCTCTCGGAGCCGATGCCGAGCCGCATCCTGAAGGTGGCCACGCCCATCGTGGCGCCGTGCCCAATCTCCTTCCACTGCTCCGGCACCATGAAGTGCCCATCGAGGATCGTGCCTGCCTTGCCGAGGCTGCGCGCATGCCAGCGCCCCTCGCGCACCGCGATCTCCACGTGCAAGCGCGACACCGATGCATCCTGCAGCGTGATCGAAGGCGAAGGCCCCGACGTCGATGGCCGACCGATCGTCAGCGGATGCGACTCGTCGGTGGGGTCGAAGCGCTCGGTCACGCGGTCGGCGCCGACGAAGGAGACAAAGAGCGAAGAGGTGGTAGTCATGGGTCACTCAGCGGTCGGTTGATCTGGCGTCCGGCTGCAGGCACCGTGCCGCAGCGCGCATCGCCAGCCTCACAATCCCATGATCGAGTAGCCGCTGTCGACGTAGATCACCTGGCCGGTGATGCCTGCCGACAGCGGCGACAGCAGGAACATCCCGGTGTCGCCCACCTGCTCGGTGGTGATGTTGCGGCGCAGCGGAGCCTTCTTCTCGACCCAGTCGAGGATGTCGCTGAATCCGCCCACCGCCATCGCGCTGAGCGTGCGCATCGGGCCTGCAGAGATGCAGTTGACGCGGATCCCCTTCTCGCCCAGCTCCATCGCGAGGTATCGGTTGGTCGCCTCGAGCGCAGCCTTCGCCACGCCCATCACGTTGTAGCCCGGCACGGCCTTCTCGGCGCCGTAGTAGGAAAGCGAGATGATGGAACCGCCGTTGGTCATCAGCGGCGCCGCACGGTGCGCCATCGCGGCGAGCGTGTACGCGGAGAGGTCCATGGCCTGCGTGAACACCTGCCGCGGCGTCGCCGTGAACACACCCGCCTTCAGCCAGTCCTTCTCGGCGAAGGCGATCGAGTGCACGATGAAGTCGATGGTGCCGAAGTCAGCCTTGATCTTGGCGAACGTGGCGTCGAGCTCCTCATCCTTGCCGGCATCCATCGGCAACAGCCATGGGCTCTCGTTGCCGAGCTGCGCAATCGTCTTGCGCACGCGGCGCTCCATGTTCGCGCCCAGCGGCAGGTACGTGTAGATGCACTCGGCGCCCTCGCGCAGGAGGCTCTGCGCGATGCCGTATGCCGCGCTGTAGTCGTTGGCGATGCCCACCACCAGTCCACGCTTTCCCGTCATGATTGCCATAGGGGCGCAAGCGTAGCGCGGGGGCGCATCCGACAGCGGGTGTGGGGCGCCCGGTGCGGGTGGCGCGCGCCGGGCGCTTCTCCTGCGAATGCGCGCATCTGGGCGATTTGCCGCTGGTGCGATGCGCACCCGAGCCAATATCGTGGACGCCTTGCAACCCGACGACTCCTCCGAGGCGATGAGCCCACGCGACCTGAGCCGATTGCTCGAGGCGCCCGGAACCGTCGTCGGCGCGTACCGGCTTGTCGAGCAGGTCGGCCGCGGCGGCTTCGGCACAGTGTGGAAAGCTGTGCGCGAGCGTCCCTTCGAGCAGCAGGTTGCCATCAAGCTGATCAAGCTCGGCATGGACTCG
>CAYPOZ010000202.1:0-4282 GCA_964412415.1 uncultured Isosphaeraceae bacterium | reverse complement strand
GTGGCCGCCGTGGCCACACCCTCGAACAGTGCCGGTTGACTCACTGATGCTGGCTTGTGCATGGGAAGACCAGTATGTGTACCACTTCGGGACGCTCCGGCGAAGGACTAGGCGGGGTCCGCGGCCCAATCGAGGCGGCACCTGCCTACACAGACAGAAGTAGCCTGCGGGCGCCAGCTGCGGTTCCGGAGGCTCGTCGCCTCGCAGGCATGCGCAGGTACCGTCAGATCCGCACAGAGCCTCATGGACACCGCACTGCTCATCGGCACATTCTTCCTTGCGCTGGCGGCGGCGGTTGCCGCGGTGTTCGCCGCGCTCGGGAGACGAGGTGCTGGCACTGGGGGCGCCGGTCCCGCCGAGCTCGATGCCGCGGTGCGGCCACTGCTCGCCGAGATGGCCGCCCTCAAGGCCACGCTCGACACCAACCGAAGCGCCACTGCCGAGGCGCTCCGCGCGATGCGCCTTGACGCCGATACCGCCGCCAAGGTCACCCGCGAGGAGCTGGGGCAGGTTCTGGTGAAGCAGCGGGAGGAACTGGGCCTCGTGCTCGGCCAGCAGCGCGAGGAGCTCCGCCGCACGCTCACGCAGCAGCGCGAGCAGCTTGGCGTGTCGCTCGACACGCATCAGGTGCGCGTCTCGCAGTCGCTTGTGCAGGTCACCGAGTCGCTCGGCACCGTGCGCGCCACGCTTGCTGACGAGCTGCTGAAGCTTCAGCAGATGAACCAGCAGAAGCTCGACGAGCTGCGTGGCGCAGTCGACAAGAAGCTGGAGACGACGCTGCAGTCGCGCCTCGACGGCGCCTTCAAGCTGATGAGCGAGCAGCTCGAGAAGGTGCACAAGGGGCTTGGCGAGATGCAGTCGATGGCGGCCGACGTTGGTGGCCTCAAGCGCGCGCTCACCAACGTGAAGTCGCGCGGCATCCTCGGCGAGATCCAGCTCGAGTCGATCCTCGAGCAGTTCCTGACGCCCGACCAGTTCGTGCGCAACGCGGAGACTGCGCCCAACTCGAACAAGCGCGTCGAGTTCGCGGTGCGCATGCCGGGGCGTGACGACCACGGTTCCCTGCTGCTGCCGATCGACGCGAAGTTCCCAAAGGAGGACTACGAGCGCCTGCTCGATGCGCAGGACCGCGCAGACCGCGATGCCGCCGTTGCCTCCCAGAAGGCGCTCGTGGATGCGGTGCGCTCCTTCGCCAAGGACATCAAGGTCAAGTACCTCGATCCGCCGCATACGACCGACTTCGCGATCCTCTTCGTGCCGACGGAAGGCCTCTATGCGGAGCTGCTGCGCTCGCCAGGGCTCGCCGACGAGCTCAGCGCCACCCACCGGGTGATGCTGGCGGGCCCGACGACGCTGTCGGCAATCCTGCAGAGCCTGCAGATGGGCTTCCGCACACTTGCGCTCGAGAAGCGCTCAAGCGAGGTGTGGCAGCTGCTCGGCGCGGTGAAGACCGAGTTCGGCAAGTTCGGCGAGGTGATCGACACGTTGCGCAAGCAGATCGAGGCGGCGGCCAACACGATCGACAAGACCGGCACCCGCACGCGCGCCATCGAACGCAAGTTGCGCAGCGTGCAGGAGCTGCCCCCCGAGCAGGCCGCGATGCTGCTGCCGCCGACCGATGCGGACGCGGAGGAGCGTGACGTAGTTCGCGGCGAGCCCTAGGGACGCCGCGCGACGATCCCGCAGATGGGGCAGTCGTCGAGGAACTCGGCGAAGGGCGTCGGGTCCTCGTCAGGCGCAGTGTGCGCATCCACGAAGCGGAAGTCGGCAAACCCCGCCTCGGCGAAGACCTCGCGGTACGTCTCCGGCGGGATCCAGAAATTGTCGAAGATGCAGGCATCACCCGATTCGGGGAGGATCGACCAGGTGATCGAGGACCCCTCTCGCTGGGGCTTCTCGATGTACCGGATGAAGCGGAACTCCGGGTAGTAGCGGTAACGGTCGGTGGCGGTACGCGGGTTGTCATTGACGCCGCAGAGCAGTCCGCCGGGCGCGAGGTTCCGGAATGCGGACTCCGCCATCCGCGAGAGCTGCGCGCGGTCCTGCGCGTAGTTGAAGAGATAGGCAGCCAGCACAATGTCGAACTGCCCGAGACCACGCACGTCTGCGGCGTCGCACACCGAGTACATGATCCCACGGGGCCGCGCAGACTCCGCCTTGCGCGCCAGCTCGACCATCCCACCCGAGAGATCGACGCCATGCACGCGAGTGGCCCCGCGATCCGCGATCATCCGGGCGTAGATGCCATCGCCGCACGCGAGGTCAAGAACGGACTTGCCACGCACGTCCCCCATGAGCCCAAACAAGGTCGGGCGCTCGACATGAAGCCTCCATGGCAGCAGCTTGGAGGCGGCGTACTCGTCAGCGATTGCGTCGTATTCAGCCATAGGTTCCTGTTGAGCGGCTACGCCGCGCTGGCCATCGCGTGGTCGAGGATCGCATTGAGCGTGGCGCTCGGCCGCATCGCCCGCGATGCGAGCGCCGGATCGGGGTGGTAGTAGCCGCCGATGTCGGTGGGCTTGCCCTGCGCGCCGTTGAGCTCGCTGACGATCTGCTTCTCCTTTGCGACCATCTCCGATGCGATCGGCGCGACACGCTCCGCCAGCTCGCGGTCGGCCGTCTGGCGCGCCAGCGCCTGGGCCCAGTAGAGGGCGAGGTAGAAGTGGCTTCCGCGGTTGTCGAGGTCGCCGACCTTACGCGCCGGCCCGCGGTTGTTGCGCAGGTACTCGCCGGTCGCCTCATCAAGGGTCGACGCCAGCACCCGTGCCTTGGCGTTGCCGGTGCGGTCTGCGAGGTGCTCGAAGCTCGCGGCAAGCGCCATGAACTCGCCTAGCGAGTCCCAGCGCAGCGAGTTCTCCGCGAGGAACTGCTGCACGTGCTTTGGCGCGGAGCCGCCCGCGCCGGTCTCAAAGAGGCCACCACCGTTCATGAGCGGCACGATCGAGAGCATCTTGGCACTGGTGCCGACCTCGAGGATCGGGAAGAGGTCGGTGAGGTAGTCGCGGAGCACGTTGCCGGTGACGGAGATGGTGTCCTTGCCCTGGCGGATGCGGCCAAGCGAGAAGGTGCAGGCCGCCGCTGGCGCCATCGTGTGGAACTCGAGGCCAGAGGTGTCGTGCCCTGCCATGTACGCCTTCACCTTGGCGATGAGCTGGGCATCGTGCGGACGCTTCGCATCAAGCCAGAAGACTGCTGGCGTCGCCGAGAGCCGCGCGCGGGTGACGGCAAGCTTCACCCAGTCCTTGATCGCCGCGTCGCTGGTGCGGCACGCGCGCCAGATGTCACCAGCGGCGACTGAGTGCTGCATGAGCACCTTCCCGGACGCGTCGACGATGCGCACGGTTCCTTGCGCGGGGATCTCGAAGGTCTTGTCGTGGCTTCCGTACTCCTCAGCCGCCTTCGCCATGAGGCCGACGTTGGGCACGCTTCCCATCACCTTCGGGTCAAGGGCGCCATGCGTGCGGCAATCGTCGATCACGGCCTGGTACACGCCCGCGTAGCTGCGGTCGGGAATCACGGCCTTTGCATCCTGCGTCTTGCCCTGGGCGTTCCACATCTTGCCGCCCTCGCGCAGCATCGCAGGCATCGAGGCGTCGATGATGACGTCGCTGGGCACGTGCAGGTTGGTGATGCCGCGGTCGCTGTCGACCATCGCGATGGCCGGGCCGGCTGCGAGCGTCGCATCGATGTCGGTCTGGATTGCGGCGCGCTCGGCCTCGGGCAGCGTGGCGATCTTCGCGACGAGGTCGCCGAATCCGTTGTTGGGGTCGACACCCAGCCGAGCCAGCGTGGCCGCATGCTTCTCGAACACAGGCTTGAAGAACGACCGCACGGCGTGACCGAAGATGATCGGGTCGGAGACCTTCATCATCGTGGCCTTCATGTGCAGCGAGAAGAGCGGGCCGCTCGCGCGCGCATCGGCGACCTGCGAGTCGAGGAACGACAGCAGCGCAGCCTTGCTCATGAAGGTGCCGTCGACGATGTCCCCCGCCTCCACCTTGATGCCGTCCTTGAGCACCTTGACGGTGCCGTCGGTGCCGACATGCTCGATGCGCAGCGTTGTAGCTGCGGGCACCGTGACAGACTGCTCGTTGCCGAAGAAGTCGCCCGCGGCCATCGATGCCACGTGCGCCCTGGAGTCCGCAGCCCACGCGCCCATCTTGTGCGGATTCGCCCGCGCGTAGTCCTTCACTGCCTTCGGCGCCCGGCGGTCGGAGTTGCCCTCGCGTAGCACTGGATTCACGGCGCTGCCCTTGACCTTGTCGTAGCGCGCCTTCGCGTC
>CAYPOZ010000201.1:3365-4333 GCA_964412415.1 uncultured Isosphaeraceae bacterium | reverse complement strand
GCCCTTCCGCTCAGTCGGGTCGTTCACGCTGACCTGCACCGGCGATGTCCAGGAGCCTGTCGCGCTGTCCTGGAACCGCAGCATGCTCGTGTAGTCGCGGATGGTCGTGGCGTCGCCTGTGTATCCACCGATGTGCGTCGCGAGCTCGAACGTCTCGAGCGCCACCGGCTCCGGCAGCGGCAGCCGCTGGCGCGAGAAGAGCACCTCCACCTGGCGGCCGTCGCCCAGCGTCAGCGTCAGCGGCCTGTAGGGATGGCGGCGGAACGCGAATCGCTGGTCATCGAAGGGGTATGGCGTGTACTCGAGCCACTGGCTGCGCCCATCGGGCACCTGCAGCCGCACCTGCGCGAAGAGCTCGCGCGCATCACGCACGCGCTGTGACTTGGGCACCACGAAGGGACGCGTCTCCACGATGGCGCGCGCGTCAAAGCTCGACACACGCATCGTGATGCCGGCGGGAAGCGTCAGCGGCTGCCCGACAGTCACCGGCTGCACGCGCGGCTCGCCCGGAAGCACCGACGACACGAGCCGCAGGCGATCGGGTTCGGGGCCCGCAATCAGCGTGACCAGCGCACGGCCAGATCCTGGCGAAAACGTCGCCTCGATGGACGCGTCCGGCGGCACCGGTCCCCCGCCATGCATCGCATCAGCACCCTCTCCCTGCACATCGCGCGTCAGCGCAGGATCGTCGAACACCCAGCGCCGGATCGTGCCCGCCGGCGTGCGGAACTCCACCACCGCCACGCTCGCGGCACGAGCACCAACAGGGAGTTCCTCCTGCACCGCAATCAGGCGCCACGCCCACGGCGTGCCATCGCCGCCGAGCGCGCGCCAGGCGGGCTGGCCGTCGGCCTCCGGCTCCTTGACGTCGCGCAGCGACACGCGCGTCTCGATGCTGGCCTGCGGGATGCGGATTGCCAGAGTCGGCGGGGCGATCATCCGCTCGAATGACGCCTCGTCGGGCGCCC
>CAYPOZ010000201.1:1401-3355 GCA_964412415.1 uncultured Isosphaeraceae bacterium | reverse complement strand
CACCGAAGCCGAAGCAGGCCCTCGCTGTCGCTCGTTGTGGCGGGGTCGAAGGCCGCGAGGGTGAACGACGCATCCTGCCCGTCCGGGCCGGTCATCTGCACGGTGGCGACCGGGTTCAGCGGCGACGAGGACGCCCCCGACACCAGCCGCGAGCGCGTCTGCGCGTACCGCAGGTAGCCCGTGAGCTGGAAGGTGACATCGGGGAACGGGTCCTTCGCGTCGGTGGCCGGCACCGCGACATCGATCGGGTCGATGGGAAGCGGCGGCGCGCCGGGCGCCTCGAACACGTGCGCACGGTCGGAGATGTAGTCGTTGTAGAGCGGGAGACCGCTCACGCGCCGCTCCACCCACGCGGACTCACCGGGCCTTCGCACGTAGACCGCCCAGCTCTTCACGAGGTCGTTGCGCAGGTAGAACCACCCTTGCGTCTCGTACTCCATCGACATCACGATCGCCTCGTCGACGATCGGCGTGCCGAGCTCCTTGCGGGCGCGCTTCATCGGCTGCTGCGGATCCGAGGTGAGGACCAGGTCTTCGGTGTACTCGGGCTTCCCGTCCACGAGCTGCCGCATGAACTGCCGAGTCGGCGACTGCACCATCAGCGTCACCGAGTAGGCGCGCGCGCCGTCGTCGTCGCCCGAGCGGATCTCCCACGAAGGGTCGATCGACGTCACCTCCACCTCGTAGCGGTTGGGGCCGGCGCCAAGCGATGCCCTCGCCCCGGGCGATGCGAGCATCTCGATGCGGTCGCTGCCGTCTGCGAGCGCAAGCACCACCTTGCGGCGCGCAACTGGCGCGTCGCCCTCAACCTTCGAGTTGAAGTAGACGAAGCTGCCGACGATGAGCACGATGATCCCGGCATGGATCATCCACACGCCGAAGTTGACGGGCTTGAGCGGGATGCGCCGGAGTGTCGTCACCACGATGTTGGCGGCGAGAAGGCCGATCATCAGGTCGAAGGGCCACCAGTGGAACCACTCGAACTCGGTCAGCTCGAAGGGGCGCCACTGCCGGAGCTGGTCATGCGCCCACGCATCGGGGTGCAGGATGTTCGGGTGCACCGGATAGATCACCCCAGCGCTTCCCACGCTCATGTACACGAACAGGATGACCAGAAGCGCGATACCAAAGCGGACCGAGCTGAGCAGGTCAAAAAGGAAACGCACCGGCGCGGGCATCATGCGATGCTAGGCGTACGCTCGTAGGATGAGGGGTTCGCAAAGCAGCGATCCCGCCCCACGAACCACGGAACTACTCCCATGACCAACTCACCCCGAATGCCCCTCGTCGCGACCATTGCCGCGGCCCTTGCTGCAGCTGGCGCGCTCTCCGCGTCAGCGCTCTCGGGTCAGGCCGAGCCGGTGAAGCCAACGCTGCCGCCTCCGGCTGACGCTGCCGCCCCCGCCGCGGCTCCTGCGCCCGCCACTCCGGTCAAGGACAAGGTCTCCTACGTGCGGTTCATGACCTCGATGGGCCCGATCCTGATCGAGCTCGACGAGACCAACGCGCCCATCAGCGCCGCCAACTTCGCCGAGTACGCCAAGAGCGGCTTCTACGACGGCACGTGCTTCCACCGCATCATTCCCGGCTTCGTCGTGCAGGGCGGCGGCTTCACCACCGACATGGTGCAGAAGAAGACGAGCGAGGGAATCAAGAACGAGTGGCAGAACGGGCTCAAGAACAAGCGCGGCACGCTGTCGATGGCGCGCTTGGGCAACCGGCCCGACAGCGCCACCAGCCAGTTCTTCATGAACCTCGTCGACAACGGCATGCTCGACATGCCGCGCGACGGCGCGGGCTATGCGGTGTTCGGTGAGGTCGTCGAGGGGATGGATGTGGTCCAGAAGGTCGAGGCCCTCGGCTCCCAGTCGGGCCGCACCAAAGCCAAGGTCGAGATCACCGACTGCGGCGAACTGAAGGCCCAGTGATGCCGCCCCCACGCGCCCGGCTCAGC
>CAYPOZ010000201.1:994-1391 GCA_964412415.1 uncultured Isosphaeraceae bacterium | reverse complement strand
GTGCCCACCGGCATGAGCAAGGGCATGCGCGACGTGCCGCGCCAGGCGATCGTGATCGAGAAGGCCGAGTGGTTCGCCACGCGGCCCGCGCCGGTTCCAGCCGCCGCGAAGGATGCCGCGGCTGGGGCGAAGGACGCCGCTGTCGGAGCAGCGCCTGCGGGCGACGCGGCGGCAAAGCCAGCGGAACCTGCCAAGCCCTCCGAGCCAGCGAAGCCCGCGGAGCCTGCGACTCCCGCGCAGCCCAAGTGACTGCGGCCGACCAAGGACCGCACCACCCCACAGCGACAGGGTGTCCCCATAGAAGGAGATTCGATGACCACTGCCACCGCATCGCGTGCTGCGTCCAGCTTCCATCCCCTGATCCTGTCACGAATCTTTTGCATCGACTTGGTGCTGA
>CAYPOZ010000201.1:0-984 GCA_964412415.1 uncultured Isosphaeraceae bacterium | reverse complement strand
AGAAGTTGGGGCTTGACCGGCACCCGCTTGTGTCGGCGCCGCCAGCACCTGGCACGGGCGCGCCCGCAGGCCACGTGGTCACGGACAACCCGGCCTCAGGCATCCCGCTCGCGACGGTGAGGCTCGCGTCGCGCGCAGAGCTCGATGCGGCCATCGAGCGGTGCAACGCGGTGTTCGCGCAGTGGAGGATGCTGCCCGCGCCCAAGCGTGGCGAGATCGTGCGCCGCATCGGCGAGGCGTTCCGCGCGAAGAAGGAGCCGCTGGGCGAGCTCGTGTCGCTTGAGATGGGCAAGATCCGCGCCGAGGGTCTCGGCGAGGTGCAGGAGGCGATCGACATCGCCGACTTCTCCGTTGGCATGTCGCGCCAGCTCTGCGGGCTCTCGATGCACAGCGAGCGCGCGAGCCACCGCATGTACGAGCAGTGGCATCCGCTTGGAACCGTCGGCATCATCACCGCCTTCAACTTCCCCTGCGCAGTGTGGGCATGGAATGCGATGGTCGCTGCGGTGTGCGGCGACGTGAACCTGTGGAAGCCGAGCCTCCTGACGCCGCTTGTCGCCATCGCCAGCAACGAGATCGCGCGCGAGGTGATGCGTGAGCAGGACATCTTCAAGCCGGTGGGCACCGTCAAGGGCGCGCCGATCGATCCCGAGGATGTGTTCTGCCTGGTGATCGGCACCGACGCGGAAGTCGGCGAGCCAATGCTTGCCGACCGCCGCATCCCGCTCGTGAGCGCGACAGGCTCGTGCCGAATGGGCCGCCGCGTGGCGGAGGTCGTGGGCGCGCGGCTCGGGCGCACCCTCCTTGAGCTCGGCGGCAACAACGCCATCATCGTGATGCCGGATGCGGACATGACGCTGGTCACGCGCGCCGTGCTCTTCGGTGCGGTGGGTACCGCGGGCCAGCGCTGCACCACAACGCGCCGGCTACTGGTGCACGAGTCGATCGTGGATGACCTCGTCGCGAAGCTGGCGAAGGCGTACG
>CAYPOZ010000200.1:2201-4348 GCA_964412415.1 uncultured Isosphaeraceae bacterium | reverse complement strand
CGGGGATCTCCGGGCCACTGATGCCCACACGGCGGATGAACTTGTTCGCATCGACGCGGGGGCCGTCCATCCGGAACTCGGTCAGCCGCCAGGGCAGGTTCTCGCGCAGGTAGTCGCGCACCTCGGGACGGCCATAGTCGGGACGGGTGTCGCCCCAGGGCGTCTGAGCGCGCGAGTCGTTGTAGAAGAAGATCCCGCCACCGCCGCCCTGGCTCCACCCGTCGAAGCGCCACATGTCGAGATCGTTTGGCCCAAGGTGGTTGTAGACGACATCGTTCAGCACCGCGATGCCGCGCGAGTGCGCATCGTCGATGAATGCCTTCAGCGCATCAGGTCCGCCGTAGGCAGACTCGACGGTCCATGGATGCGAGGGGTTGTAGCCCCACGACCGCTCCCCAGGGAACTCGTTGACCGGCATCAGCGCGATCGCGTTGGCGCCCAAGGCCTCAATGTGGTCGAGCTTCGCACGGCACGCCTGCAGCGTGGCGGGCGTCGGCTGGCCAGGATTCGCGCCAAAGGTGCCCGGGTGCATCTCGTAGAGCACGATGCCGTCCCACGAGGGCATCTGCCAGTTCGTGGACTGCCACTGGTACGCGTGAGGGTCGTAGACGATCGAGTTGCCGACGCTGTTCGTCACGCGCCGTGCGCGCGGGTCGTTCTTCCAGAGGTTTGTCGAGCCGTTGCGGATCAGGAACTTGTACTGCGCGCTGGCTCCGACCTGCGGCACGTCAGTCGACCACCACCCGTTGCCCTCGGAGTAGAGCGGTGTGGAGCTGGTGTTCCAGAAGTTGAAGGTGCCGGCGACGTTGACGCTCGTGGCGAAGGGTGCCCACGTACGGAATGTCACCCCGTTCTGGCCGCTTGCCGAATACAGCACGGCGCCGACGCCGGGCCGAGTCGAGGCGCCACCTGCCCACGCATGCGCCACGAACGGGCCAGCCAGCGCAGCCGCCACGACCGCCGCGACGCCCGCAGGGCGAAGTCCCATTGCTGGACAGACTTTCCGCACTGCCTCAATCTAGGACGGGTCCCGCGGTCTGGCTACCCAGACTGGACCCAATCGGCAGGAATTGCCCGCCGCAGTGGCCAGCTAGGCCTACTTCCCGGACAGCGTCTCCGACACCAGCACCCCCCCGGGGGGCGTCGCGACCTTGCCCGAGATGACATCCTCGACTGTCCAGTTGTCGCCGTACGCCTTTGCGTTCGCATCGCGGTCAATTGTCACTCCGCATCCGCCGATCGTCGCACCGCCGTAGAGGCCACCCGCCGAGACGTAGGCCTTCACCGGCGGGCCGCTTGCGACCGTCTGGCCGGTCGCGTTCGCAGCGGTGCCAGATGCTCCCGCGTAGAAGAACACGCCCTTGTGCACGAAGTCTGCGAGCGACTGCGCATCGCTGAACACGAAGACGATGTCGACGCCCTCGGCGCCGATCTGCGCACCGAACGTGCCCTGGAAGATGCCGATCGCCAGCGGCGGCGACCAACCTGTCTCGAGCCTCTTCACGAGGATGCCGTCGCCGCCCATGGCGCCGAACACGACCCCCGCATTGAATGCCTTGATGAGCGCGACGCCGGCGCACGCATCAAGTTCCTCCTTCGGCACCGGCATCTTGCTCGCCTGCACGCGGTTGAAGGCGCTCAGTCCCTTGGTGGTGTCCTCAAGCAGGGGGTTTGCGGTCTTGCACCCCGCAAGCGCTGCGGAAAGCGCGACCGCCGCACAGGGCGCCACTGCGCGCAAGGCGCGAAGCCTGAGAAGGCGTGCACAGCACCGAACGACTCGATCGACTCCTGCCATCTGTCTCCTCCATGAGACGCGGGCCGCACCGACGCGGCCGGTTACTGCGAGGCACAGCGGATCCGCTGCCGTGCCGGGGAGGCGAGCGCGCAACGCGCAGAACAGCCACCTCTGGCGTGGAGCGTAACGGTCAGAGATCGGATGCGTGACTGCCGTGAAACGTCAGGGGCACGTGCCCCACGCAGCGAGCAGCGACGTGAGGTCAGTGCCGCTGGTGTTGCCGTCGCCATCGATGTCGGCATCGGCCGAACCCCATGCGGCCAGCAGCGTGGTGAGGTCGGTGCCTCCCACGATCCCGTCGCCATCGAGGTCCGCGGGGCAGTCGTTGGTGCTCGGGCAGTCGGGCTGGCCA
>CAYPOZ010000200.1:0-2191 GCA_964412415.1 uncultured Isosphaeraceae bacterium | reverse complement strand
GATCTCGACGACCGCGTACTGGTTTCCGGGGATCGCCGCGAGGTTCACGAGGCGCGGCTCGCCAAGGTTGGCGGTGTCCGGTCCAAGGCCGGCGATGAACTGGTTGGATGCGAAGTCGTGTCCCGAGCCGTTGATGAAGGCGCAGATCTTGATGTTCTGCGGGGCCACCGGGTCAACGCCAATCAGGGTGAGCGGAAGGGCCAGCTCGATGCCCGTGCGAACGCCAGATCCGTCTGCGGCGCCGGTGCCACCATCGACACCACCGGTGTTCGAGTTGTTGAGGCCGACCTGCACGCCGTACTCGGTGTTGTTGATGATGTTGGTGCCCGCGCCACCGCTCCCGATGTAGACGCCAATGCCGCCACCATCAGTGAGGACCTGCGAGATGTTCGCGAACGTCGAAAAGGAGCCGCCGCCAGGAATGCCGTTGGTCGCGGTGACGTAGAAGTCTGCGCTGAAGCACTCGTCGAAGGTGAGGCCGTTACCGGTGCCGTCGTCGCCCATGCGGTTGAGGCCATTGAAGTCGACATCTGGGTTGTCGCCACGGAGCTTGTTCTGGCCGCCCTCGCGGGTGTCGAAGAAGACATCAAGCTTGTTGAAGTTCGACTCGAAGTTGCCGGCGATAACGACATAGAGAACCCCACCCTCGACGCGGGAGAAGATGCCGTCGATCTCCGATCCGAACGCGAGATCGATCTGGCCTTGGGTGGCGTTGCCAAAGCCCGTCTGCACGTTCTGCACTGCGAGAGCGTTGCCGTACGCCTTCTCGGCGGTGCCATCGACCACGATCTGAGCCATCGATGCGGGGGTCACGGCCAGCACGGCCATAGTGCTGATGAAGCGGTTCATAGCGGATCTCCAGTTGGGTAGGGGTGCCTGTACAGCATCCAAACATAGCCCGTGGCTCGAGCATGTCGAACGACAACCCGTCCGGAATCCCACTGAATATGCGGTGCCCGGGGCGGTTTGGCCGCTCCGAAGGACCCCGCCTATGCCTCATGGGATGCCGGTTACGGGTGCGGGTGCGCCAGATGCCCAGTACGACGACCCCGCTGCAGACGGCTATTCTTCCGCCCGTGCGTGTGCTTCTCGGACTCGTCGGTGTTGCAGGACTGATCTTCGTCGCCCGTGCCATGCGCTTTGAGCCGGTCATGGCCGAGCCTCTGAGCGTCGTCGCGGGCTGGGGCGCGTGCGGTCTCTGCTTGGTGTCAAGCGTGTGGTTCGGGAAGCTCTCGGCCGCAGCATGGTGCGGGCTGCTTGCAGCCACCGCGGTGGTCGTGATCTGCGGCGCGTGCGTGAGCCGCAACTGGGAGTGAGCGCTGCGCGGGCGCTCACTTCACGCCGAGCGGCACATCCGACGCGCGTGTCGCCCCGGGCTTGAGCTCCGGCACCTTCATGTCAGACACGGGCGGAAGCGTGAACAGGATGCTCCCCCCTGGCGCGATGCCCTCGCGCTCGCTTGCGGGGTGCGACACGAGCACACGGCGTCCATCGACCTTGATCGACACGCCCCACCGTGCGGACATCGTCTTGACCGTCGGCAGCAGCCGCACAGCCTCGACCCACCCCGATGCCGTTCGGATGAAGACCGCAACGATCCCCTTGCCCTTGGGGTAGTCGGCGCTCGGGTCGCCAAGCACGATGAAGTCGTCGCCGACGGCGATCGATGCGCCGAACGCCGGACCCTTCGTTGCGTCGGATGACAGCGTGAGTGGACCGTCGAACTCCCACCCCGTGTCTCCCTTGCGGTACACGAACACGTCCGCTCCAGGCGAAGTCACGTAGTTTGACCTCACCGCGATGTAGCGATCCGATGCAGCGACGCCTTGCCCGAAGCCTGCGCTCGAGTTGCCCGCCGGCGGAGCGAGCTTGCCGCTCGACTCCGACCACACGCACACCACCGGATCGCCGCCCTCGACGAGCGGCTGCTTCGGCGCCGGCTGGATCGCCTTGGGGCATCCGATCACGAGGCGACCAGCGGTCATCGCCAGCGATGCGCCGAAGAACTTCGGGTCCTTGGCAACCTCGCGCTGGAGGAACCCGAGCCCAGACCAGCCATTCGGGCCAGCCTTGAACAGGAACACCTTTGGCGAAGGATTCACGATGCGCGACTTCTCGCCAAGAACTCGCTGGTCCACGCACGAGATCGCAATATGGCGGCCGTCGGTGGCGATGGCGCTGCCGAAGGCAG
>CAYPOZ010000199.1:4041-4380 GCA_964412415.1 uncultured Isosphaeraceae bacterium | reverse complement strand
CCTTCTCGCGTCCAGCCTTCTCGCGCCGGTGAAGTGTGGCGTGCAGTTCGGGCTCGGCAAGCGAGTCGCGCCCGAAAGGCAGCCGCTTCAGGGAGTATCTGCGGGGTGCGCGGCCATGTCGGCGGCCAGCGCATCCACCACCGCCTCGGGGGTGCTGCCCTCGCGGGGTCGGCTCACCTTGACGAGCCTGATGCGCGAGGCCAGCCGGCCGCACGCCACGAGGTGCCGCTCCTCGAGCGCCATCCCCTTGAGGTACCGCACCACGTAGGTGTTGCTGCGCAGGGGCTCGAATCGGTCGAGTCCGGACACGGGCTGCAGGCGCAGGTCTGGTCCGTCGTG
>CAYPOZ010000199.1:1018-4008 GCA_964412415.1 uncultured Isosphaeraceae bacterium | reverse complement strand
AGCCGATCCGCAGACTCCTGCCACAGCTTGATGCGTGGGAAGCCTGGGATCACGCGGCACTCGCTGTCGACGGCGACGACATCGTCGGCGAGCACCGTGTGGCCGCGGCGCCAGAAGCCGGCGGACGTGGTGCTCTTGCCTGCGCCGGAGTTGCCGACCACGCACATGCATGCGCCGCCGACCTGCACCGCGTTGCCGTGCAGCACCAGCAGGCCGCGCTGGCCGAGCGCGACTCCGACGGCATTGCCCAGCAGGATGAGTCGGATGGACTCCGCATCTGCGCCTGGCGCGGGATCGATGGTGATGGAGTGGCCGCCGCTGACGAGGAACCGCGCGACGCCCTCGATGTTCAGCCAGACTTGGGTGGCGGTGACGCAGTTGCGCGAGCTGGTGCGCTGGCCGCCGGGGATGCCGTCGGGCGACACGGCGCCGAAGCGAATCGTGAGGTCGGGGGTGCGGGACTGGCTGGCAGCGCGCGCAGTGCGCGCGTCGCCAGCTAGGCCCGCGCTGCTGTCATCGATGGCTCGCTCGAGCTCCGGCAGCTCGAGCTCGCTGTCGATCGTCAGGCCGTAGGCGCGGTAGAGGGGCATGGGCGCGGAGGCGATCACCTGTTCATCGCACATCAACCAGGCTGCCCCGAGATTACGGCACGAGGTTGCGGGGTCCCGTGCTACTGTGCGTGCAGGCCGGGTGAATAGCAATCGCAGCGGCGGGACATCGATACCGCTCGCCGAGTCGAGAACGCCATCAGGCAGCAAAGGGGCAACCAGCCATGACCAGCAGGAATCGATCCACCGCCCGTTCGAAGGTTCGCTCGCGGCGGAAGCCCGTGCCTGCGGCTGCACAGAAGGCTGTGCGCGCGACGAAGGTCATGCCCGCGACGAAGGTCATGCCCGCACCGAAGGCCCGCGCCGAAGCGGCGCTCACCGCATTCGATGCCACGCGGTACCTGCGCACCGACAAGGCTGTGGTGCAGTTCGTGGACGTCGCGCTCGAGACCGGCGAGCCGGCGGTGCTCGTGCGCGCGCTCAGCGAGGTGACGCGGGCGAAGGGCGTGGCCGAGGTGGCGCGGCGCTGCGGCATCGGCCGCGAGAAGCTGGCCCGCGAGCTGCGGCCGGCATCGCGCCCGCGGCTCGAGACGATCATGCGCATCGCGCGCGCGGTCGGCATCAGGCTGCACGCATCCGCGGCGTGAGCGGGGGGGTCAGCTTGGCGACCGCCAAGGTCCTCCTGGTAGCCACACCCGAGGGTCGCGTGATCCGCGCGCGGTGGCATCGAAGATGGGTTGGAGAAACCCTGCGAGTGACTGGATGACCGACTCGAGCGGCAGTTCCTTGGAGCGGGTCCGGAGGCGTTTGCAGAATCCACGCCACTGGGCTTGCTTCGAGGCATCACGCGCGAATGCATCGCTGATCCCCGTCACCGGCCGGGGCAGGATGTTCACGCCTCGGTGCACCGCCGTTGCCGACAGCGCATCAACGAGTCCCTGTGCGATGAATGACCGAGTGTTGCAGAGGTGCAGCAGGTCGAAGTAGTCCTTCATGCGGGTGTTCCTGAGGCCCAGCTCGACCATGGCGAGTGCCTTCTCCGCCACAACTGTCTCGACCGGATACGCGCGCAGTTCGGCAGCCGGATGGTCAAGCAGCGAAGGGAAGATGACCAGTTCCGGTCCTGGTGTCACGGCGTCGCCGAAGCCGACATCGACCTGAAGGGGCACACGAGCCGTGCCGAGGGTTGCGATGATGGAAACCCGAACCCCTCGGTGAGCTGCTGTCGCGCGGATCTCCTCTGCATGAGCGCTGGCGACATCGAAGCCCAGCCCGTCGTCTTGGATTGTCACGGACGCGATGTCCCGCATGACCCCCTCGATGCGTTGAATCGACGGATCGCCCGCTCCAAGCAGATCGATGTCCCTCGTCGCACGGTGTGGCATGCCCTCCCATGCGACAAATAGCATCGCGCCCTTGAGAAGGAAGTCTTCGGCATGGTGAGTCCGTGAGAGGCGGAACAGGAATCGCTCGGCCACAAACCGAACGAGCACCTGCTCGAATTCCTCGCCCCGGGCATGAGCCAGGTTCAGGAGCCGCTGCTTGATCGATGCCTGAAGTCCGGTGTCACGCGCCCTCATGCGCATGTTCCCCGTCTCACTGCAGCGCCTCGAGGTAGGGGCTCATCACGCGGCCTACGCGGCACACCTGGGCGGAGCGCATCAGCTCGTCGATCGTTGCGCGGCGCGTGCGCAGCGTCTCGCGGAGCGCCTCGACGGCGACGTCGGTGCCGATCTTGTTGCGGTACTTGAAGAGGTCCGCAACGGTCTTGGCCACGGAGTACACCCGGATGCGGACCCCCTCCGAGCGATGAAACTCGATGCCTCGCGCGAGCGCGTTGCCTGAGAATCGCACGATCCGCAGCGGCGGCACTCCGTCCGCGGGCTTTCTGGATGAGGGCGCGATCGCCATCCACACCTCGGACGGGTTCTGCACGGTAAGCCCGTGGAACGCCAGTGCGGAGAGGAGGCACACGATGCCGTGGGGCACCCTAGTGCACGCCACTGCGAGCGAGTGTCGCTCGGTGAGCTGGTGTCCCGCGGGTATGTAGATCCCGCGCGCCACACGCTGCAGCGTGCCTGAGGCAGCGAGCGCCGCGACCTCGGGCCTTGCGAGTCCCATGCGCTCGAGGTCCCGGCTGCGCATCACGCCAGAGCGGGGGATGCGTGACGGGACAGCCTTCGTCCGGCCCGCGTTCATGCGGGCATTGTACAAAGCGTATGGACTTGTATCAAAATGCAGGCGAAATGTTCTGTGCTTTGGCGCGACTGGCGCGGGTGATGGTTTGCGGTCGCTAGGGTGCGCGAAACCCGTGGAATGGTCGCGATGAGCATCGCCACTGCCATCACCCAGTGGCCCAAAGTCAGTAGAAACGCTTTGACGTCATATCGTCAAAGTGCTATGATTTCCCCATGCCAGCTGCGAGACGATCGACCATCTACT
>CAYPOZ010000199.1:0-1008 GCA_964412415.1 uncultured Isosphaeraceae bacterium | reverse complement strand
CATCGTGCGCTCAGGCTGCATTCGGCAGCCAGCGACCGCAACCTCTCGGAGGTCGTCAACGAGATGGTGCGCCGCGCGCTCGAGGAGGATGTCGCCGATCTTGCTGTCGCCCGTAAGCGCAGCAAGGAACCGCGGCACTCGCTCACGTCCGTGGTCAAGGACATGCGGCGCCGTGGCCAGCTATGACGTTCTGGACGCGGTCCTGCTCGTTGACGTGATTCGGATCGGGCACCGCCGCGACGTGTACCGGTAGGGCCGCGCCGCCTGGCGCCTTACGAGCCGCCCACTACTGCAGCGCCTCGATGTAGGGAGCCATCACTGCCTGCACGCGGTTGATGCGCGCAAATGCCATGAGATCGTCGATCCTGGCGCCGCGCCGGCGCACGTAGTTGCGCAGCGCCTCCACGGCGATGTCGGTGCCGATCCTGTTCCTGAACTTGAAGCAGTCGGCGACCGTCTTGGCCGCGCCGTAGACGCGCATGTCATGGCCGTTCACGGCGAATGTCTCGATGCCGGCCGCGAGCGAGCCGCTGCCGAATCGGTAGAAGCGCACGGGCGGGTGCTCGATCAGCCGGTCCTTGAAGCCGCGAGGGACGGCCAGTTCGATGGCGCGCGGGATCTGTGTGGTCAGTCGGTGGATGGACAGTGCGGACACGAGGCAGATGACCGCAGTGGGCACCTTGCGCGCCACGATCGCGAGGTCGGGCTCGGCGGGGGCCGAGCCGCGCAGGTGGTACAGGCCGCGGCTGATGCGGATGAGCTGCCCGGCTTCGACCATTGCGGCGATTGCGCGAGGGTGAAGGCCCGCCGATCTCGCCTCGCAGGCCCGCAGGATTCCGGCCGGCTTCGTGCGAGCCGCGCGGAGCAGGGCTGGGGGAGGCTTGGGTGCTGGGCTGCGGCGCATGTGGACCTAAAATACTACAGATTTGTGTAACTGTAGCAGAATCGATCAGGTGCGCGCTTGCGGTCGCTAGGGTGGGGTGACGGCGTGGGGTGACGGCGAACTGC
>CAYPOZ010000198.1:0-4419 GCA_964412415.1 uncultured Isosphaeraceae bacterium | reverse complement strand
GCCAGCGACATGTCGATGCCCACAAGCGTCAGCATGCCGCGGTGGTCCAAGAAGCTGACGCTTGTGGGCATCGACATGTCGCTGGCCTTCAGCTGCATGTGGCTGGCGGTGTTCAACCGGCTCGGCCTCGACATGTTCGGCGGCAAGCTCTACCCCGGCATCATCTACGACACGCTCATCATGAGCACGGCCGCCGCACTCTCGGTGGGCATCGTGCTCTGGACGCTTGGCCTCTACCGGGAGGTCACTCGGCACCTCGCGCCACGATTCACGGTCCGCCTCGCGCAGGGCATTTTCATCGTCTGCATGATGCTGTTCGCGGTGCTCGCCTTCATGCCGATGCGCGGCGAGGGCTTCCCGCGTCCACCATCACAAGCTGCGCGTTCATGCTGGTCACGATGGGGGGTGCGCGTCTGCTCATCCGCGCGCTGCTGCTCGTGGGCGCCCGCACCGAGCCGCGCAATGTCGTCATCTTCGGCGCGGGCGATGAGGGCGTCGGGCTCGCCACCACGCTCTCGCGCGACCGCAATGTCCGCATCGTCGCATTCCTTGACGACCATGCAGGCCTGGTCGGCCAGCAGGTGCGCGGCATCTCCGTGCACAGCCCGAATGCGCTTGCGGAAGTCGTTGCGCGCGAGAAGGTCTCCCAGCTCGTGATGTCGCTGCCGCCATCGGCACGCGCCGGCACGCGCACCCTGCTCGACCTCGCCAGCCGCCTCGGCGTGCAGGTGCTCACCGTGCCCACCTTCGACGAGATCGCCGACGGGCGCGTGCGTATTGACCAGCTCCGCCCGCTGCAGATCGAGGACCTTCTCGGCCGCGACACCGTCAAGCCCGACGACCTGCTGCTTCGCCGCGACGTGGAGGGCAAGCGCGTGCTCGTCACCGGCGCCGGCGGCAGCATCGGCTCCGAGCTCTGCCGCCAGATCATGCGGCTTGGCCCGGCGAAGCTCATCCTGGTCGACAACAGCGAGTTCAACCTCTTCCAGATCGATGCGGAAGTTCGGCGGCTCGCCGGAACGCTCGCCCCAGGCTCGGGCCCCGCGGCGGTCGTCACCTGCCTCGCGAGCGTCACCGACGGCGTGCGCGTCGACCGCATCTTCGCGGAGCACGTTCCCGAGACGGTCTACCACGCCGCCGCCTACAAGCACGTGCCCATCGTCGAGTCCAACGAGCCCGAGGGCGCAGAGACCAACGTCCTTGGCACGCTCAATGTGGCCGAGGCCGCGCAGCGCCACCGCACGCGCCGTATGGTGCTGGTGAGCACCGACAAGGCCGTGCGCCCCACCAACGTGATGGGCGCCACCAAGCGCCTCGCCGAGCTGGTCCTCCAGTCGATGCACGACCAGCAGGCGCAGCAGGGCTCGGGCGCCACCGTCTTCACTTCCGTCCGCTTCGGCAACGTGCTCGGAAGTTCCGGCAGCGTGGTGCCGATCTTCCGCGCGCAGATCGACCAGGGCGGGCCCGTCACCGTCACCCACCCCGACGTCACCCGCTACTTCATGACGATCCCCGAGGCCGTGCAGCTCATCCTGCAGGCAGGGGCCATGGCCGGGGGCGGCGAGGTCTACGTGCTCGACATGGGCGAGCCCGTGCGCATCGATGACCTCGCGCGCAAGATGATCCGCCTCGCCGGCCACACCGTGCGCGACGAGCACGACTCGACCGGCACCATCGCCATCCGCTACACGGGCCTGCGCCCGGGCGAGAAGATGTTCGAGGAGCTCGTCATCGGGTCGGACATCGTCCGCACCGACCACCCGGCGGTGCTCCGCGCCCGCGAGCAGGCCACAGCATGGGATGAGCTCTCGAACCAGCTCGCGCGCCTCGAGACGGCAATCAGCCAGTGTGACTCGGGCGGGGTCCGCCAGGTCCTGCAGCAGGCGATCCGCGAGTTCCGGCCTAGCGCCGTGCGGCCGCGATGACCGCGTCGGACGTTCGGCGCCGGGCAGGCGCTGCGACCCCAGCCCTTGAATGGGAGTGAGCGGCGCGACTCTGTCACCCCGTTGACGCGCAGTCAGATACTGGTTATAATTCGGCGTCGCCGCGTCGTGAGTCCGAGAAAATGTGCGTTTGAAGATCGGGGAGTGCGGTTATTGGGCAATCGAGGGCGTCTGACCCCATGAAGAAGCCAGCCAAGCCATCCAAGAACGATTCCAAGGGCCAATCCAAGAGCCAAGCCAAGACCGGAACGAAGACCGGTTCCAAGGCCAGCGCCAAGGCCGACCCGAAGGGGGTCGCCAAGGCGCCGGTCAAGGCGACGGCCAAGGATTCGTCCAAGCCCACGACCAAGGTCTCCTCCATGAAGCCTGCGGCCAAGCCCAATCCGCCCACTGAGCCGCAGCTGACCAAGCTTCCGCCGCCGAAGCCCGTCGTGATGATGCCCAAGAGCATCGTTGGCGAGCCTCCGCCGCCGCCAAAGCGCTCCAAGGGCGCGCCGCCGCCGGTCATCGCGAAGCCCAAGGCCAAGCCGAAGGTGTCGCCGACCGCCGGCGACACCACGAAGGTCTCGCGCAAGAAGATCGACTTCGCCAACGCCATCTCCGTGGCCGCCGCCGCTGCGCAGGCCGCACAGAACCAGCGCGATGCCGCCTACGCGGTCGCCAAGGCAGCCGCCGAGGCCGCCGCTGCAGCGCAGGCGGCCAAGCTCGCCGCCAAGGCAGCCGCCGCCGCAAAGGCCGCCAAGGGCAAGGCGGGCAAGGGCGGCAAGCCAGTGAAGGGCGCCACGCCTGGCAAGGGGGGCAAGCTGGCGAAGGGCGCGAAGGCGCCGCCGCCTCCGCCGCCGAAGGTGATTCCCGTGCCGGTCGTCGTGCCTCCGCCTCCGCCCACCGACGGCTACGTCATGATCAGCGGCCGCCGTGTGCGCGTGATGTCGCTCAAGTCGATCGAGCCCAAGAAGGCCGCCGCCCTCAAGAAGGAAGCGCGCGCCACCGCCGCTGCGGCGAAGAAGGCCGAGACGTCCACGGGCATCCCGGAGGCGCCCACCGCAGAGATGCTCGCGAAGGCCGCCAAGGGCCGCTTCATCAAGAAGGAGCTCGAGGAGTACCGCGCCACGCTCGTGCGCATGCGCGCGGAACTTGTGGGCCGCGTCGAGGGCATCGAGTCCGAGGCGCTCAAGAGCAGCGACGGCAACCTCTCCACGATGCCGCTCCACATGGCCGACATCGGCACCGAGACCTTCGACCAGGACTTCGCGCTCGGCATGGCCGAGACCGACCGTCACATGGTCGTCGAGATCGACGAGGCGCTCGAGCGCATCAAGTCCGGCACCTACGGAGTCTGCCTGATGACGTGCAAGCCCATCCCGAAGGGCCGCCTCGCCGCAAAGCCCTGGGCGAAGTACACCGTCGAGGCCGAGCGCATCGCAGAGCGGCACCGGACGCGCGGCTGATGCCTGCGTGGCGATCGGCGACTGCATGGTGCACGCTGCTCGCGGTGTTCGCGGTGGGGCTCGTCGCTGACCTCTGGACAAAGTCGTGGGCGTTCGCCACCGTGGCGGGCATGCCTGTGGTGCTTGCGCCGCGCGAGGCGGTCGCGGATCCCTCGTACAGGCTGCCCTGGCACTCCGGCGTGCGCGCGCTGCCGTGGGACCTGCTGGATTTCCACCTTGTGGTCAACCACGGCGCGGTGTTCGGCATCGGCCAGAACGCGCGAGGGTGGTTCATCGCCTTCACCGTGATCGCGGTGGCGGCGGGCATCGTGATCTTCGGATGGTGGACGCGCGCAAGCAGCCGCCTCGCGCACATCGGGCTCGGGCTGATCCTGGCTGGCGGCATCGGCAACCTCTACGACAGGTTCGTGTTCGGGGCCGTGCGCGACTTCCTGCACATGCTTCCGCGGTGGAACCTGCCGTTTGGCTTGAGCTGGCCCGGCGGCAACCGCGAGGTCTTCCCGTGGGTCTTCAACATCGCCGATGTGATGCTGCTTGCGGGGATGGCGCTGCTCATCATCCACGCGCACCGCGAGGACGCGCGCCGCGCGCGCGAGGCGAGGGCGGCGGTGGAGGGCGGCGCGATTCCTGCAGCGAGCGGCGCCTCAGCCGCGAGCGACCGTGCCCCCAGCGATGTCGGCTCAAGCGGCGGGTCGATCGCGCCATGAGCCTCATCTTCCGCCAGGCGCGGATTGGGCTTCATGGGAAGCCATTCACCCTCTACAAGTTCAAGACCATGCGCGATCCAAGGCCGGGCGAGGATCCGCTCACGAGCGACGCGCAGCGTCTCACGCGGTGGGGCAAGTTCCTCCGGTCGACAAGCCTTGATGAGCTGCCGACGCTGTGGAATGTGATCAAGGGCGACATGCGGCTTGTGGGACCGCGGCCGCTGCTGCCCCAGTACATGCCGCTCTACACGCCCGAACAGGCGCGCCGCCACGAGGTGAAGCCCGGCATCACCGGGTGGGCGCAGGTGAACGGGCGCAACG
>CAYPOZ010000197.1:4125-4482 GCA_964412415.1 uncultured Isosphaeraceae bacterium | reverse complement strand
GTGGCGGTAGGGGTTGAGCGTTCCCGAGTCGATGTTGAGGTAGCCCTCCATCTTGATGGGGGCGACCGTGAGTCCCTTGTCCTTGAGCAGCTTGGCGAGGCTCGAGCTGAAGATGCCCTTGCCCAGGCCGCTCATGACGGTGCCCACGACAACGACGAAGCGCGTGCGCCCCTTCGCGTAGCCCGCGGGCGCCGGCGAGAAGTGCTCGTTGCTCTCCTCGCTCTGCCCGAACTGTGCGAGGAAGCCGCTCCCGGAACCTGTTGAATCTCGGGATGTGGGACCGTTGGAGGGCATGGTGGAGCGTACCCCGCCGTACAGTTGGCGATCAAGATGAACAGCCAAGGAAATCGGAACGTG
>CAYPOZ010000197.1:0-4115 GCA_964412415.1 uncultured Isosphaeraceae bacterium | reverse complement strand
CGGCGCCTTCGGCGCAGTGTTGGCGTCGGCGCTGATCCTGCTGCCGATGGCATTTGGGGCGCCGCTTCATTCGGCTGCGCCGCAGTCGCCGGACTCGGGCCGCAAGGAGAACTTCCCTCCATCCCCAAGGGTCGATTGGGTGCGGATGCGCGTGGACCTGGACTTCCCCGAACTCGAGTCCCGGGTTGCGCAGGCGCGCTCGCTGCTGGTGGTGCGTCCGTCGGGGCTGCCCACCGACGTGCTGCGCCTCGATGCGGATGGTCTCGAGATCGTGAGCGTCGGCCGCGTGAAGGGCCGTGCGCCAGAGGCAGGTTCCGATGCGGAGCTGCCCTCGGGAGAGTCGGTCGAACCGCTCGAGCATTCCCATGACGGCAAGGTGCTGCAGATACGGTTCCCGCAGCCGATCTCGGCGTCAGGCACCCCCGGCGAGTCGCCTGCCGAGACGGGCATCGTCGTTGAGTACGTGATCCGCGACCCGCTGAAGGGGATGACGTTCTCGCCCGCCGTGCCCGGGGTCGACGGTGATCCGCCCAAGGCCGCGGAGCTTCACACGCAGGGGCAGCCTGAGTCCAACCGAGGCTGGTTCCCGATCCACGACTTCCCGAACATCCGCCTCTCGACGGAGCTGCGCGTCACCGTGCCGCGCGGCGTCAGCGTGAGCGGCAACGGCAAGCTCGTGAAGCATGAGGTGATCGGCGACCGCGAGCGTTGGCAGTGGCTGCAGTCGCGTCCCCACGTGCCGTACCTCGTGTCGCTGATCGCAGGCGAGTTCACGCGCACGCCGCTTCCTGCGCCCCTGTCCGGGGTTCCGATGCAGGTGTGGACGACGCCCGCCAAGGCGCACCTGGCGCAGGGCACCTACGCGAACACCGACCGCATGATGGTGCTCTTCGGCCGCATCTTCGGCGAGGACTACCCGTGGGACCGCTACGACCAGCTTGTGGTGCGCAACTTCGGCGCGGGCGGCATGGAGAACACGTCGGTGACGACGATGCATCCAGGCGCGATCCTCGACGAGATCGCGATGAGCGAGTCCGACCTCGACGGGCTCATCGCGCACGAGCTCTGCCACCAGTGGACCGGCGACCTTGTGACCTGCCGGTCGTGGGAGCACCTCTGGCTCAACGAGGGATGGGCCACCTACGGCTCGGTGCTCTGGGCGCGCGAGCGCGACGGCACCGAGGCGTACTGGGACGGCATGCTTGACCAGGCGCGCGTCGCCAACGGCGACAGCCCGGACAACGACACCCCGATGTGCTCCCGCATGTACTCGCAGCCCGGCGAGACGTTCAGGCGCCGGGCGAATCCCTACCCGAAGGGGGCGAGCATCCTGCACATGCTGAAGCTGATGCTCGGCGAGGAGCTCTTCACCCGCGGTGTGCACCTCTACATGGACCGCCACAAGGACGGGCTCGTGGAGACCGTTGACTTCCGGCGCGCGCTCGAGGAGGTGAGCGGGCTCTCGCTCGAGAGGTTCTTCGACCAGTGGTGCTTCACGCCGGGGACGCCGAGGGTGAAGGTCACGCCAACGTGGGATGCGCAGGCGCGCATCCTCAAGGTCGATGTCGCGCAGACGCAGCCTGTCACCGAGGCGCAGCCTGCGTGGCACTTCGAACTGCCTATCGCCATCGAGGCGGACGGTGCGGTGCAGTCGGTGTCTATCCCCGTCGAGGGCCCCTCTGCAGTGGGCATGTTCCCGCTTGCCGCGCCGCCCACGATGGTCGCTGTGGATCCCGAGCTTGCGGTGCTCAAGGTGCTCGAGGTCGAGATGCCGACGCCGTGGCTTGTGGCGCAGGCGCAGCGCGGTCCGACAAGTGCGAGTCGCCGTCAGGCGATGCGCGCGCTTGCATCGCGCGACGAGGCGGCCTCGCGGGATGCGCTTGGCGCGATCCTGATGGATGGGCGCGTGCGCCACACGCAGAGGATGGAGGCGGCGGCAGCGCTTGGCGGCATGGGTTCGCCTGAGGCCAAGGCCATCGTGAAGTCGGCGGCGCTCGCTGCCTTCGCGCCCGATGGGTCGCCGCGCGAGCCCGACCCGCGCGTGCGGCGCTCGATCATCGAGGCGTGGTCGGCGAGCCAGCCATGCGCGGAGGCGATGCCGTGGCTGATTGCTGTGGCCCGCAGCGATCCCGGCTACTCGACGCGCGGCGCGGCCGTGTCGGGGCTCGCGGAGCTCGCGAAGCGCGACGATGCGTGCCGGAAGGCTGTGGCCGATGAGCCATCAGTGGCTGAGGTTGTGTCCGCCATGCTCGAATCGCCATCGCCGAACGAGCGGCTCAGGCTTGCGGCGATCGACGCCGCTGCGGAGCTGAAGATGGTTGCGCTCCGCGAGCCGGTGGGTTCGCTCGCGCAGCTGGGCCACTTCGACCGCATGCGTCCGCGCGCGATCGGGGCATGGGCGAAGCTCGCGCCGCCGGAGTCCGAGGCCGATGCGCGGCAGGCGATGGTGACGCGGCTCATCGCGATGCTCGATGACCCTGAGCGATCGTCTGCGGACGCTGCAGGCCAGGCCCTCGCTGCGATGAAGGCGACGGCGGCGCTGCAGCGGATCGAGCAGATTGCGTCGAGTGACCGTGACCCGCGGAGGCGCGAGCGCGCCGAGCGCTGGGCGAAGGCGATCCGCGGATAGCCGCTCAGCCGTGCGCAGCGCGCCAGCGCGCCACGAATGCGGCGTACTGCTCTGGCGTGTCGATGCCCTGCGCGCGCGAGATGCCGGGTGCGACGGCGATGGCATAGCCGTGCTCGAGCACGCGCAGCTGCTCGAGGCTCTCGGTCAGCTCGAGCGGCGTGGGCTCGAGCGACACGAACGTGGGCAGGAACGACCGCCTGTAGACGTACAGCCCCACGTGCCTGAGCGGGCGTGCGGAAGGGGCAGGCGCCTCCGCACCGGACTCCATGGCGATCGCGCCGTCGCGGTGGAAGGGGATCGTGCTGCGCGAGAAGAGCAGCGCACGTCCCTTGAGCGATACGGCGCACTTCACGACGTTCGGGTTTGACGGGTCCTCGTCGTCGTCGAAGGGGCTCACGACAGTCGAGATGACGGCGTCACGGTCGGCATGAAGCGCAGCGATCGCGCGCTCGACAAGCTCAGGCTCGAGCTCGGGCTCGTCGCCCTGGATGTTGACGACGAGCTCGCAGTCGAGGTGCTGCGCGACCTCGGCGATGCGGCTCGTGCCGTTTGGGTGGTCGGCACGCGTCATGATCGTCTCGCACCCGAAGTCGCGCACCGCATCATGGATCCGGAGGTCGTCGGTGGCGACGATGACACGCGAGATGCCCGCACACATGCGCGCTCGCTCGACGACATGCTGGATGAGCGGCCGGCCCGTGAGCGCCGCAAGCGGCTTGCCCGGGAAGCGCGAGCTCGCGTAGCGGGCCGGGATGACAGCGACGGCGCCGGATGACGCGTCGCGCCCGCGGCTCACGCGAGCTCCTTCACAAGGGCATCAAGCTCCTTGCGCCTGTTTCGGATGTCCCGGTAGCCGATGTCCTTGCGCAGGATGGCGGAGCAGAGCTCCTGAGCGTCCTTGGCGTGCTGGATGCTCTTCTCGACCTTGGCCAGCTCGATGAGCGTGACCATCAGGTCGTAGCGGATGTCCATTTCGCGGTCGCCGGTGGTGACGTCAAGCGCGGCCAGCGCTTCCTTGAACTCCCCGACGGCCTCGCCGTGCCAGCCTTCCTGCACGAAGCAGCGGCCGAGCAGGTGCGCCGCGATGACGCGGTACTTGCCCTCGTCCTTGGCTTCCTGGAGGCTCTTCATGGCGTCCTCGTAGCGGCCGAGCTCGAAGAGCAGGCGCCCGAGGTCGTACTTGACGCCGCGGTCGGTCGGGTACTTCGAGGCGCGCTCGGCGAAGCACGCAGCCTCGAACTCCTGCACCTGCTTCAGGCCCGCCGCGTGCTGCGCGGCGGCCTTGGCATCACCGGCATCGGCTGCCGCCTTGATGGACTCGAGCTTGCGGCGTGCCCGGAGGATGCGGATGTTGTCCGCCTCCATCTTGAAGCGATACTCGCCGATGTTCTTGAAGCCGGTGGTGTAGACCTCGATCGCCAAGGCTTCGCCCTCCGGCGTGCCGGCGCGACGAAGCAGTTGGGCGTACTTCAGCACGGCTTCGGGG
>CAYPOZ010000196.1:3968-4516 GCA_964412415.1 uncultured Isosphaeraceae bacterium | reverse complement strand
GGTCAGGACCATGTGGATTGGTGGGCGAGCGCGGCGCGGGGGATGCGGGACGATGCGTATCCGCGCGGGGCGGGGCGCGAGGCGCCGCTCAGACGCGGAGCTCTGGCTCCAGCGCCAGCGCCTGCGAGTAGCGCGTGCGGATGGGCTCCGCGACATCGTGGAGGAACGCATCGGTCTGCGCGACGGCGAGGCCGATGTAGCGGTCGGGGTCGACCACCGCATCGAGGTCGCATCCGGCAAACATGGGGTCGGAGTTGAGCCGCAACAGCAGGTCGTTGGCTGCCCCCTCTGCCTTGATGCGGTGCGCGGCGGACTGCGCGTGGCGGCGGATCGCCTCGTGCGCATCCTGCCGGGCGGCGCCGCGCGCAACGGCCGCAAGCATGATCTCCTCGGTGGCAAGGAACGGCAGCTCGGCCGCAAGCCGCGCGGAGACTTGCCGCGGGTAGACGACGAGCCCGCCAGCGACGTTGGCCATGATCTCGAGCGCGCCATCAAGCGCGCGGAACGCCTCGGGGATGGAGAGGCGGCGGTGCGAGCTGTCGTCGCGC
>CAYPOZ010000196.1:0-3958 GCA_964412415.1 uncultured Isosphaeraceae bacterium | reverse complement strand
CCCGTGCGGAACGAGCACCAGAAGGCCCTGATCGAGATGATGGAAGGGGTCGAGGACATCCCCGGCATCACCCTGACCGAAGGCCTCAAGTGGGACTGGGAGAGCTTCCCGGAATATCTCGACGCGCTGGAGCGCCTGCCGCGCACCATCGATATCGGCGCCCAGGTCGCCCACCATCCGCTGCGCGTTTATGCGATGGGCGAGCGCGCCATCAAGCGCGAGGAACGCCTCGGGGATGGAGAGGCGGCGGTTCGAGCTGTCGTCGAGCGAGCGCTCGAGCCACTGCGTGGCCGCGGTGTCGTAGGCGTTGTGGGCGAGCGACATCACGAAGCGCGCGAGGCCCGTGGCGCGCTCGCAGCGCATCGGGTTGCGCTTGTAGGGCATGGCGCTCGAGCCGATCTGGTTGCTCTCGAAGGGCTCGTCGATCTCGCGCAGGTTGCAGAGGAGCCGCAGGTCGGTGGCGCACTTGTGCACGGCGCACGCGGCGACGGCGAGGCTCGAGAGCATCTGTGCATCGGCGATGCGCGGGTAGGTCTGCGCGGAGAGCGGCCACATGCGCTCGTGGGGCCAGCCGAGGTGCGACGCGAAGGCCTGCTCGAGCTGCGTGACCCGCTCGGCCCGGCCGCCGCAGAGCGCGAGGTAGGAGGCCTGCGTGCCGGTGGCGCCGCGCAGTCCGCGCAGGCGGAGCCCCTCGACGCGCGACTCGACTTCCGTCAGCGCGACCGCGAAGTCCTGCGCCCACTGCGCCGCTCGCCGGCCGACCGTGACCGGCTGTGCGGGCTGGTAGTGCGTGAACCCGAGCGCAGGCTGGGACTTCCAGCGCTCCGCGAACGCGGAGAGGCGGTCTACGACGCGCGCGAGCCGCTGCGCAGTGAGGGTGAGCGCCTCGCGCTGCAGGAGCGCGTCGGCGTTGCAGACGACATCCTGGCTTGTGGCGCCGAGGTGGATGATCGCGCGCGCAGCCGGTGCAGCGTCGCCGAGCGTGTGCACGTGCGCCATCACGTCGTGCCGCAGCTCGCGCTCATGGCGCGCGGCGGCGTCGAGGTCGATGTCTTCGATCGCGGCCTCGATCGCGGCAACCTGCTCGGCCGTAGGACCGAGGTTGAGGCCATGCTGGCTCCTGGCAAGCGCGAGCCAGATGCGCCGCCATGTCACGAAGCGGTGGTGATCGCTCCAGATGGTGCGCATGGCGCGCGACGCGTTGCGCGTCTCGAGCGGCGATCGGTAGCTGCGCGATGGGTCGTTGTCCGGCGTGGCCATTGCGCCGAGGAGGCTATCTGCCGCTGTGGGGCGGCGTCGCCGCGGAGCGCGAGCCGATGCGGTTCTCGGTGCCTGCAAGCAGCCGGCCGATGTTGGCGCGGTGCTTCCAGACCACGAGCACGCTGAGCGCGAATGTGCCGGCCAGCAGCGGGGCGAAGGGCGCGAGTGTCGCGTTCATCGCCAGGTGCGCGATGAGCGCCGGCGGCAGCACCGCGGCGGCCAGGATCGACCCAAGCGACACGTAGCGCGTCACGGCCACGGTGGCCGCCCACACCGCGAACGCCGCCAGCACCGGCAGCGTCAGCAGCGGCCACATCGCGCAGAGCGCGCCGAAGCTGGTGGCGACACCCTTGCCTCCCCGGAAGCCGACCCACGGCGAGAGCACGTGGCCGAGCACCGCGGCGACGGCGGTCAGCGGCCACCACCGCGAGATCCCCTCGAGGGTGCCGGTGGGCGCATCGCTGAGCATCTCGCGCGTGCCTGCCGGCCAGTTCGGGATGCGCCACGATCACCGGCACCGCGCCCTTGAGGAAGTCGAGCGCAAAGCAGGTGAGGCCCCAGTTGCGTCCAAGCACGCGGCCGACGTTGGTCGCGCCGATGTTCCTCGACCCGTGCTCGCGGATGTCGATCCCCTTGAGGCGGCCCATGAGCAGCCCGAAGGGGATGCTGCCCGCGGCGAAGGCGGCGGCCCACGCGATGGCCCATTCGCCCAGTCCGGCAGCGGCGATCGCTGGTGCATCCTGCATGCGCGGGATCCTAGTGGTCACCGTGATGCGCAAGCAGCGCGTGTGCGGCGCTGATCACGTCGTCGACGGCGATTCGGTCGATGGAGCATGCCTCTGCGTGCGCGTCCGCGAGGTGCGCATCGTCGAGGAACGGCTCGGCCAGAAGCAGTCGCTCGCGGGCGCCCGGAAGCGGCGATGTCCAGCGGTGGTCGGTTGGCCCGAAGAGCGCCACGCAGGGCGTGCCGAGCGCGGCCGCGATGTGGCGGGGGCCCGTGTCGTTGCACAGGAGCAGCGCGCTGCGCACCATGACGCCCTTGAGCGCGCTGAGGGTGATGCCACGCGACACGAGGTCGATGCCGCCGCACTGGCTCGCGACCTCGGCGACGAGTGCGGCCTCGCCGGGGCTGCCGGTGACGGCGGTGCGAAGTCCGTGCACGGCGGAGATCGCGCGCGCAGCAGCAGCGAATCGCTCGGCAGGCCAGCGCTTGTCGGTGCGGTTTGCGCCTGGGTTCACCAGGAGCAGAGGCGCTCCGGCAGGGATGACCGCATCGGCGGCCGCATGCTCGGCGCCGCTGACCGCAAGCGAGAGCGGTGCGGCATGCGGTGCGGAGTCCCCGGTCGCGTATGCGGCCAGGCGTGCGTAGTAGGCAGTCGCGCTGATGGCCGTGCGGCGGTCGGGCCCGTCGATCGAGTGCGTGAGCAGGATGCCACGGCCATCGCGTGCGTACCCGATCACCCGGCGAGCCCCGCACAGCCTTGCGACGATCGCGGACCGCCAGGAGTTGGGGAACAGCACAGCAGCGTCGATACGTTCCGCACGGAGCGGCCGCAGCTCGCGGCCCACCGATGCGGGATCGAGCCGCATGCGCGACACGTGCAGCGCATCGAGCGACGGGTGCCCAGCAAGAAGCGCGTCGAGGCCGGGCCTCACCAGTCCCTCGATGCGCGCACCGGACGACCTCGCGAATGAGGCAATCGCACCGAGTGCCGGCGTCGCCATGCACACGTCGCCGACCCAGGTCGGCATCACCACGATGATGCGCCTGGCGCCTTCGAGCGGCGCCCGCATCAGGCTCATGCGTCCGCTCCCCACAGCGTGCCGAGGCCGCGTGCGCGCGCCCAGCGGTTCGTGGCGCGCGCGAGCTCGGCGGCGAACCCCAGCGCAACGATCTCGGCGCCCTGCACCTGCACGCGCAGTCCCGACGCGTCGACGTCGATCTGCGCGATCGTCACTCCCTCGCGCTCGGCGAGGGCGACCGCTGCGGCACGCACGGCGTCCTGCACCTGGGGGTCCTCGAGTGCCGACGGGCGCGCATGAAGCGCGCACCCGCTCGTGCGCTCCCACCGGGGGCCGCGGTCGCGGCCGTCGGCGCGCAGGATCCGGTAGGCGGCGTGCAGCGCATCGCGTTCCACGAAGTCGGCGGCGCTGCGCGCGCGCGACTCGGCAAGTCGCGCATCGTCGTGCTCGAGCAGGATGGCGCGGCATCCGGCGGCATGGCCCGCGGCGATGTCGCGATCCTGGTCGCCGACCATCCAGCTGCGGGCAAGGTCAAGGCGGAGGTCCTGCGCCGCCGCGTGCAGCATGCCGGGCGCGGGCTTCCGCCACGGGTGCTCGCGCCGGTAGCGCTCGATGGCGGCCTCGGGGTGGTAGGGGCAGTGGTACCAGCCGTCGACCAGCACGGTGCCAAAGGGAAGGTCCGCCTCGAGCACGAGCCGCTCGGCGATCCGCGCGTGCACTGCGGCCACGTCGCGCTCGCCGTACTTGCCGCGTGCGACACCACCCTGGTTGGTCACCACGACGATCGCGTAGCCCGCCTCGTGAAGCGCGCGCACGGCCCAGGCGACTCCCGGCAGCAGCACGACCGCATCCGGATCGCCGAGGTCGCCGTCGTTGGCGACCATCGTGTTGTCGCGGTCAAGGAAGACGCAGGGCTTCAGGTCGACCATTCGATCACACGACTGGCGTCGCAACT
>CAYPOZ010000195.1:3387-4521 GCA_964412415.1 uncultured Isosphaeraceae bacterium | reverse complement strand
CCCGTCGTCGCGCAGCATGCCGAGCATCTTCTCGCTGTCGACGAGGTTCTTCGGGCAGCCGAGGCTGACGAACGCCACGCGCGAGACTGGGCGCTGGCCGACGGTATTGGCGCTGGATGCAGGCGAGCCGCGGGAGGGCATTCCGCGAGTCTAGGCGGATAGGGCAGCGTGACGGTAGATGCCGCTGCGCGCAATGAGGTCGGCGACTGCGGGGGCAAGCCCGGCGACGGTGTGCGGATCTTCGCCGGAGAAGAGAGCGATCCGGATCGCGGTCGCGCTCAGGTCGACAGGCGGCAGCGGAAGGAGCCTCTGCACCCATGCAGCTGCCTGGCCACCTCGCTCCGCGCATCGCCCTTCGAAGGTCTCCCGGTCATCCGGCGGGCGCAGCGCCACGGCGACGGCTGCAAGCTCTTCGAGGATGCGTTCCGCGTCGCGCCACTCGTCGAACTGCAGCGCCTGGTCGCTGCCGATGAGCAGCGCAGTGTCAGTGCGCGTGCGGAGAGAGCCCGCGCCTAGCGCTCGCAGCGTGTCGACCGTATAGCTCGTGCCGCCGCGGCGCATCTCGATGTCGCTCACGACCGCACGGGGCTCGTCGGCAAACGCAGCGCGCGTCATGGCCAGACGAAGCTCAGGCGGCGCGGTCTCGACTCCGCGGCGGAGCGGGCTCCGTCCCGCCGGCATCACCACGATGCGGTCGCACTCGAGCAGGGTGGCCGCTGCCGAGGCCATCGAGACGTGCCTCTGGTGCGGCGGATCGAAGGTGCCGCCGAACAGCAGCACGCGCTGCGCGCCGCGCGTCTCGTGCGGCTCTTGAGCGAACGCTGCGAGCAGCGCGCAGACCGCACGCATCGCATCGCCCGCCGCCTGGCCGCCTCGAATCATGTCGATGGCCCGAAGCGGATTCGCGAGCAGCGTGCTTGCCACGGCTCCCGAGTCGACGGATCCGTTGCGCCGCAGCAGCTGCGGCATCCACCCGGGCACGATGTCATCGACGCCATCGCTGATGCCTCGCACCACACCCCATCGCCATCCCCGCTTGCTCGCCGCGCGCGCGAAGGATGCCGACTCGCAGTCGACGATGCATGCACCGGTGCGCTGCTGCAGCGACCGCTTGCCTTCAGGAAGCCCGATGAC
>CAYPOZ010000195.1:2320-3377 GCA_964412415.1 uncultured Isosphaeraceae bacterium | reverse complement strand
GACCCACTCTCGCCCTTCCGCGTCGATCACGGCGCTCGCCCAGTGCGCGGAGCCTCTGGTGCATGCCGAGGACAGCGCTCCCGCCACGCCTGCCAGGATGACCACGCTTCCGGGTGGAAGGGCGTCTGCCCACATGCCGCTGAAATCTGCGCCCGGACCTACCCCAACCTGCACCACCTCCAGAGAATCGCCGATGGCCCAAAGTCCACGGTGGAGATGGGCCGCTTCAAACGACGAGGGCGCGAGGATGGTCAGAGTGGAGTGCACAGGGCGCGCCGGGCGTTCTTGAGGCGGCACCTGGCCGTTGCCGATGCGCGTGGGCACGCTATACTGTTCGGCTCGTAGACGGCCCCATCGTCTAGCCTGGTTCAGGACACATCCCTCTCACGGATGGAACAGGGGTTCGAATCCCCTTGGGGTCATTCCCGCAGCCTTCGCCGAATCGGCCCGCCTCCCCGGCGCGGCGCGACTCAGGGCCGCGGCCGATCGCCGCGAAGGCCCCATCGTCTAGCCTGGTCTAGGACACCTCCCTTTCACGGAGGTAACACGGGTTCGAATCCCGTTGGGGTCATTTCGCCTCAATCCCATGCCAATTCGGGTCGATCGGGCGGGAAGCTCCTTTGAGCACGACCAAGCGTGGGCTAGGCTCCCCCATCCGGCGCCGCGGGCGCGAAGTGAACCCGATGCACACCAGCAGATTCCGACCGTCCCTTCTTCTCGCCTCCTTGACAGTCGCGGCGGTTGCATTCGCGTCCGATGCAGGTGCGGCCATCCGCTACGTGGATGGTTCGCTGGCCACGGGCGCAGGCGACGGCACCAGCTGGGCCGACGCGTACAGGGGCCCAACCGCGCTCACGGCGGCCATCTCGGCCAGCGTGTCTGGTGACGAGATCTGGGTGAAGGCAGGCACGTACAGGCCAAGTGCCACGGGCAGCAGGACCGCATCGTCGCCACCGGCGGCAGCTACGACAACGCGCTGCCGTTCTCGCTGTCGATGGGTTGCGGCACGTGGGGCCGCAACAGCTTCTCCGACAATCTCAACTACCGGCACTTCCTC
>CAYPOZ010000195.1:0-2274 GCA_964412415.1 uncultured Isosphaeraceae bacterium | reverse complement strand
GACCGCATCGTTCGTGATGCGCACCGGCGTAGGCATCTACGGCGGATTCGCGGGCACCGAGGCGCAGCGCGACCAGCGCAGCATCTCGGCGAACGAGACGATCCTGTCGGGCGACCTGCTCGGCAACGACACCACCAGCACCACCACGTTCAGCGACAACTCCTACCACGTGGTGCTCGGATCGAGCGTGGCATCGAGCGCGACGCTCGACGGGTTCACCATCCGCGCGGGCAACGCGAACCTGGCGTCGAGCAACAACGACAAGGGCGGCGGCATCCTTGTGCTGTCCAACGGGCAGCCCACGGTGCGCAACTGCCGCTTCATCGCCAACCGGTGCACGTTCGGCGGCGGCGCGGGCTACATCTTCGGCGCGGGGGGCACCTTCATCCGGTGCGAGTTCATCGACAACGTTGGAGGCACCTACGGCGGTGCGTTCGACTGCAACAACACAAACGTCACGTGGGAGTCGTGCCTCTTCCGCAACAACACCGCGTCGCGCGCGGGCGCGATCGAGAGCTTCGGCAGCTCGCAGAGCCGGGTGACCAACTGCATCTTCGTCGCCAACCGGGCCACGGGCAGCAACGGTGGCGCCGCCATGTGGATCGGCACCAGCAGCCAGGTGACGATGCGCAACTGCACGCTGTACGCCAACGTCGCCACGTCGCTCGCGGGCGGCATCATCAACACGAGCGGGTCGTCGACTGTCGCCAACTGCATCTTCTGGGCAAACACGGGTCCGGGAGGCACCACTGCGGCAAACCAGGTCAACAACGCCGGTGGCACCACGACCGTGACCTACTCGATCGTGCAGGGAGGCTTCTCGGGCACAGGCAACCTCAACTCCGATCCGCAGTTCGTCGACGCGGCGGCGGGCGACTTCAGGCTGCGTGACACGTCTCCGGCGCTCGACTCAGGCGCCAACGCAAGCGTCCCCACCGGCGTCACCACTGACTTCGCGGGCAACGCGCGCTTCGTGGACAGCCCTGCCGCGGATTCCGGCAGCGGCACCGCACCCGTCGTTGACCGCGGTGCGCTCGAGTGGCAGCCGTCCGCGCCGGCATGTGCCGCAGACATCACCGGCGACGGCACCGCAGACGGGTTCGACCTTGCTGCGCTGCTCTCCGCGTGGGGAAGCGCGGGCGGCGATTCGGACATCAACGGCGATGGCACCGTCAATGGCCTTGACCTGACGTCGCTGCTCAGCGCGTGGGGTCCATGTCCCTGACGGGCGCGCTGCTGCTGACCCAGCGTGCGGGCAGCGTCGTGACGCCAGTGCATGTAGGGGAGGGGGTCGTGGATGGCCTTGGCGAGATCGCCGCGGCAGCATGCACCGACCGTAGGCCGTCGCTCGCCGTGGTGATCCACGACTCGAACGTGAGCGCGTTCGCGGCCCGGGCAACATCTTCGCTCGAGAGGACGGGCCTGCGCGTCGTCGCCGTGCCGGTGCACTCGTCGGAGCAGTGGAAGACGCTTTCGGCGGTGGAGGAGCTGTCGCGTGCGCTCGCATCCGCTGGAGCGGACCGTGACGCGCTGGTGGTCGCGGTGGGAGGAGGCGTGGTGGGCGACGTCGCCGGATTCATCGCCGCATCGTGGATGCGCGGCGTGCGGTGGATCGCGGTACCGACGACGCTGCTGGGGATGGTGGATGCGGCGCTCGGCGGCAAGACCGCCGTCAATCTCAGCATGGCCGATGGCACCCTCGCCAAGAACATGATCGGCGCGATCTGGCAGCCGCGTGCGGTGGTGAGCGACGTGTCGTCGCTCGCATCGCTCCCGGAGCGCGCGCTGCGTGCCGGTATCGCGGAGTGCGTGAAGCACGCGATGCTCGCCGATGCGGGCCTGCTCGATGACCTCGCAGGCCTCGCGTCGCTGCACCGCGCGGACGCCCACGCTCGTGCCGGTGCGGTGCAGGCGATCGCGCGTGCCGCGCAGGTGAAGCTCGACATCGTGGCGCGCGACGAGCGCGAGCATGAGGACCGCATGCTCCTGAACCTCGGGCACACGTTTGCCTGGCCGCTGGCTTCACGGCGAGGCTGTGGCGATCGGGCTCGTGGCGGCGATGGGGGCCGCTGTGGAGGACGGCCGGCGGGGGGCAGATGCGCCCCGGCCGACCGGTACGGATGTCGATTCGATCCGGGCATGCCTTGCGGCGGTCGGGCTGCCGACGGCGCTTCCTGAGAGCGCGCCGTGGGACCCGATGCGCGAGGCGATGCGGTCCGACAAGAAGCGGCGGGGCGGCGGGCTCACGCTGATCCTGCCGCGGGGAGGTCCCGG
>CAYPOZ010000194.1:0-4523 GCA_964412415.1 uncultured Isosphaeraceae bacterium | reverse complement strand
CGGAGCAGGCCGTGCGCGTCGCGCTGCGCCCGCAGCAGATCCTGGCGCACGAGACCGGCGTGCACCGCACCGTGGATCCGCTGGGCGGGTCCTGGTACGTCGAGGGGCTCACCGACCAGATGGAGCGCGACGCCAACGGCATCATCCGCGAGATCGATGACATGGGCGGCGTGGTGTCGGGCATCCACAAGGGCTACTTCCGCCGCTCCATCGCCGAGGCGAGCTATCGCTTCGGCCAGGAGATGGAGGCGGGCGACCGAATCGTGGTTGGCGTGAACGCCTACGCCGACGGCAACGAGGAGCGCCAGCTCGAGATCCTTCAGATTCCGCACACCGTCGAGACGGAGCAGTGCGACCGGCTCGCCGAGTTCCGCCGCCGCCGCGATGCCGACGGCGTGAAGCGCGCGCTCGACACGATCCGCGGCGATGCGCGCGCGGGCAGGAACGTGATGCCGGCGCTGATCGCGGCCGCGCACGCGCGGTGCACGCTTGGCGAGATGGTGCAGGCGCTCGCGGACATCTACGGTCGCTACTCCGGCGGCCCCGAGTGGTGACGCACGCCGCGGCGTGATTGCGCCGCTATGACGCACGCATGACGCAGCGAACCTTCCAGGCTCCCAAGGGCACGCGGGACTTCTATCCCGCAGACCTTGCGCTGCGCCGCCACGTGGAGGCGGCGTGGAGGTCGGCATCTGTCGACTTCGGCTTCGACGAGGTCGAGGGCCCAACGTTCGAGCACCTTGAGCTGTACACGGTCAAGAGCGGCCCCGGCATCGTGAGCGAGCTCTTCAGCTTCCGCCGCGCTGGAGGCGACGACGACTATGCGCTGCGCCCCGAGTTCACGCCGACGCTCGCGCGGATGGTGGCCGCTCGCGGCGGGTCGCTGCCGGTGCCGGTCAAGTGGTTCGCGGTCCCGAACTTCTTCCGCGCGGAGCGGCCGCAGCGCGGCCGGCTGCGCGAGTTCATGCAGTGGAACGTGGACCTGCTCGGGCTAGACACTCCTGATGCTGATGCCGAGGTGATCGCGGTGGCCGCGCTCGCGCTTGAGCGGCTTGGCCTTCGGCCGGCTGACGTGCGCATCAAGCTGTCGCACCGCGGCGCGATGGGCGCTGCGCTTGTCGCGATGGGCGTGAGGCCAGAGCAGGTGAGCGGCGCATTCGAGCTGCTCGACCGGCGGGACAGGCTTGAGCCTGCGGCAGTCAAGGCGCGTGCGTCGGAAATCGGCCTCAGTGACGCGGCACTCGATTCGCTGATGTCCGCGGCCGCGACGCGCATCCCGCTCGACGGCGGTGCGGCCGCTGTCGCGAAGGCGCTCGGCATCGGCGCATCGGGACTTGATGCGATCGAGGCGCTGCGTGCCTCGCTCGATGCGCGCGGGATCGCGGAATGGTGCGAGTGGGACCTAGGGATCGTGCGCGGTCTGGCGTACTACACCGGCAGCGTGTTCGAGATCCATGAGGCTTCCGGCGCCGAGCGCGCCATCGCCGGCGGCGGCCGCTACGACGGGCTCGTTGAGCTTGTCGGCGGGCCGAAGACGAGTGCGTTCGGGTTTGGGATGGGCGATGTGGTGCTCAGCCTGGTGCTGAAGGACCGCGGGCTGCTGCCCGCAGACGGGGGAGAGTCGCTGCTCCCGCGCCCCGACGTGTTCATGATCAGCGCGGATCCGTCGGCAGACCCCGTGATGCACCGGCTCGCTGCCGAACTGCGCCGCGCCGGACTGCACGTGCGCCACTCGTACAAGGCCACCCGCAATGTCGGCAAGCTGCTCGGCGATGCGGGCAAGTGCCGCGCCCGGCGCGCGGTGATCCTCGATGCGGGACTCGCGAGCGGCCAAGTCTCGCTCAAGGACCTTGATGCGGGATCGCAGTCAGCAGTCGCCATGACGGACCTCGTGGCGACGCTGACACGCTGACCTGCCCGGCCCAGTGGCCCTCCCACTGCAACTCCCATATCGAGTCGCCGGCCTGGCGCCAGTGCCCTCGGGCCACCGGCGTCACGTGTCCCCGACCTTCCGGCAGTGCGCGTGGCGACGCGAGAGAGAGGTAGGCCACCCGATGCGCCGGTCCCCGCTCGATCTCGACCGGATCGGCCGGCGGCGATCGGTGCAGGGGCACGCTGACCCGCCAGGAGTCGAGCGCACGCGCATCAGGATCGGCAGGGCAGCCTGCAGGCGAGAGCATCCAGTCCCAATGGGACGCCTCGCCGCACTCGTGGCGGATCAGCACCATGGCTTGCCACTCGCGCGGCGACATCCTGAGTATGATCCTCGAAAGAAAGGAGTTCCGATGGACCGGAACCGAACTATGCGATGGATTGCTGCCTGCGCTGCAGGCCTCGTGACCTCACTGCTTGCCGGGTGCAACGGCCCGCGACCGACTGACCAGTCGATCGCCTACGGCAACCACTACCTCGAGTACGAGAAGTGGCAGGAGGCCGCGGACGAGTTCAAGCCGGTGCTCGAGCACTCGCCCGGCAACTGGCGCGCCGAGTACGGCTACGGCGTCGCGATGACCAACTTGGGCGACCTGCCTGCGGCGCGCTCCGCGCTCGAGCGCGCGAACGCGCGTATGCCGTCGAACATGGATGTTGTGTTCGCGCTTGCGCAGGTGATGTACCAGCAGAAGGACGCGTCGCAGCTCTACCAGCTGCTGCAGGGCTCAGCGAGCGAGTTCGGCTCGCAGGCCGCGTACCTGAAGCTCGCCGAGTATGCGATGGAGCTCAAGGACAACGACACGGCGCTGATGGCGCTTCAGGGTGAGATCACCGTGGATGAAGGCTTCAGCGTCGACCGGTCGACGGAGCCCTACCTGCGCATGGCGCAGCTCCAGGAGCAGATCGGCAACCGCGACGAGGCTGTGCGTCGGCTCCGTCAGGCGTACGCGATCCAGCCTCTCGATCCGCGCGTTATCGCGGCGCTCGAGGCTCAGGGCATGCAGCCCGGACCCGGCACCGCACTGTCGCCCGAAGCCTGATCGATGGCCTGACTCGATGGCCAGGCGCAGTACCCGATCCACGCGGCGTGCGAGGAACTCTCCCGCCGCGGGGTCCGGCCTGCCGCGCTGGACTTCGCTTGTCGATGCGCTTGGGGACCCTGTGCGGATGCGCATGCTGCGGCTGCTCGAGAAGTCCGAGCTCGGTGTCGGCGAGCTCTCCAAGGCGCTTCAGCTTCCGCAGTCGACGGTGAGCCGGCAGCTCAAGCCGCTGCTTGACTGCGGATTCGTTGACCGCCGCACAGAGGGCACGGCCAGCCTGTGCCGGGTGGCAACCGCTGGATTGGTGACGCCGGGACCTGAGCTGTGGGCGCTCGCGAAGGAGCAGTTCCAGCGGATCGTGACTGCAGCCGACGACGATGCGCGCCTTGCAACGGTGCTCGCGGAGCGGCACCGCTCAGGCAGCGCGTTCTTCGGGCGCGTGGGCGGCGAGTGGGACCAGGTGCGGCGCACGCTGTTCGGCGATCACTTCGGTGCCGATGCGCTGCTGGCGCTGCTCAACCCCGAGTGGACGGTGGGAGATCTCGGGTGCGGCACCGGGGAGGCCACCGAGCGCATCGCGCCATATGTCTCGCGTGTGGTGGCGATCGACCGCGAGCCGGCGATGCTGTCGGCAGCGCGCAAGCGGCTGGCGCCGCTGCGGAACGTGGAGTTCCGCGAAGGCGACCTCCGGAAACTGCCCGCCAAGGACCGCGAGTTCGATGCGGCAGTGGCGATGCTCGTGCTGCATCACGTCGAGCGGCCTGAGGAGGCGGTGGCCGACGCGGGGCGGTGCCTTGTGCGCGGTGGCCACCTGCTCGTCGTCGACATGACGCTGCACGACCGGCGCGAGTACCTCTCGACGATGGGGCACGTGCACCTCGGATTCGACCGCCGCGCGTGCGAATCGTGGGCACGTACCGCGGGACTCGGTCTCGCCCGCTGGACCCGGCTGCGCCCCGACATCGCGGGGCGAGGTCCAGGGCTGTTCGCGGCACTGTTCGTTCGGGCGCGTTAGGGCCGCGCGCGTCTTGGCGGGAGCGTCCTACTTCGCGGGGGAGTCCGGCTTCGCAGGAGCATCGGGCTTGACCGGCGCATCGGGCTTGGGTTTTGCTGCGGCGTCGATCTTGGCGAAGGTGGCAAGCGGGTCCGCACGCACGGCCGGCTCGCAGTTGGGGCAGCACGTGCGCACGAGGCGGCTTGCAATCACGAACTCGTGGCCGTTGCCCTCGATGGGCTTGCCGGTGACCGGGCACGTGGCAAGCGGGTAGCCCTTGGACTGCGCCTTGGCGATTGCGCGCTCGGCCCCGCGGACGTAGCGCTCGGGGTCGGCCTTGACCTTGCGCACGCACTTGCCGCAGCAGACCCGGACGAGCTGGTTCTGGACGATGACGTTGTCGGCATCCTTCGCATCGGGCCCGCGCGGATCGGACAGCGGCTCGTCAGTCATGACCGGGCAGTTGCCGGCGGGGTAGTGGGCGAGCTGCTGCTCGACCATCACGGCGTCGATCTTCGAGAGGTACGGCTTTGGGTCCTTCTGGAAGGTGGATGCGC
>CAYPOZ010000193.1:1424-4554 GCA_964412415.1 uncultured Isosphaeraceae bacterium | reverse complement strand
GAAGGAACGCAAGCGCAGGCTGAGCGCTCCACGCGAGCAGCGCGATGGCGAGGATCGCCGAGTGGCGGAGTATCGGCAAGGAGGTGACCGCACATGCGACGAGCACGGCGCCGGGCACCACGGTCGGCAGCAGGAACCTGCTCTGCAGGTGCGTGGCGGCCAGCCATGCGGCGAGCTGCACAACGACCACGAGCGCGCAGAGCGCACTCGGTGTGCGAGCCGTGCGCACCTGCGTTGCGCGCACGACTGCCCATGAGAGGGCCATGATCGAGATCGCTGGCATCACCGACCAGAGCGGGCGCCACGCTGCGCCCTGCACTGTCGGCGCACCCCACCCGAACGCGATCCACTGCTGCCACGGCGCCATCCACACAGACATGCCCTGAGGCGCAGCATGCGCGGCCGCGAAACGCACGGACTGCTCTTCGGTCCACGCCCCCGCGCCGAGCAGCTGCTCCGCAAAGGGGAAGAGCGGATTGCCGGTGGCCAGCCAGTTGCGGACCCACCACGGCGAGAGCAGCGCCACAGCGAGCCCGATGCACGCGAGCGCGTCAGTCGCGCGAGGAACGCCAGCGCAATGAGATCGCGACGGGTGAGCGCCTGCGCATCGATGCCCCGCAGGAGCACGCATAACGCCGCGGCGAGTGCGCAGAGCATGAGCGACTCGCTGTACGCGAGCGTTCCCGTGACCGCAAGCCAGGGGAGTCCGAGCGCAAGCACGCATGCCACCGCATCTGCAGTCGCTCGCGCGACCGCACCTTGAGCTGCGGCTGTGCCCGCACGTGGGGCTGCGCCCGCGCTGGGCCCTCGCGTGCCGGCACCGAGGCCCCCTGCGGCATGGCGAGCCGCCACTCCTGTGCACAGCGCGGCCACTACGGCAAGCGCCGCATGCAGCATCTGCGCGCTCACGAACCAGGAGGATCCGCCGATCGCGCCGCCGCCACCAAGCGCCCTGATGTGCAGGTACGCCGCCTCCATCCAGGAGGGCATCCCGGAGTAGGCGCAGTGCCCAAGCGTCGCGATGCCCTCGCCTGCGTACCACTCCTGCGGCAGCGTCAGGTGGTAGCTGAGCGCGTCGTATGCGCCGAACTCGGTGGACCACAGCACGCCGGGCTCGCTCGCGGCAGCCACGATGAGCGCTGGCAGCGCGATTCCAAGCGAGATGCCGAACCACCAAGGCATGCGGGCTCTTCCGCGAGTGTCCGCATCTCGCTCCGGACTGGCGCCCGCGGTGGCACCGCAGCGGTGAGCGAGGAGCTCCCAGGAAAGCACGACGACTCCGGGCGCCAGCAGCGCCACGGCCCACATCTGCGAGGCGGGACCCGACAGCAGCCCCGCCCATCCGGCGGCCGCATCCACCGCTGCGAGCGCACATGCGCCGGTGGCGGCAGCGGCGGGCCACGCACGCAGCGCGCTCCACCCGCACTGCGCCGAGAGCCAGCGGCCAATCCCGCACGCCGATGCCACCCACAGCGCGGCCGGCCACGCAAGCGCGCACGCATCGGCAAGCGCAACAAGGTGCGCGGCGCCGCCGGGCGCGCACGATCCGAGCGCCGCCAGAAGCACCACGCCCACGGCGATTGCCGCGGGCGTGGGAAGCGATTCGGGTGATTTCCGTCCGGGCGCCGCAGCGCGTTCGGCGGGCGGCATTGCCTGGCGCTCAGGCGTGCGCAGGCACGGCGCCCTTGGCAAGCGAGACCAGCGCGTCGAACGTCGCGGGATCGCGCACGGCAATCTCGCTCAGCATCTTGCGGTTCAGGATGCAGTTCGCGCGCGCGAGCGCATGGATGAACTGGCTATAGCGCATCCCGCGCATGCGGCATGCCGCAGTGATGCGGATGATCCACAGCGAGCGCATCTCGCGGCGGCGAAGGCGGCGGTGGCGCCACGCGTTGCGGCCGGCTCGGAGCAGTGCGACCTTTGCCTGCTGCTTGTGGCGGCTCTTGGTTCCGTAGTAGCCGCGAGCCTCACGGAGAAGGCGGCGACGAGCCTGTGTACGGGCGGCTCCCTTGCGTGCGCGTGGCATGGATCAATCCTCACTGGTCATCCGGCGGGGCCATCCACATGGATGGGCTTCGTGTCCCGACGGACATGCGTGTGCCGCAACTTGAGGTTGCGGCAGCCGGCAGCAGCGTCAGCTGTTGCCGTCGGAGGCCGCAGCCTCCTTGGCGGCGAGTGCCGCCTCGTGCTTCTCCTGCGAACGCAGGGGACGGAAGAGAAGCATTCCGATGGCACGGAGATCGCCCGAGCGCATGTAGCGCTTGCGGCGATAGCTCTGCACTGCTGTGCCAGGCTTGTTGCTCTTGAGGTGCCGGCTGTGCGGCGCGCCGAACCGGACCTTGCCGGACTTGGACACCTTGATGCGCTTCAGCAGACCCTTGTGGGACTTGTTCTTTGGCATGATCGTCTCGCGGTTTGCGCCTCAGTCACGCGACTCGCTCGCGTTGTGGCGGGTCGTCAAGTCTACAGATCCGGCGACTCCCGTGGAAGGGGGTTGGGCGCCAATAACCTGGGTGCGCCACGCCCAAACCGCAACCAGCCTTCCGCCGAACGGGAATTCAGTGCGCCAGGAACACCTCGGACGGGCGCCGCGACATCTGCCGGAGCTCGAGACCCTCCGACCCGTCCTTCAGCTGGAACAGCCACATGTTGTCGAGGCGTGAGACCCGCGGGTCGCGGAACATCGGGGTCGTCGTCCAGACCGTGCTGCCATCGGTGAAGAGCACGTTCTGCCCGCGGCTACCGTGGTTGGACGAGTTCGCGGAGGCGTCCGCATCGCGCTGGCCGCGGCGCATCGCATCGACAAGCGGGTTGGCATCGGACACGATCGGGGTCGCCGGCAGCACCGCAAGCCGAAGCTGGCGTGGGTGGGTGGCGACGCGGTAGCTGTAGGTGCGTGCGCCGTTGCACTTGGTGCATCCAGCAACGCAGTATCCCTTGTGCACCAGCGCATCAAGCGAGCGGTGGTGGCGGGAGAGGTCCTCTGGGGTCGGGTTTCCGGCAGGGCTGAAGAGCGACCCGAGCCCGGCCATCGCAGGTGCAGAGCCCGCGTTGTCCGCTGCGTATCCGTGCATGGCGCTTCCGAGCTTGCGGAGAGAGTTGCTGCACAGCGTCGCGGCGCTTGAGCTGC
>CAYPOZ010000193.1:1041-1414 GCA_964412415.1 uncultured Isosphaeraceae bacterium | reverse complement strand
AGAGCACGCCGACACCGAGGAAGAGCACGGCGGCCACAGCGATCAGCTCAGGCAGCCTGAAGGAGCGGAGGCGGACAGGTGCGCGCTCGATGCGCATCCGCTCGCCACGCTCTGCGCCGGCATCAGCGCGCACAATCCTCGCAAGCGTCGCATCCACGAGCGTCTCGGAGGGCGGTGCGACGGCATAGCTCGCCAGCGGCGCCATCGACCCGCTGAGGCGCTCGATGCGCTCCTTGAGTTCAGGTGGCGCGCTGCCAAGATCGGCCAGCCCGAAGCCGTGATCGACGAGCCAGTCGAGCGCCCGCTCGTCGAGCGGATGCAGCGTGGCGCCTTCAGGTGAGTGATCTTCTGGAAGTTGGCGGGGGAAGTTGCT
>CAYPOZ010000193.1:0-1031 GCA_964412415.1 uncultured Isosphaeraceae bacterium | reverse complement strand
GCCAGTCGAGCGCGCGCTCATCGAGCGGGTGAAGTGCCGCGGGTTCGGCGGGTGGCGATGGGTGGGTGCTGTCTGGGGAAGTGCTCATTCGCGGTCGTCCTTGCCTTGCCTTCGTGCGCGGCGCCACCGCTCGGAAAAGAGCGCAACTGCGGCATGCAGCCTGCTCTTCACCGTGCCCAATGGAATCTGCAGTACATCCGACATCTGCTGGTAGCTCATGCGCTGGAAGTAGCTCAGCGAGAGGATCTCCCGGTGATGCTCGGGCAGCTCGTCGACCACCGCCTTGATCGCAGATGCCTCGTCCTGCGCCTCGGCCGGCGCATCGGGGGAGGGATCGCCGGAGGCGATCATGCTCGAGAGCGGAGTCTCGCTGCCTCCTGACTCGGACACCGGAGCGGAGAGGCTCACCATCGCACGGCGCTTGCGCTTGCGGTGGAAGTCGCGTGCCTTGTTGGCGGCAATCGTGTACAGCCACGGCTTGAACTGCCGCTCCGCATCGAAGGCCTCTGCCGAGAGATGCACCTGAAGGAACGTCTCCTGGAAGACGTCGTCCGCTGCAGCCGAGGATCCGAGAAACCGCGTGAGGAACCCGTGCAGTTCGCCCGAGTGCCTGCGGATCAGGAACTCAAGCGCCCGCGGGTCTCCATCGATGTGGGACTGCAGGAGCGACTCATCCGATCGGTCGTCGTCGGCGGCGCGGACGCGCTCCATCGGGGCAATCCTACTTTGGTCCGCTGTTGCCGACGGCACGATGCTCGGCATGATCGTGGCGGCGACCGAGCATGCGACTCGGCTGATGCGTGACCTACCGGAGGCACGTGGCTGGCAGGAGCGCTGCACCGGGCAGGACACGTGCCCCGGCCGTGGGGACGAGCCGCGCATCCAGTCGCCATCGAAGGTGATTCCGAGTGCCGCCATCGCTGTGCTACGTGGGCCATCCCGCCCCGGTTCGGAGAGATCCTCCCTGCTAGCATTCCGTCTCCATGTCCGTCCCGCTCAGCCAAATGTTGACCGTCTCAACCTACGTGATG
>CAYPOZ010000192.1:275-4608 GCA_964412415.1 uncultured Isosphaeraceae bacterium | reverse complement strand
ACGGCGGCAAGCACGCCGACAACAGCGTCGACTTCCAGGAGTTCATGATCCAGCCCTGGGGCTTCGACACCTTCGAGGAGTCGCTGCGCGCCGGCACGGAGATCTACCACTCGCTCAAGAAGGTGCTGCACGCGAAGGGGCTCTCGACGGCCGTCGGCGACGAGGGCGGGTTCGCGCCCAACCTCGCGTCGAACGAGCAGGCGCTCGAGCTCATCGCGAAGGCCACCGAGAATGCCGGCTACGACCTAGGCCGGCAGGTGAGGATCGCCCTTGATCCCGCGACCAGCGAGCTCGCCAACGAGGCGAAGGCCAAGGGCAAGACGGGATACCGGTTCTTCAAGAGCGACCCCGACCGCGTGGTCGGCAGCGACGAGATGATCGCGCTTTGGGAGCGCTGGTGCGCGAACTGGCCCATCTGCTCCATCGAGGACGGGCTTGCCGAGGATGACTGGTCGGGATGGGCGTCGCTCACGAAGGCGCTGGGCTCCAAGATCCAGCTTGTCGGCGACGACCTCTTTGTCACAAATCCCAAGTTCCTCGCGCGCGGCATCCGGGAGCGGTGCGCCAACGCGATCCTCGTGAAGGTCAACCAGATCGGCACGCTCAGCGAGACGCTCGAGGCTGTGCAGCTCGCGCAGACCTCCGGCTACCGCGCCGTGCTCTCGCACCGCTCAGGCGAGACCGAGGATGCCACGATCGCCGACATCGCGGTGGCCACCAACTGCGGCCAGATCAAGACGGGCGCCCCCTGCCGTTCCGACCGAAACGCCAAGTACAACCAGCTGCTTCGCATCGCGGAGGAGCTGGGATCGTCGGCGCGCTTCGCCGGATCGGCGGGAGCGGGCGCTGCCGAGCAGGGTCACGCGCGCGGCAGCGTTACGGGCCAGCTGGAGGGGTCGAAGAAGGCGGCGACGCCTGCCGCGGGCTCGGCGGGGCCGTCGAAGGACGGGTCACCGAAGCGCGCTCCCTCTCGCGCCCGATGAGCGCGCGAAGTTCCTTCAGTGCCGGCGCGAGCTGAGGTGCGAACTCGCGTGTGCGGGACTCGACCCCGTCGAGCTCGCGCTCGGCGTTGTCGGTGAGGCCTGACTTGGCCAGCGCTCGGATCCGGTCAAACGACATGTCGATGGATGCGTCGCCCTTGCGTGCGGCGTCGCCGTATGAGCTCGCGGCGAGGCTGAAGTTCCCCTGCAGCTCGAGCAGCCTGCCGCGCTGCCAGTGCACCTCGGCATGCTCGGGCGCGCGCAGGATGGCCAGGTCGACTGAAGCCAGTGCATCGCCGGTTCGCCCGAGCAGCCGGAGCGCCTCGCTCATCTTCAGGTAGACGGTGTAGTCGGCGTTGGGGTCCTCTGCGGCAATGATGTCGTGGGACAGCGCCTCCTGCACGAGCGCGCCGGCGGCCTCGGCATCGCCCGCATCCGCCGCATCGCGCGCCTGCGCGAGCAGCAGCGCGGCGAGGTTGTCGCGCGGCATCCACCCCGACTGATTCGTGACGATCGTGGCACGCCACAGCGACTCCTCGTCGCGGTAGTCGAGCGTGCGCACCGCGGTGAGCGCGACGAATCCTGCGACGGCAGCCGCCAGCAGCGCATGCCCGAGTCGCGCATCACGCGAGAGCCGCGCGACGGTGGCGCTCGCGGCGGTGACCGCCAGCACCAGCAGCGGCACAAGCGCCACGTAGGCAAAATGGTCGGCCACGAAGCTGTAGCGGTGCGGCCACACGTTGATGAAGCCAAGGGCCGGAAAGATCGCAGCTCCGTAGCACAGCGTGCAGAGCAGCAGGCCCGGCGCGCCATGCCGCGCACGTGCGGATGACGCAGCGGCGATCGTGATCACAACCGCCACCGCAGCCATCCCAGCCGCATCGAGCGGCGCGGTGGGCCATCGCGGGTAGATGAAGCTCAAGTCGACTGGCCACAGGGCAACAAGCGGGTAGAAGAGCAGTGCCCTAGCGGCGATGACGATCCTCGCCATCGCGCCGTGCGCAAACTCAGGGCCGAACGCGCCCACGTGGGTCGACTCCACCCACGCCGTGAAGAGGCCCATGGGAACGCCAACCACGAGGAACGGCGCGATCGCGGCGATGACGCGGCGGCCCTTCGCTGGCCGCCACCCCCGCCACCACTCGCCTGCAAGGATCATCACGGGCAGCGCCACTGACGTGGTCTTGCACCCCATCGCGAGGAGGAAGCACGCCATACTGCCAACCCACGCGCCCAGGCTGATGCATGCGGTGCGCTCTGCGCCGCGCGTCGGCAGGTCGCCCGCATAATGGCCGCCCTCCGCCGCATCGCGCCCGCGGAACCACACGAGCGCCGACGCGCACATCGCGAGCATCGAGAAGGTGTTCTTTCCCTCGGTGACCCACGCCACACTCTCGCTGCACATCGGATGCACCGCCCACAGCAGCGCGACGGGCCACGCGCCGGGCACGCGCATCCTCAGAAGTGCGCGCCACAGCAGCAGTGACGCGCCGGCATGAGCAGCCCAGTTGACGATGTGCCATCCGAGCGGGTCGGTGCCGAAGAGCCGGAACTCGAACCAGAACGCGCTGAACAGCACCGGGTAGTACTGCGGCGTCTCGCCAGGGATCCATGCGCGCCATGGCCCGCCCGGGTCGCGGAGCATGGCGTTCATGGTCACGTACGAGTCGTCATCCCACACCCACCCCGCCCACGGCAGCGTCACGTAGGCAGCCGCACAGGCCAGCAGCAGGACCAGCCCCTGCCGTGCAGCGCTCATGCGTAGCTGTGGAGGCCGGTGATCACGAAGTTGATCACGATCCAGTTGAAGAGCATGACGGCGGCGCCCGCGACTGCAAGCCACGCCGTCCAGAGGCCCTTGTCCTTGCTCGTCAGCCGCACGTGCACGAGGATCGCGAAGACCACGAAGGTGTTGAGCGCGAAGACCTCCTTGGGGTCCCACCCCCATCGCGATGCCCGCCCACAGCAGCACGAACGATGCCTGCATCAGCAGCATCGTGACGCCATCAAGCACCTCGCCGAAACCGCCAGCGCCCTCGGCGCCCCACTGGAAGTTGCCGCCACCGACGCGCGCGAACGCGGGCGCACCGCCGCGCGCGCGCCACAGGATGTACATCATCGCGGTGACCGCAGCCATGAAGATGAGGCAGTAGCTGAAGATGATCACGTTCGTGTGGATGTAGAGCCACACGTCGTGCAGCACCGGCATCATGTTGGAGACGGCCGGATTGAGCTGCACCGGCAGGAAGTGCGCCGCCATCAGCGCCACCGCACAGGACACACCTGCGGCAAGTGCCACGAGGCCGGCGGCCGCACGCTTGCGCAGCCACCACTCGATGGGCAGCGCCGCCACTGCGCCGAACCAGCTCGCCGTGGTCACGGCCTCGAACATGTTGGAGTTCGGCCAGCGCTGGGCGATCCACCAGCGGAGCCCCACCGCAGCGGTCTGCAGCAGCAGCGATCCCGCGAACAGCGCGATGCCCACCGCGCGCGTGCGCGGCCACCGGTAGACGACGCCGATCAGCAGCACCACGGACGCGATCGCGTAGGGCAGCCATACCCACGTCATGTTGCGGTTGGCGAAGTACCACGACTCCCACTCGAGCCGGTTGCGGTCGGGGTAGACCGCGGTGTCGACGCCGTGCAGCGCATCGGCGAGGGCAGCCACCGAGGTGTTCACCATGGACGCGTTGCCAGACGTCCATCCTTCGACGACGCCCTTCCATGCGTCTGCGACCTTGCGCTGCGACGCCTCGTCGATTCCTGCGACCGGCTGCGCCTCGAGCCCTGCCCGGGCCACGCGCGCAGGATCCGCCGAAAGCAGCATGATTTCCGCGATCCCATGCCACTTGCCATCGGGGCTCGACGCCGATGCGGGCACGATGCGAAGCCTGTCGAGCAGGTACTCGGGACGCATCACGGTGAGCGCGCCGCGCACCTGGTCCATCGCCTTGGCCGTGCGCAGCAGGTCCGACTCGAGCGCGATGCGCCGAGGGCCGCTCACGAAGGCCATCATCTGAGACGCGAACGACGGGAAGCTCTTGATGCGGCCGTCGTTCTGCACCGCGACGGTGGCCAGCGGAGAGAGGTCGACCTGCGCGGCGAAGGGCGCATCAGCGCCAGTGCCCTGTGCACCCCGAACCTGAGTGCCCGGAGCCTGCGCGGTCGCATCGACCGGCCACACAAGCGCGGCGCAGAACGCGAGTGCCGCAGCCGCAACTGCGCTCGGCATCGAGCGCATGACCGCTGCGCGTGCGCGCCGGCGGATCATCGGCTTCACGTAGAACGCGTAGATCATGCCGATCGTGGCGAGCACGCCGAAAACGAACACGTCGCCGATGCTCAGCGAATAC
>CAYPOZ010000192.1:0-265 GCA_964412415.1 uncultured Isosphaeraceae bacterium | reverse complement strand
AGAAGGTCCGACTCGAGCGCGCGCAGCACTGGCTGCACGTCCGGCCGCGAGAGAAGGTCCTTCGAGATGAGCCCCGTGCGCTCGAACGCCCTCATGCGCTCGTCAAGCTGGGGGTCTGCGCGGCGCAGCGCCTCGGCGATCGGGGCGCGCACGGGCGCACCCTTCACCCAGATCACGTCCGCGTCGCCGTAGGCCTCGGGGCGCAGCATCATGTCGAGATAGGTGAACTCCGGCGACTGGCCGCTGATGCGCCGAGGGCCGCTCA
>CAYPOZ010000191.1:3623-4669 GCA_964412415.1 uncultured Isosphaeraceae bacterium | reverse complement strand
TGCCGCCCGCTGCGAGCCCATCGCAGCCCGCTGCGAGCCCAGTGCCGCCCGCTGCACCCGTAACAGCGAGCGAATCGCTTGTCGCTGATGCGTCGGTGAAGTCGTTGAAGTCCCCAAAGGCGCCTGCGAAGTCGGTATCCAGGGTCACAGCGAAGTCACCGGCGAAGACCGCCGCAAAGTCGCCGAAGGCGGCACCGAAGGCCACATCGAAGCCGAAGGCGGCACCGAAGGCCGCAGCGAAGCCGAAGGCCGCAGCGAAGCCGAAGGCGGCCAAGCCAGCCGCAGCACGCCGCAAGAAGTCCGCAGACGAGGATTGAGACGCTCAGTGAGTCCCGATCCGGGCGAGCTCACCGTGTCTGACGACCCGTACGCGGTGATTGGTCTTTCGCGCACATGGGCGGTCACGGATGCGCAGGTGCGCTCCGAGCAGGTGCGCGCGCTTGCGCGCTGCCATCCCGACAGGCATCCTGAAGGCGCCGCTCGCGAGGCGGCGATGCGCATGAGTGCGCGCATCAACGAGGCGGTGGCGGCGCTCGCATCTGCTGAACTGCGTGCGGAGGCCTTCGTGCGCGCTGCTGAGGGTGGCCGAAAGATCCCGCAGCTTCCGCCCGATGAGCTCATGGAGTGGATGGAGCGGCGGGAGTGGATCGAGGAGCGCCGGCAGGAGGGTGCGGAGGGGCTCGCTGCGATCTCGGAGTGGAGGCGAGTGGCCCTGGCGGAGATTCTCGAGTCGATTCGGGCCTCGACATGCGACGAGTCTGGGCTTCCCCGGCCCGACGCGGACTGGGGCGCGGCGCACCTGTGCATCGCGCGCCTGAGGGCCCTGCGCCGCGCGTCTGCCGGATGAGGTCGGTATACTTGTCCCTCTTGCGCGCCAGTAGCTCAGCTGGCTAGAGCACACCCCTGATAAGGGTGAGGTCGATGGTTCGAGTCCATTCTGGCGCAGTTGGCGGCCGCCCCCTACAGGGCGGCCGCTGTCGTTGTGGGGTGCTTGGCGCACTGAACCAGCCCGCGCACCGCGCACCCTGTGCTGGCGCCTTCACGCC
>CAYPOZ010000191.1:0-3526 GCA_964412415.1 uncultured Isosphaeraceae bacterium | reverse complement strand
GAGCCACCTGCGCCCACTGGGCTGCCGCCAAGGAGCTTGGCGACATCGTGCTGCTCGACATCCCGGACCGCGCGGGCGTCGCCAAGGGCAAGGCCCTCGACCTGCTCTGCTGCGGGCCGATCGAGGAGTTCGACTCCCGCATCACCGGCACCGGCGACTACGCGGACACCGCCGGCAGCGACGTGGTGGTGGTGACCGCGGGCCTGCCCCGCAAGCCCGGCATGAGCCGAGACGATCTGATCGCCACCAACGTCAAGATCGTGAAGGAGGTCGCTGCGCAGGTCGCCAAGCACTCCCCGAACGCGGTCATGATTGTGGTCAGCAACCCGCTCGATGCGATGGTCTACACGGCGTGGAAAGCCTCGGGCTTCCCGACGCACCGCATCCTTGGCCAGGCCGGCGCGCTTGACGTGGCCCGGTTCCGCGCGTTCCTGGCGATGGAGCTCGGGTGCTCGATCGAGGACATCCAGGCGTTGCTGCTCGGCGGCCACGGCGACGACATGGTGCCTCTGCCGCGGTTCACGAGCGTGCACGGCATCCCGATCGACATGCTGCTCTCGAAGGAGAAGATCGACGCCTGCGTGCAGCGGGCGAAGGTCGGCGGCGGCGAGATCGTGCAGCTGATGGGCACCAGCGCCTACTACGCGCCGGCGTCCGGCACGATCCAGATGGTCGAGGCGATCGTCAAGGACAAGAAGCGCATCCTGCCCTGTGCGGCGTACTGCGAGGACGCGTTCGGCGTCGCACCGGGCCAGAAGGGCAAGGGCTACTTCGTGGGCGTGCCCTGCGTGCTTGGCTCGGGCGGCATGGAGCGCGTGGTCGAGGTCAAGCTCGACGGCGGCGAGTCCAAGCTGATGGCCGAGAGCATCCAGCATGTGAAGGACCTCGTGGGCATCGTGCAGAAGAGCTTCCCCGAGCTCGCCTGAGCGCGCAGCGTTGAAGGCCGCGAGCGTGGTGCGCCGATACACCACTTGTGAAGGTGTCGGCGCCCCTCTTCCGCATTGACCCTGGCTGGCCATTCCTGGTCGCAGGGCTGCTGCTGATTGGGGCTACGGCGGTGGTGCCTGAGGCAGAGAAGGTGCACGGCATGCGCACCCAGCTCGCGCAGCTCGAGCACATCGAGACTCACAACTTCACCCGGATGCAGGCGTGCTCGCGCTTCATGGATGACCTGGCGTCCGATGACCCTGCGCTGCTGCGGCGCCTCGCCGCGAGCCAGCTGAATCTCATGCCCAAGGGCGAAAGGCCGCTGCTGCTGGCCTCGTCCATAGGGGCGACGCCCACCGACTGGATCGAGTCGAGCGTGCCGATGCCTGCCTTCGCTCCAGATCCCTATCCCGACACGCTACTGGCGCGCTGGACGCTCGGTCCGATGCGGCTCTGGATCATCGGGGCGGGTGCGCTGTCGGTGTTTGTGGGGCTGGTGCTGACGGGCGGTGCCGCAAACTCGCGGAAAGATGGCACTGTTCCGGCGGCCGCCGGCTGAGGATCGCTAGGGTGGGCTCGCCGGCGAGGGCCGGTGCCACCTATGGAGCCCCTTTCGCTTTCGCATCCCGAGACCATCGATGACCGGACGCTCTCGCTCGCCATGGCGCTCGAGCAGGCGGGGCCTGTTGCGCGACGCGAGTGCCGTGAGCTTGGAGGACCGAGGGTGGCGCCGCTGCCGCGATGCGCGATCCACGGGAGCGAAACGACGGGGGCGTGGCGTGCCAGCGGGCAGCGGGTCCTCCAGAGATTGACATTCTGCGACCCGGTGAGGGAGCGTCGGAGGATGGACGATGCGGGCGTGGGCATGGTCCTGTGGGGAGATCCCGAGTACCCGCCGCTACTGGCCGTCTCGGATGACCCTCCGGTGGCTCTGTGGGTGCGTGGCAGTGCGGCTGCGCTGCAACGGCCTGGCGTGTCGATCGTGGGCGCGCGGCGCGCGTCGAGCTATGGCATCGCCCAGTCGGCACGGTTCGCGGAGCATCTGGCGGAGGCCGGGTGGATGATTGCCTCTGGTGCAGCGCGCGGCGTAGACGCACAGGCGCACCGCGGCGCGCTCCGCGCCGGGGGCACAACGGTGGCGATCGTGGGCGGGGGACTGGCGGATCCCTACCCGCCTGAGCACCTGCAGCTGCTCCAATCGATCGTCGAGGCGAACGGTTTCCCGCGCGCAACCGGATCATTGCGGGGCTCACGACCGTCACGCTGGTGATCGAGGCCGCGCGCGACTCGGGCGCGATGATCACCGCACGGCTGGCGCTTGAGCTTGCGCACCGCGAGGTAATGGCGCTGCCCGGTCCGGTGCACAGCCCGCTGTCGGCCGGATGCCACGAGATCATCAAGACCTGCGGTGCCGCGCTTGTGGAGTCTCCTGAGGAGGTCGACGCACGGCTGCGCAGGGAGGTCCCTCTGCTGCTGGCTGCGTGCGGCATGATGCCCCGCGGCGGACCCACTGAATAGGCGTGCAACGGCCCCATCCGCCGCCGCCACCTGCCAGTCGGTCAGTTCAGGCCGATCGAGTAGAAGATCGTCGAGAAGAGGAGGTCAGCGATCACGATCGTGACCGTCGTCTGGACCACCGTTGCGGTGGTCGCGCGGCCGACGCCCGCGGCGCCTCCAGTCACGCGCAGCCCGTTCGTGCATGCGATCAGGCCGAGGATCAGGCCGAACACGCCAGCCTTGAAGATGCCGGTCACGAAGTCCACCATCTCGAGCTGGTCGATCGTGTTGAACTTGTAGATCTCGTATGGGATGCCGAGCACCCATACGCCGACGACGCCACCCATCACCACCGACATTAGGTCGGCGAGCACGGCGAGCACGAGCAGGCTGCCCGCAGTTGCGATCAGGCGCGGCACCACCAGGAACCGCACGGGATTGAGCGCCATTGCCTCGAGCGCCTCGATCTCCTCGCCAACCACCATCGTGCCCAGCTCTGCAGCGATGGATGCGCCGGCGAATCCAGTCAGCACGATTGCCGCGATGAGCGGACCGAGCTCCCGGAACACTGCGACCGCGATGAGGTTGGCGACCTTGTCGGTCTGGCCGAAGGTCTCGAGGCTTGGCGCGGTCTGCAGCGCAAGGATGATGCCGATGCAGCCCGAGACCAGGGCGACGATACCCACGCTGCGCACGCCGACGCGCACCACCTGAACCGCGAGCTCCTGAGCGCCGAACCGCGCGCGGCGCAGCAGCAGTGCGCGCACAACCCACACCGAAACGTCGTAGAACAGCCAGCTCCATGCGCCGATCATGCTGAGCACGCCGGTCCAAACGTTCCACCACCACTCGGCAGGAGCCATCAGCACGGCGCCTGCTCGGGCCCCCGCTGCGGATCCGTCACGTGCTGGCGATGGCGTCGGTGCGGTGCTCATGGTCTTGAGGGAGCGACCCTAGTCAGGCCTTCAGCGCCTCGTCGCGCGACGCGGCGATCGAGAACATCTGGATCAGGCGGGAGATCTCGAAGGCGCTGCGCACGCGGGGGGAAAGGTTGCAGAGCACGAGCTTGGACTTGTTGCGCATAGAGGTCTGCAGCGCCTCT
>CAYPOZ010000190.1:2877-4682 GCA_964412415.1 uncultured Isosphaeraceae bacterium | reverse complement strand
GTTGCCGATCAGGAAGTCGTCGTTGAGGTACAGGAACGACCCGGAGAGCCCCGGGATGCGGTGAAGATTCGTCTCGATGGCAAGGGAGTTGAAGCAGGGGAGGACAGCGGCATCCTCGAAGATGTCGGCATGCGAGACGACGTGCATGTCGGGATGCCCCCGATCGAGCCAGTCCGGCGCCTGCCCGTCCGTCACCAGGAAGACATTCCTGACCCAGGGCGCGTGGGCCTCAAGCGAGCGCAACGAGTACTTCAGCTCGTCCTGGCTGCGAAAGCGCGCTTCCCCGGCCGCGCACGCATCGCGCAAGGCCGGCCGCCAGCGTGCGAGTTCGCTGCGGAACCTCGGATCGGAGTCGTCACACCATGCGTACACCGCATCGATCTGCGGCAGACGGGGCCGAACAGCCCTGCGCACCGATCTCCCGGTCATGTCCTCGACCGTGTCCGACCACGCACATGCGGCGAATCCCGCTGTGCGTTCGCGCAGCCGGCGCTCATAGGCCTTGTCCTCGACAGTGCGCAGGAGCAGCGACTGGAGTTGCTCGCGCGACCGTGGATCGAAGGATTCGATGCGGTCGGCCGCCCCCTCGGGAACTCCGCATGCGCGTGAGGCGAGGCACGGGGTGCCCAACTGCAGCGACTCCGAGACCGAAAGGGAAACTCCGGAGTGAAGGGATGGCGCGATCGAGAGTCGCGCTCCGCGGTACAGGTGCCAGAGCGCCTCGTCGGGCACTGCGCCAAGAAGCGCCACATGCCGGCGAAGCACCGGCGACCTGCGAATTCGGCGACGGAGGGAACCTGTCGCGGTCGATGGCCGGCCGGCGATGACGAGCGGCAGGTCGAGCCGGCGGGCGCGCCACAATGGCTCGAGCGCGTCGAGCAGCATGTCGTGGTTCGTCCTCGGCTCGAGCCTGCCCACCGACAGCAGCCACTCCCCACGCTGCACCATCGGGTCTGCTGAGGCCTGCGAGCACCAGCCTCCTGCCCACAGCGCGCTAGCGATGTCATTGACAGAGATCGGCGCTGTGGTGGGGCACCACTCGATCCGGGTTGCCAGCCGGATCGTGCCGATCGGCGTTCCTGGCACGTGGCGCCGCACAGAGTCCGCGATCGCCTGGGAGGCGACCAAGATCCTGTCGGCGTGCTCGCCGAGGAAGGCTGTCCAGCGGCGGAACATCCGCTGCGTTCCGCTGGTTGCAAGCTCTGGTGCGTCGAGGGGATGAAGGTCGTGGACGAGCGCAACGATTTCGCAGCCGGGGCTGTGCTGCGCGAGCCGCGTCAGGGCTGCGAAGTGGCCGCGGATTCCCGGCGAGGGCGGCTCGAGCAGGTGCACCGTGTCGCCTGCCCCAGGGTCGACTGGTGCGCCTATGGACTCCAGCTCCGCGAGTCGCGTACGCAATCTCCATGCGTGCGCGGCGGTACGCAGAAGGGGTACGCGATCGGCGTTCCTGAGGATCTCGCCGGCAAGCGAAGGCCGATCAGCGACCGCGCGCGATGAGGCGGTGAACCTCGGGACCCGGTACCACCGCCCATGCAGCGGGTGGCGAACGATGGGCATGATGCCCAGCGGCTCGCCGGCAGCGCACAGCCCGAAGACGGTGCGTGCGACCCCGTCGGGCGGACCGCTCCAGAGCAGCCAGGTGCGTGTGACGTCGAAGAAGGTGGTCATGGGTGCTGGCAACCGTGTTCGACGGGATCGTCGTCAGTCAAGTGGCGCCAAGGCGTCGGCGCCGTGCCGGGCGTCGTCCGCGAGACGGGCAAGGACGTCGAGGTCGCGTTCTCGCGGCTTGATGTCTGCGTCACCTG
>CAYPOZ010000190.1:635-2867 GCA_964412415.1 uncultured Isosphaeraceae bacterium | reverse complement strand
CGCTGCTGGCGAGTCGCACGGCCAGTGTGCCATCATCCCGAAGCCTCTCGCAGGCATGCAGCAATGCGTCGTCGGAGTCGCCGATGAGCACGTGCTCTCCGGAGACAACCTCGAGGCCCTCGACCGCTTCAGGTGTCGCGACCACGGGCACGCGCCACGCGAGGGCCTCAAGGATCTTGATCCGCGTCCCGCCGCCAGCACGGAGCGGCACGACCGCGATGTCCGCCCGCCGATACACGCAGGCAATGTCCTCCACGAATCCGAGATGTTCCACGCGATCGTCGCCGGCCAATAGGCGGCGCAGTCCGCGGCTGGCGCCCCGGCCGGCAACAATCAGCCGCGCATCGCCGCGGCTCCGCCATCTCGGAAGGATGTCTCGCACGAGTCGGCATACGGCGTCGTGGTTTGGGTAGTAGGCAAGGTTGCCCACGAAGGCCATCGTGAAAGGTCCCGTCCGCCCGATCCTTGCTGGCTCGTCCGGCAGTGGCACGACGTTGGGGATGACGCGGACATCGATGCCCGGCACCCGTTCCAGGATCGTGTCGGCCTCTGTGCGCGACGACACGTAGACGCGGTCGAACCGCGGCAGCCACTCCCGCTCTGCCCGCGCGTAGAAGGCCGACTCGGCTGTCAACGCCACCGCGAGGGCGTGATGGCCGTTCTGCCGGGCCAAGCCTGCGATGCGGCCTCGTGTCTGCGACTCGCTCTCGTCGAGATCAAGGTCACGCCGGCCTCCCGCCGGAAGGCGGGCGATCCACGGGGCCATGGGGAGGCGAAAGACGTGCACCCGGCTCATGCGGCCATGCCACATCCGGGCTGCCTCAGCGGCGGGCCGCGACGATGTCGGCCAGTCCCACGGAACAGACGAGCACGCGGGCGCGAGTCTCGGGGCGGTGAACCTGACCCAGCGCCGCCAGCGCTCGGACCATCGAAGGGCGACATCGTCGCGCGTCAGGATCCTCACCTCGTGATGCCGCTCGAGCCGCTCGGCAATGGCGGCAGCACGCGAGGCAAGCCCCGTGTCGTGCGCACGGCGGACCGCGCAGGGCGAGAGGAAGAGGGCCGCATCCCGGCTGTCACCCTGGCCGAGACTTGCCGCAGATTCGTTGCATGCAATCACGAGCCGCACGCCTCGTCCAGGAAGGACACAAGCCGATCGGTGATCCGTGTGGAGTCGAATCGCTCGGCGACATGCTGTTGGAGGAGCGTGCCCCTCCGTCGGGCTTCGGCAGGATCGGCGACAAGGTCGCGCATCAGCCGTCCGGCGTGCGCGAGGTCCGGCTCGGCCCACAACGAGCCGATCTGGTTGATGGCGGCCGAAGGTCCCGCGTATGGGTCGCAGCACGGCACCATCCGGTGATCCACGAACAGCGCGCTGTCGGGCTGCAGGAAGTCGAGCTGCCCGCCGTGGCCCGTGATGATGACAGGCTTCCCGGTCCAGGCCGCCTCGTACGCGCCCAATCCGAATCCCTCGCCGCGGGTGAGCGACACGTAGGCGTTTGCACGGGCATGGAGCGCCGCGATGCCGCCGTCGCCTAGCTCGTCGAGCATCACGGCCACTCGGGCGGTGGACCGGCATCGGGCCCGCACCGCCGCGATCTGGCGGGCCGTGGTGTCGATGTGCCGGCGAACTCGGTAGTTCCAGAATCCGCGAGTCGGCCTGCGCTCGTTCGTGCACGAGGTCTTGAGCACGAGCGAGACGGGCTCGTCGCCCCGAAACTCGCGCAGGAAGGCCTCCAGCGTCAGGTGCGGCGCGTTGCGTTCGCGCCAGGCTGCGATTGTGCAGAAGACGAAGTCGTCCGACCGCACATCATTGGGCAGCAGCAGGGGTTCTGGGCATTGCATCGGCGCCACGTGGGGCACCACCTCGACGGGCACCCGTACCCCGGCAGCGCGGAACACGTCACGGTTCCAGCGGCAAGGCACGATCACGCCGCGGGTCGAGTTGAGGATCCCGGGCCAGTGCGGCGGCAGACGGTCGAACTCCCAGACGGTCATCGCGACGATGCGCGTGCCCCGCTCGCGAGCCTGCCAGTCGGGCAGGTCGTCCGGCTGGAGATGGAGGATCACGATGTCATAGTCGAGCGGCCGGTTCACCAGTGGACGAAACTCGTCGTCTGGCCACTCCCTGCCCTCGAAGGGATGCAGCCACCGTCCCGAGCGGCTGCCGGGCACCATCGGCGTCCAGGTGATCGGGATGGATGCCCTCACCGGCCTGCCTGAGTACCGCAA
>CAYPOZ010000190.1:0-616 GCA_964412415.1 uncultured Isosphaeraceae bacterium | reverse complement strand
GGCGGTGAGCTGCCGCATGTATTCGCGGGCGGCGCGGCCGTAGCCGGTCGTCGGCAACTCGCTGACATACTTGATCCCAATCATCGGCAACACCTACCCATGTCGGTGGACCGCAGGACCGGAGAGCCTGCGCCTCACGCGGCCGCAGGCGTAGGCAGCCCAGCCTGCGGCAAGCATGGCAAGGAGCGCGAGCGGACCGATCCACCCGTGACGGTTGTGGCGGAGCGTGTCTGCGGCGATGCGCAGCTTGTCCCCCAGCCCCACCGGGCGGTACGCCGCGACCGCCACAAGCGACTGCGTATGTCCGCCGATCTCCATGAGCTTCGCGCATGCCATCCGCACCGAGTCGACTTCGGCATGCACGACGTGCGCGTCGGGCACGCTGCGGACGACCGCATCGGGGACGCGGGCGAGCAGGCGGTGGATGATCTCCGTGTCTCCAACGATCGGCATCGCGTCGAAGAGACCGATCCTCTCGAACACGCTGCGGCGGATGACCATGTTCCCCGCGTGCCCGAAGTAGTTGCGGCGCCTGCCATGTGAGAGGAGCCAGGCAACCTTGCGGTTGTAGTAGTCCTCGTAGCACCGCAGCACGAGCGGCGAATGCATGGGGTGC
>CAYPOZ010000189.1:1345-4755 GCA_964412415.1 uncultured Isosphaeraceae bacterium | reverse complement strand
CCACGGCGCAGGTCGCACAAACGCCACACCGCACTCCGTGCAGGGCTCCGCCACCGCGCCCGGCACCCTCGGCTGGCCGCACGCCGGACACTCGCCACGCGCGTACCGCCGCCCGGCGCGCGTTGCGCACACCACCTCCTCGGCATCGAGCAGCGCCACCAGCGGCAGCAGGAAGATCGCCGCACCAAGCGCGCCAGTCACCCCAAGCAGCGCAGTGCTGATCCCGCTCCACCCGCCCGCGGTCCCGCGCGCGACCATGTACGCCAGCGCCAGGTACACGGCCCACGCCACGCACATGCCTGCACGCCACCACCATCCCCAGGTGGCGATCCGCTCGAGCATCAGTAGTCGCGGCGCACGAAGATGCGCGTCGCAAGGCCAAGCACCGCGGCCTCGAAGAGCAGGCTCGTGCCAAGCACCCACCACACGCTGCGCGAGCGCTCCTCCTCCTCGAGCGCGCGAGCGAAGTCGCCGCGCCTCACCTCGCGCGACACGAACGCGCGCCTGGGCCCACGCACCGGCTCGTCCTCGTCGGGCCTCGGCAGCGCCGCAGCCTCAACGAGCCAACGCTCCGCAAGCGACAGCGTCTCGGCAGTCTTCGGAAGCACCGTCATGGTGGCGTAGAACCACCAGTGCGCCTCGTTCCACTTGGCCGACGCATCGGCCACAGCCTCGCGCCGCTCGCGCAGACGCTCGAGCTCCGCGGCATCGTCGTCCTCGTCGGCGCTCGCGCCCTCAGGCACGCTCTTCTCGAGCGCAGCCACCCGCTCCTCGAGCTTCTGCAGCTCAAGCTCGGTGCCCACGCGCCCGAACGTCGAGATCGACTCCGCGCTGTGCACCGCGAACACCGCCGCCCAGAAGAGCAGCGTCACGATCAGGCTTGCCACCGTCGAGCGCGTCAGGACTCCCACCAGCGCGCACACGCAGTACAGGTACGAGTAGAAGAGCACCGACAGCGGCACCGCCACCAGCAGCGACCACTCCCACACGCCGCCGCGGATCCCGATCGCCACGATCGTCGCGATCGCAAACACGCTCACCTGAAGCGCCGTGAACAGCAGCCCGGTGCCCACCTTCGTCAGGAACAGCCGCGTGCGGCTGATCGGCTTCGCCAGCATCATGTCCACCGACCCTGGCGACACGAGATCTGGAATGATGCCGGCCGTCGTCACCAGCGCAAGCAGCGTCGACAGCAGTCCGATCCACCACTCGAGGCCCACGTTCACGAAGAGCAGCTTGTAGAAGGTCTCGCGCGGCACGAGACGCGAGTTGAAGACAGGCGAGTCGAACGTCCACGTCAGGAACGTGATGCCCTGCTCGTTGATGCCAAGCGACGCGAAGAGCGCCACCACCGCGCCCGACAGCGCGATCGCCAGCCAGAACAGCTTGCGCGCATTCAGCTCGCGGTACGCCGCGCCAAGAATCGCCAGCGTCTGCATCATCATGAGGCACGCTCCGATCCGCCGCCGGCAGGGGATGCGTCGCCGCCTGCGCCACCCACAGGGGATCCGCCGCCGCCCGCGCCGCCGCCCCTAGGCCCGCCCGCCGCGCCCGGCTTGAAGAACAGCCCCGTCGTCGGGTCGCGCACCGCGCGCATGAAGAGGTCCTCGAGCGATTCGCGCACCGCCTGCACCGTGGCCACCACGCGGCCCTCGCCACGCAGCCGGTCAAGCAGCGGCTGCGCGCCATGCACGTCCATCCCGACGAACGTCATGCGCGTGCCGGGCCCGTCGATCCCGTTCGACCTCAGCCCGCCCGCAGGCACCGCGCTCACCTGCGCCACGGCGCTGGCCCACTCCGGCGCATCGCCCTCGATCACGATCTCGTACCTGCGGCTCGATGCCGTCAGCTCGTCGATCGTGCCGTGCGCGGCCACGCGTCCCTGCACCATGATCGCGATGCGGTCGCTCACCATCTCAAGCTCGCTCAGCAGGTGCGAATTCACGAACACCGTCCGGCCCTGCGCGCGCAGCTGCATCAGCACGTCGCGGATCTCGCGCCGTCCCACCGGGTCCACGCCATCGGTCGGCTCATCCAGCACCACCAGCTCAGGGTCGTTCACCAGTGCCGCCGCAATCCCCGTGCGCTGGCGCATGCCCTTGCTGTAGGAACCCACAGGCCGATTCGCCCACGACGACATCCCCACCACATCGATCCAGTGCGCCGCGCGCTTCTTGCGCTCGCGCCGCGGCACAAGGCACATCGCGCCGCTGAACTCAACCACATGGCGCCCCGTCAGGTACGTGGGGAAGCGGTGGTTCACCGGCAGGTAGCCCACGCGCGCAAGCGTCCCGCGGTCGCCCACAGGCCGTCCGAGCACCTCGCCCTCGGCGCGCGTCGCGCGCACCACCGTCATCATGATCTTCACCAGCGTGCTCTTGCCGGCGCCGTTTGGCCCGAGCAGGCCGAAGATCTCGCCGCGCTCCACGCGCATCGCCACGCCGCGCAGCGCGTGCGTGCCGCGCCCGTAGCGCTTCTCCACGTCGCGAAGGTCAATGGCAGGGGAGAAGTTCGTCACTTCGCCACCCCCGCGGCGTGCGCAAGAACCACGAGGCTGCGCCCGCTCACTTCGCCACCCCCGCGGCATGCGCCGACAGCTCGCGGCCACGGTCGCGCGCCGCGCGCAGCGCATCGTGCAGCGAGCTGCGGAACCCGCGCGCGTCGAGCACCGCGAGCGCAGCGCTCGTCGTGCCGCCGGGGCTCGTCACCATCGCGCGAAGGTCCGCCGGCGATCCGCCCTGCGCCATCATCGTGGCCGCACCAAGCATCGTGCGCCGCACCATGCGCGATGCCGTCGCGCGGTCAAACCCAAGCGACATCGCCGCGTCGATCCACGCCTCCGCGAGCAGAAAGACGTACGCAGGCCCGGACCCGCTCACGGCAGTGGCCGCATCGAGCATGTGCTCCTGCACCTCAACGGCATCTCCAACCGCACCGAAGAACCGCGTCACGAAGTCGCGGTCATCCTCGCGGCACCGCGGCCCGCACGCGTACGCCGTCATGCCCTGGCCCGCCTGCACGCACAGGTTCGGCATCGCGCGCACGCACCGCGCCACGGGGCCGAACGCCTCCGCGATGCTCGCCAGCGTGATGCCGCCCATGATCGAGATCACCAGCGCCGGCGACGTCAGCTCGCCGATCGCCTCGCTCACCTCGCGCATCACCTGCGGCTTCACCGCCAGCACCACGCACGCCGCACCGCGCGCATCATGCGCGTTCGCGCTCACGCGGCACCCAAGCAGCGCCGCACGCTCGCGCGCCGCAGCGTCGGCCTCGATCACGATCATCTGGCGTGGGTCGGCAGCCTGATGCCGCACCGCACCGGTCGCAAGCGCGCTGCCCATGTTGCCGAATCCAACAACCGCCATCGTGGGCGTCATGCCCCTGCTACCGTGAGCGCATGACGCGAC
>CAYPOZ010000189.1:0-1335 GCA_964412415.1 uncultured Isosphaeraceae bacterium | reverse complement strand
GGCACACGCCGCGCACCGCCCACGCCGCGCACCGCACCGCGGCGCCCGACTACCATCCCTCCACTCATGTACGCGCTCGACTTTGAGCAGCCTGTCCTGGACATCGAGAAGCAGATCGAGCAGCTCGAGTCCAACCCCGCCGCCGCCACGCTCGCGGAGGAGCTCGCCACGCTTAAGGCGACCCGCGACACGCTCCTCAAGAAGGCCTACTCCAGCCTCACGCCGTGGCAGACAGTGCGCGTCGCGCGCCATCCGGCGCGCCCGCAGACCGCCGACTACATCGACATGATGTGCCGCGACTTCTGCCAGCTGCACGGCGACCGCCGCTTTGGCGACGATCCGGCCATCATCACTGGTCTCGCCCGCATCGGCCCATTCAAGGTGATGCTCGTGGGCCACCAGAAGGGCCGTACCACCGCGGAGCGCATCAACTGCCGCTTCGGCTGCGCAAACCCCGAGGGCTACCGCAAGGCGCTCCTCAAGATGCGCATGGCGGAGAAGTTCAAGATGCCCATCGTCACGCTCGTGGATACGCCGGGTGCGTACCCCGGCATCGAGAGCGAGCAGCGCGGGCAGGCCGAGGCCATCGCAGTGAACCTGCGCGAGATGAGCCGGCTCCGCACGCCAATCGTCTCGATCGTGATCGGGGAGGGCGGCTCAGGCGGCGCGCTCGGCATCGCAGTGGCCGACAAGGTCGCCATGATGCAGTACGCCTGGTACTCGGTGATCAGCCCCGAAGGCTGCGCGGCCATCCTGTGGAAGGAAGCCAACGAGAACACCAACACCAAGGCCGCCACCGCACTCGCGCTCACCGCCGACCGCAACCTCACCAACGGTCTCATCGATCAGGTCATCACCGAGCCCGCCGGCGGCGCCCACCGCGACCCGCGCGGCGCCGCCAACGCCATGCAGCACTGGATCGTGGAGCAGCTCCGCGACCTGACGCGGCTGGACCCCGACACCCTCGTCCGCCGCCGCTTCGAGAAGTTCCGGGCGATGGGCTCGACCACAGCCCGATAACTGGCGCACCGCGCTCGCGATTATCGGCTACCGTCTCGGCAGGCATGGATGCCGCCGCCAATCTGCCTTCAGTCAGTCCTGAAGACAGCCGATCTAGCCGTATGGCATTGCGGATGTTTAGTATCCGCGCAACCTATCTCCATCATGACGGGTCCGGCTTGGGTTTGTCGCGTCACAACGTATGGTGTTTAGTCGTGGGTGTCACTCGATGACAGGTTTGTTCACAACTCCCGGGGTGCCTTGGCTGCGGCGGGTCGTCGACAGCATGCCGCGGTGGTCCAAGAAGCTGACGCTTGTGGGCATCGACATGTCGCT
>CAYPOZ010000188.1:1087-4765 GCA_964412415.1 uncultured Isosphaeraceae bacterium | reverse complement strand
GGGACGACGCATCCTCAGACCAGTTCCAATCCGTATATGAGGGGGGGATCGCCACGGGTTGCTGCGATCGCCTTTATGATGCCGCGCCCCTGCGGACCCGCTCGCCGACCGCGCAACACATGACCTGAACGGCCCGTCCGCCGCCCCGAACTACGGCACCCTAGGCAAGGAGACTGACCCGACTATGGCATTGAAGAAGGCTGCTTGGGGCATTGAGGTGGGAACTGCGGCGATCAAGGCGGTCCGTTTGGTCTGGCCGGGATTGTTTCAGGGTATCTTTTACCGGGATGGCGGCGATGTGGTGGTCACCGACTTTGCCGTGATCCCGTACTCCAAGGTCCTCACGACCCCGGACCTCGACGTTGACGGCATGATCCGGGTGGGCCTGGGCCAGTTCGTTCAGGCCAACTCCGAGAAGCTGGGCAAGGAGCCCATCGTCGTCAGCATCCCCGGCCAGATGGCGTTTGCTCGGTTTGCCAAGCTGCCTCCGGTCGAGCCCAAGAAGATCCCTGACATCGTCAAGTTCGAGGCTGCGCAGCAGATCCCGTTCCCGATCGACCAGGTGGAGTGGGACTACCAGACATTCCAGCAGAAGGACAGCCCGGAGGTCGAGGTCGGCATCTTCGCGATCACGAAGGAGCGTCTTGCGCAGCGGATGGCGCTGTATGCGGAATGCGGGCTGTTCCCGGAGGCCCTGACGCTCAGCCCGCTAGCGCTCTTTAACGCCGTGAGCTACGACTTCGAGCTCGCGGACGGCGCTGCGGCGCTGGCCGTCGTCGACGTCGGCACGAGCGCCAGCGACGTCGTCGTGGCGCAGGGCGGCCGCTGCTGGATCCGCACTTTCCCGCTGGGCGGAACGCACTTCACCGAGGCGATCGTCGACGCGTTCAGCGAGCGCGGCGTGAACTATTCGCGGGCCGAGCGCCTCAAGCAGGAGGCCGCGACGCACAAGAACGCGCGCCAGCTCATGGCCGCTATGAAGGGCGTGTTCGAGCAGCTCGTGGAGGAGATCCGCCGCTCGCGCGGCTACTACGAGACCCTCAACCGCGACACGCCGATCCAGCAGGTGCTCGGCGTCGGCTCCACGCTGAAGATCCCGGGCCTCAGGAAGTTCCTCTCGCAGCAGCTCGGCGTGGACATGCAGCGACTGGACGAGTTCAAGCGCATTCGCGTCGAGGGCTCGGAGGCTGCAGACTTCTCGAAGCACTCGGTGAACCTCGCGACCGCGTACGGCCTCGCGCTGCAGGGCCTCGGTCTCGCGAAGATCAGCGTCAACCTGACGCCCGCTGCCAACCTCCGCACGAAGATGTGGAAGGGCAAGACCAGGTGGTTCGCTGCGGCCGCGTGCCTGTTCATTGCGGCCGGCGCCCTCATGGTGGTGCGTCCCACGATGCAGGTCGCCACGATGCAGAGGGGCGGCGTGCCAGCGGTGGTGGAAGACGCGATCCGCAGCGGCAAGAACCTGCGCGACCAGTACTCCTCGCTGCAGTCGAGCTCGGCGCTGGGCGCCACCGCCGGCAACATGATGTCGCTCGTGGACTACCGCGACGTGTGGCCGCACATCGTGAACGATGCGTTCGCCGTGCTCGCCACCGCAAACCCGGACCCTGCGCTGCGCGGCTCGGACGTAGAGGCGATCCGCAAGATCCCGGCTGCGGAGCGCACGCTGGTGTCGCTTGACGCGCTCGCGGGCGAGTACGCGCAGGAGCCCCCGGCGGCAGGCGGCCCGCCGGCGCGGCGCATCCGCGTGGCCATGACCGTCACGCTTACGAAGAGCGATCCGGAGCGTTTCGTGAACCAGGCGGGCGGAATCATCGACTGGTTCCGCAAGAACGCCGACCGGGCTGATGTCCCCTACACCATTGTGGGCGAAGTCGCGGTGCCGAACTTCACCCGCTACAAGGGCGGCAAGGAGGAGGTCCAGTCCTTTGCGTCCGCGTCGCAGGGAGCGGCCTCGGATGCGGCGGCAAGCCAGGACGCCGCGTCTGCGAGCAAGGGCACGGGTGGCGCTGCGTTCAAGGGCCGCCGCACGGTGAGCGGTGTAGTCAACACCCAGGCCACCGGGGTCGGTGTGGCGTCCGGCGAGAGCAGCGGCGACAGCAGTGCCGGATTTGATTCGGATGCCGACCCGGCTGAGGCGCGCAAGAAGAAGCGCGAGCGGGGCGCGGCGGCGCTCGATCCCGCTGCGGCCAAGATCGACATCGCCAAGGAGGCGCCGATCCCCAAGGCGCCGGCGCTGGTGGGCGACGACGACTACGTGTACCGCGGCACGATCGTGTTCACGGTGCAGCTCCGCGACAAGGGCGCCGCCCCGGCGCCAGGGATGGTGACGCAGTGAAGGGTCCAAAGCTCGAGCTGAAGCTCAACTTCGACGCACAGAAGGCCCAGGCGTGGGTGAAGGACAACCTGCTGCTTGTGGTGCTCGGCAGCGCGTCCGTTGCAGCGCTGGCCGGCGGCTACTTCGCGGCCGACATGATGACCGCAGGCGTGATGGAGGAGGCGCAGTCGAAGGCCGCTCGCATGACCGAGCTGAAGGACCTTGAGCGGACTCAGGTGACGCTTGAGGTGCCCGGCCAGGCTCCCTTCTCGCAGAACGCGATCGTCAACCAGAAACTTCTCGAGGAGTACCAGGCGCGGATCGAGACGCTCCGCAAGGACAGCGTGCAGGTGCGCGAGTTCGCCGTGGAGCGAAACAGGGGAGGCCACCAGCCGATCATGTCGCTCCGGCTCCAGAAGGGCGATCCCGCGCTCGAGCAGATCCACCTCGACTTCTTCGATGCCGTGTCGGCCTCGTACGGCAAGCTACTCAGCGATGCGCGGCTCGGGTCAGTGCCCGACGAGGCCGAGGTGCAGGCATTCCTCGTGCGCCGCAAGGAGCAGTTCATTGCGTCGGACCTCAAGAAGGGGCCAACTGAGCAGCTCAACGCCCAGGAGGCGGAGGCGCTTGCCCGCGAGCTCGGGAACGCGCGTCTGCAGGCGTACAACGAGGCTGCGCGCGACTTCGCGATGTATGCAGACGCAGACACGCTTCGAGTGCCGACGTCACCGTTCAAGAAGGACGCGCCGGACGTGATCCTGCAGAGCCTCTGGCGGCAGCAGTGGGAGTTCTGGGTGCTCTCCGACATCCTCGCCGCCTTAGCGCAGGTGAATGGGCCCGACGCCAACGTGCAGACGGCCGCCGTGAAGCGCATCGACGAGGTCCGCTTTGTCGGCCCGATTGGCGCCGGAGGCGCTGCACCTTCAGGCGCTGCACCCGCAGGCGGGGATGGCGCTGCGCCTGCCATGGATGGGTCGATGGGCGACGGATCCATGGGCGACGGATTGACGGGTGACGGGATGGGGGGAGGCATGGCCATGGGGATGACAGGAACCCCCATCGACCCCGCGATGCCGGTGGCGCTCGACAACTTCGCGGCGAGCTTCACGGGGCGCCGCACGAACCAGCTCTATGACGTGTTCGCCACGGACGTGACGTTCGTCTGCGAGACGGCACGCATCCCGCAAGTCTTCGACGCGCTTGCGAAGCAGAACTTCATCACGATCACGATGGCATCCATCCGCCCTGAGGACCCGTTCGAGGCGGCCGAGGAGGGCTACATCTACGGTCCCCAGCATGTGTCGATTGTGCGCCTGCGGCTTGAGTCGGTGTGGCTGCGCGAGTGGACCGGTCCGCTCATG
>CAYPOZ010000188.1:823-1077 GCA_964412415.1 uncultured Isosphaeraceae bacterium | reverse complement strand
GTCGGCTCGCTGCCGCCGAGCCCATAGCAGGCGGGGCCCGGCGCCGCGCCCGCGGGCGGCGACATGCCCGCCGATGCCGGCTCGATGAACTACGGCCAGGGTGGCTGATTTCGGAGCACGATGACGATGCAAAACAAGGGAATCAACCCGTTCGAGCAGCATGTCGAGAAGATCCTGGTGGGCGTTGGTGCGCTTGCCATCGCCGGCGTGTTTGCGTGGCAGTTTGTGCTCAGCGAGAGCAGCGTGAACGTTGA
>CAYPOZ010000188.1:0-646 GCA_964412415.1 uncultured Isosphaeraceae bacterium | reverse complement strand
GGAGTCCCGTGCAGTTCCCGGAGATCACGGTCTCGGGGCGCGCATCGATCGAGGAGGCGCTCAAGCGCAGCGTGTCACCCAGGGGCGATCTTGTGCCTACGCATCCTGCGCTCGGCGCGCTGATTGCGCCCAGCTCGGCCGCCTCAGACCAGTGGTACCACGAGCCCGCGTTCGCGTCGCTCCAGATGATTGGCGCTGCCGTCACGGCAGATGCGCTTGACGTCGAGGCGATGCCGGCCGACGACGAGTTCCGCAAGGCGCTCGAGGCCTCCGCCGACCGCGACCGCACGTGGGTGACGCCGTTTGCGCGCGTTGACCTCAAGGGGATGCGCGCGGAGCTGGGTGCTGCGAAGCCGGACGCCAAGCCACCGCGCGTGGCGATCCCGTCTCCCTGGTTCAATGACTCGCTCTACGTGGTTGATCTCGTGTTCGAGCGGCAGCAGCTGCTGCCCTCGGGCTCGTGGAGCGCGGCGGAGATTGTCAAGACCGCACCGCTGACCGAGCAGCCGCTCCGCCCCGAGCTTGCCAAGGTCGATGTGGGGCTGCGCAACTTCGTCTTTGAGGTGCTCGCGGACTCCCGCGCGCAGCTGGACATCCTGCAGCCGAAGGCGCCGCCGACGGTGAACTCGCGCTGGCGCGAGCCAGG
>CAYPOZ010000187.1:0-4768 GCA_964412415.1 uncultured Isosphaeraceae bacterium | reverse complement strand
CTACGAGTTCACGCTCGGGGAGGTGGTGCTCGGCTACTTCGCGACGGGCTACTTTCCTCTGTTCCCATGGATCGCGCTCTCGCTGGCGGGCTACGCGACGGGCTCGTGGCTCTTCGCGCGGAACCTGACGGCGGGTGCAGGCGTGTCGAGACCCATGCGTGCGGCCTGGATCGGGGTGAGCCTGGTCATGGTCTCCGTGGTGCTGCTGCTTGCCCGGCCTCTGCTGGGCGGACCGGTTGCGGCCGGAATGCTCGGCGGATGGACGATGTTCCCTCCGACCACGGAGTACGTCATCGGCATGCTCGGGGTGGCGATAGCGCTGCTCTCGCTCGGGCATCGCGTTGTCGACCCCCTTGCCGCGTCCGGCCGGCTTGAGGCCGTGTTCGGCGCCGCAAGGACATTCAGCGGCTTCTCGCTCACGATCTATGTGATCCACCACGTGGTGCACCTGTGGCCACTGTGGATCTACGGATTCGCCAAGACCGGCGAACCAACCTCGCACTGGATGCTTGCGATGCCAGCGGGCATCTCGCTCGCGCTTGGCGCAGCGTTCCTGGTGATCTGCTTCCTGGTGCTTCGCGCGCTCGGACCCCGCCGCGCGTTCGGGTTCGAGGCGCTGATGCGCTGGATCTGCGATTGACAAGGCGGGACACAAGGAGACCCTGCCTGGGGCGGATCCGCCGCAGGACCGCAGCGACCTGTTCCGGCTGGCCGCTGAAGCAGCCGAAGGGCTGGGCGGCCTGACTCACCCGCCGCCGAAGATCGTGATGTCGTCGTACTTCGACGGCAGGTCGGGCATGAAGTAGGCGCCGCTGTTGGGGAACGCGTAGCTCTGCGCGCCCGGGCCATCCTTGAGCCCGTAGTAGATGCCGTCAGGACCGGCGGACATCAGCACGAACTTCCCGCGCGGCGCGCCTGAGAGTGCCGCATTCGCGTCGCCCGAACCCGTCTCGCTCGCTGCGAATCGGCCCACGCTCGGCGCGCGGATGAGCTGTGCGAGCCCGTACACGCCAGCGGGCGTGCCACCGAGGTTGCCGCCCGAGTTGAAGATGCTGCCCGTCTGCGCATTCGCCTGGTCGCCACCGCTTCCGACGAGCGCAGGGCTCGTGGTGTACGGTCGAGCAGGGTCAAGCCAGAACTGCGGCGAGCCGGTGCTGCCGACGGTGGCGGTCGAGCCCGCAAGGGGACCTGTGCTGCGCGATGACCTGAGATAGAGCACCGGGTTGCCCCACGCATCGACGAGGTCAGGGATCACGACCGACTCGTTCATCTGCCCCCGCACGGGCTTGAAGAACCGGTCCTTGGGCGCGAAGAACGCGGCGTACTGCTTGCCCTCGACGCGCGGTCCGTTGCCGATGAGGTTTGGATCCACCTTGATGCGCACCTGCCCGATCGCCGCATTGCCGAACGTGAGCTCGGTGCCCCCGGAGCCCGCATAGTTGGGATCGTCGTTGCGGATGGCGCCGCCCATCAGGTGCAGGATCGCGTTCTCGGTGCCGCTGATGGGCGCGTTGGCGGTCTGCGCAAGGATGTCCTCGGGCACGATGCCCGGGTAGTAGCCGAACTGCTGCTGGAACGCCTCGCACGCCTTGGCGAACTCGTTCATCGCGCTTGCGCTGCTCGTCGCGCGGGACTTCTGCGCCACCTTCCCGAGTGCCGGAAGCAGGATGCCGATGAGCACCACAATGATGCCCACGGCGACAAGGAGCTCGATCAGGGTGAAGCCGCGCGAGGCGCGGACGGCAGGGCGAATCATGCTCATGCGGTTGGTTCAATATACGGCGCAGGCATCTGGCCAGTTGCTGCGCAGACCTGCCTGAGGCCCTCGTAGACGCCGCATGCGACCGCCGTGGCGAGGTTGAGGCTGCGTGCGGCGGGGTCTGCCACCATCGGCAGCCGCAGCCTGTGTGGTGCGCCGTAGGTGTGGTCGACCCACCCATGCACCGCATCGGGGACGCCATGCTGCTCCTGGCCGAACAGCAGGTAGTCGCCGGCGCGGAACTGCGCGCCCCAGTGCGGCTGCGTGCCGCGTGTCGTGAAGAGCCAGAGGCGCACGGGCCGCTCGTGCGCAACGAAGGACTCCCACGAGTCATGCTCGCGGCAGTCGACGCGGTGCCAGTAGTCGAGCCCGGCGCGGCGGCGCGCCTTCTCGTCCATCGAGAAGGCGATCGGGTGGACGATGTGCAGGCGGCAGTGCGTGGCCATCGCCGTGCGCCCGATGTTGCCGGTGTTCTGCGGGATCTGCGGCTGGTAGAGCACGATGTTGAAGAGGGGATCGTCCATCGGTCGCGGTTGGCCTGTGGCGCTATCATCCCACGACAGGTCCACCATGAAGGAAGTCCTCTTCGCGAACGCGCTCTGGCTGGTCTTCATCGTCTTTTGGACGGTCACGTACTTCGTGCAGGCGAAGTCGGATCGAGCCAAGGGCGGCCGCTACCCCGACTACGTCGAGAAGCCCTGATCGGCCTCGCCGTCGCTGGCGCTGCGCCGCAGGATCGGGACGCAGCGTCACGGTCACTGCGCATTCGCCGGGAACGCCCCCGGTTGGATTCGAACCAACGACCTCCAGTTTAGGAAACCGGTGCTCTATCCAGCTGAGCTACGGGGGCAGGGTGCGCAATCCTACGGAACGCGCGCCTGAGGCGCGAGCGTGCCAAGAAGCCGCTCCAGTGCGGCACTGAGGCACGCGGTCGCGTGCGACAGGTTGCGCACGAACTGCGCTGCAGTGTCGGCCTTGTGGTCGACCATGTCAGTCACGACCTTGACGGCGACAAGCGGGGTGTGCAGGTCGCGGCAGACGCGCGCGATCGCAGCGCCCTCCATGTCCTTGGCGACCACGCCTTGGCGCTCAAAGAACTCGATCTCGGCCGGCGTCGCGTCGAGACTCGAGCCGGTGGAGAGCGTGCCCCGCGCGGCCCCGACAGCGGTGGCCACAGCGGTTGGCGAGCGTCGGTCGCCGGGCGGTGCTGAGGTGCCGCCTTCAGCGAGCGGGGCATCGGCGTCGATCACGCCGCGCGCGAAGTCGCCAAAGCGGGGAAGGTCCACGCGCTGGTCATGGAAGAGGTAGCGGTTCGGCACGTAGATGGCTCCGATCGTGGCGCCCCGGCGCTCGAAGCCGCCGCAGGTGCCGGCGTTGACGACGAGCTTCGGTCGCAGCGACCGGATCGCCAGGTGCGCGACCAGCGTCGCCGTCTCCGTGCCGATCCGATCGCACGCGTTGGCTGGATCAATCCCATGGACCACAAGCGCGAGCGGTCCGCCTCCGCTGCGCCGCCACACGTGGGCAGGGAGCCGATCGTCAAGCGGCGAGGGGGCATCGAGTCCGAACTGTTCCAGCAAGGGCCTCGCCTCGGCCAGCATCGCGACGTGAAGGAGGATGTCGCAGGGTCCGGGCGCCGGCATGGGATGGGAATGGCGATGGGCGGGCTCGAACCGCCGACCTAGGGTTTATGAATCCCTCGCTCTAGCCAGCTGAGCTACATCGCCGAGGAGGCGGAAGAGTATAGCGGGCTTCCCGCGGAGCGGACCCACCTGCGTCCCGCGTCCGTGGCCGCAAATCCGGGCTCGCGGCGCGCGATGGCGGCCGCAATCAGGCCCATGAACATCGGCTGCGGCGCGAGCGGACGGCTCGTGAGCTCGGGGTGGAACTGCGCGCCGATGAAGCAGGGGTGGGACGACAGCGGCAGCTCGAGCACCTGCATGATCGGGTGCTTGGGGTGCCGGCCCGAGAACGCGAGTCCCTTCTCGTTGAACTTCGCGATGAAGGAGGGGTCGACCTCGTAGCGGTGGCGGAAGCGCTCGCGCACCGTGGCGGCGCCGTAGAGGAACGACGCGAACGAGCCAGGCTCGAGCAGCACATCCTGCGCGCCAAGGCGCATCGTGCCTCCCATGATGCCCTCGATCGCCTTCTGGTCGGGCAGCTCGGAGATGACCGGATGCGTCGTGGCCGGGTCGAACTCGGTGGAGTTCGCGTCGGACATGCCGAGCACGTTGCGCGCGTACTCGATGACCGCGACCTGGAACCCCAGGCAGATGCCCAGGAACGGCACCCGCTGCTCGCGCGCCCACCGCACGCAGCGGATCTTGCCCTCGACGCCGCGGTGGCCAAAGCCGCCGGGCACGATGACCGCATCGCAGCCGTCGAGCGCACGCGCGGCATCGGCATCGGACGAGATGTCGCTCGTGTCGAGCCAGCGCATCTCGACATCGGCGCTCAGCGCGATGCCGCAGTGCTCCACCGCCTTGTCGATCGATGCGTAGGCGTCGCGGAGCGCCGCGTACTTGCCGGTGATGCCGAGCGTGACGCGGTGCTGGCGCGGCGCCGACAGCCGTGCCGCGAACACGTTCCACTCGCCGCGAGCGGCGTCCTCGTTGACGGGGTTGACGCGGTCGTGCAGGTCCAGGATCGAGAGGATCTCTCGGTCGAGGCCCGCGCCGCGCATCGCGTCGGGGATCACGTAGATCGACTCGCGGTCATGCATCGAGAAGACGCGCTTCATCGGCACGTTGGAGAACATGGCGATCTTCTCGAGGACCTTCGGCGTGATCGGGTTCTTGGCGCGGCACGCGACGATCTGCGGCTGCACGCCAGCCTCCATCAGCCGCTTGATGCCAAGCTGCGCGGCCTTGGACTTCTGCTCGCCCAGGATCGCGGGCTCGATGATGTAGGTGAGCGCGACGAAGCACGTCGATCCGTCGCCTTCCTCGAAGGCGAGCTCGCGCAGCGCCTCGATGTAGAAGCCGTTCTCGTAGTCGCCGGCGGTGCCGC
>CAYPOZ010000186.1:0-4926 GCA_964412415.1 uncultured Isosphaeraceae bacterium | reverse complement strand
CGAGCCTTTATCCACACAAAGCAAGTTGATGGCGGGCGGCAGCGCCAACGCCACCGTGCCTGCGGCAGCCTCGACGGATTCGGCAGCGGAGTGAACTGACAGGACCCGGAACCACGGACAGACCCGGACCCCACCGCACGAGACCACCCACGGATGATCAGCGCATTCATCAACATCTTCCGAATCCCTGAGCTGCGCAACCGCGTGCTGTTCACGTTGGGCATGCTGGCCATCTACCGCATCGGGTTCTGGATCCCCCTCGTAGGCGTCGACCAGACCGAGCTTGCATCGGCGGCTGACCGTGCGGCGCAGAACCAGACCGGCTTCGGGCGCCTGCTTGAGTACGCGTCGATCTTCTCGGGCGGATCGCTGCAGCAGAGCACGATCTTCGGCCTGGGCATCATGCCCTACATAACGGCGAGCATCATCTTCCAGCTGCTCACCGCGGTCGTGCCCAGCCTCCAGGAGCTGAAGAAGGAGGGCATGTCCGGCCAGCAGAAGCTTCAGGAGTGGACGCGCTACGCGACGGTGGGCCTGTGCATCCTGCAGGGCCTCATGTGGCTGCAGTTCATGCGCACGCAGAACCTGGTGCAGCCCACGTTCCAGGGCGGCTCAGGGCTCATCTTCTACTACGTGGCCGGCATCTCGGCGCTCACCGCAGGCAGCCTCTTCCTGATGTGGCTTGGCGAGCAGATCGACAAGTACGGCATCGGCAACGGCGTGTCGATCATCCTCACCGCAGGCATCCTCTCGCGCATGCCCGACGCGATCTCGTGGGTCGTCACGAACTTCAACCCCAGCATCCAGGGCACCGACAGCACAAAGCTCGGCGTGCTCGGCCTCATGCTCCTCGTCGGCGGCTTCGTGTTCGTCGTCGCTGGGGCGATCCTGATCACGATTGCGCAGCGCCGCATCCCGATCCAGCAGGCCAAGCACACCCGCGGCCGCAAGGTCTTCGGCGGCCAGCGCCACTACATGCCGCTGCGCCTGAACCACTCCGGCGTCATGCCGATCATCTTCGCGAGCTCGCTGATGATCTTCCCGGCGACGATCCTCGGGTGGTTCTCGACGCGTGCGATGGCCACGGACCCGGATGGCTGGTGGGCTTCCACCTGCAACTTCCTCGCCGTCAACTTCAACATGGGTGCGTACCCGTACACCATCATCGAGGTGGCGCTCATCTACTTCTTCGCCTACTTCTGGGTGACGATCCAGCTCTCGCCCGAGGACATGGCCAAGCAGCTCCGAGAGCACGGCTCGTTCATCCCCGGACTGCGGCCCGGGCCGCGCACCGCCGAGTACCTCGAGACGGTGATCTCGCGCGTGACCTATGTCGGTGCAGGCTTCCTCGCGGTGATCGCCATCGTGCCGACGCTCGTCGCCGACCAGATGGGCATCCCGTTCTTCGTCGCGCAGTTCCTTGGCGGCACGGGTCTCCTCATCGTGGTCAGCGTCAGCCTCGACATCGTGCAGCGACTTGAGGCGAACCTCCTGATGCGCAACTATGCGGGCTTCCTCTCCGGCGACGGGGATTCGGGCCCGCGCATCCGCTCGGGCCGGAGCCAGCCGAGGATCACCTCATGAACGCGTACCTCGGGACAGTCTCGAGTACCGCCGATGCGGGGTCCGCGCCGGCACGCGCTGCCCAGGGCAGCTACCCGTTCACGGTGGTGACCACTCCCTCCCGCGCTGGAGTCAGCGCGCCGGCGCTTCCGCGCTGGCGCGAGCGTGGCGCCGAACCGGCGATCCGCTCCGCGGAGGAGATCGAGATGATCCGTGCGGCGGGCGCGGTCGCGCGCGCTGCGGTCGATGCTGCGCTCCGTGCTGCGGTGACGGGCGCCACGACGCAGAGCCTTGATGCGATTGTCGAGGGCGTGATTGCGGCCGCGCGCGGCGAAAGCGCTGCCCGCGGGTTCCGCCGCGCCGACGGCACAAGCTACCCGGCGGCATCCGTGATCGCCGTGAATGACCGTCTCGTTCATGCGCTTCCCACCGCGGAGCCGCTGCGCGACGGTGATGTCGTGACCGTGGATGTTGCCGTGCGACTTCGCGGATGGCACGCCGACTGCGCCGCGAGCGCGGTGGTGGGGCACGGCACCGCAGATGGACATGCGCTCACTGACGCTGCGCGCGCAATGCTGCGTGCGGCGATGGGTGCGATGGCGCCGGGTGCGCGCTGGAGCGACGTCGCCGCCGCGATGCAGGATGTCGCGCAGTCGCGCGGCGTCGGCATCGTCACCGACGTTGCAGGCCACGGCATCGGCCGTGAGCTGCATGAGGCGCCTGAGGCGCCGTGCGCGATCGTGCACGGGCTTCGCGAGCGCAACGACTTCACGCTTCGCCCCGGGATGGTCATCGCCGTCGAGCCCACAATTGCGCTCCGGCCCGATGGAGACGCCGGCTGCGTCGATGCCCAAGGCCTCGCGCGCCCGGTCGCGCTCGCGGCATCGCTTGACGGCTGGACCCTGCGCATCGGCTCCGGGCTTCCCGGCTGCTACGCCGAGGAGACGGTGGCCATCACGCGCACTGGCTGCGAGAGCCTGACCGAACGCACCCAAACGAGGATCCATGCCTAAGGAAGACAAGATCACCCTTGACGCCGAAGTGACCGAGGCGCTGCCCGACGCGATGTTCCGCGTCAAGCTCCAGAACGACCAGGAGATCCTGGCCTACGTGAGCGGCAAGATGCGCAAGTTCTTCATCCGCATCCTGCCTGGCGACAAGGTGACCGTCGAGATGAGCCCCTACGACATGACCAAGGGCCGCATCATCTTCCGCTACTGAGCATCTCCCGAACGAACTCCCCCGAGAACAGACACAGGAACGACACCATGAAGGTCAGAAGCAGCATCCGCCGCCGCACCCTCGACTGCCAGATCGTTGTCCGCAAGGGCAAGCGGTTTGTCATCAACAAGAAGAACCCCCGCCTGAAGCAGCGCCAGGGCTGACCGGCACCAAGGAGACACACCATGCCACGTATCGCAGGCGTCGACATCCCCGAGAAGAAGAAGGTCCTCTTCTCCCTCCAGTACATCCACGGCATCGGCCCTAAGGTGGCCGCATCCATCCTCGCCAAGACCGGCATCGATGGTGACCGCCGCACGCACACCCTGACGCCCGACGAGCTGACCTCGATCTCCAAGGAGATCGACGAGCGATACGTGGTCGAGGGCGCACTGCGCCGTCAGGTGCAGCAGGACATCCAGCGCCTGAAGGACATCCACTGCTACCGCGGCGAGCGCCACCGCAAGGGTCTGCCCGCGCGCGGCCAGCGCACGCGCACCAACGCACGCACCCGCAAGGGCCGCAAGAAGACCGTCGCCGGCAAGAAGGGCGTGAAGGGCTGATCCTGCGCCTTTCCTAAGGAGAACACACCATGTCCACGAAGAAGAAGGTCCGCAAGAACGTCATCAAGGGGATCGTGCACGTCAACGCGACGTTCAACAACACGATGGTCACGATCACCGACACCAACGGCGAGACGCTCGGCTGGGATTCCGCCGGCAGCGTCGGCTTCAAGGGGGCGCGCAAGAGCACGCCCTTCGCGGCCAGCCGCGCCAGCGAGCGAGTCGCGGGCAAGATGAAGCGGCTCGGCATGAAAGAGGTCGACGTTCGCGTGAAGGGACCGGGTCCCGGCCGCGAGTCCGCCGTCACCGCGCTTCAGGCCAACGGGCTGAAGGTCCTCTCTATCGAGGATCACACGCCCATCCCGTTCAACGGATGCCGCGCGCCCAAGAAGCGCCGCGTCTGACCGACCGTCGCGTCCGGCTCCACCGAAGGGGCCGCGCCTCCGCCCCGGCAGGGCGGCGCGGATCCCGCTCGGAGCGGACGCTTCACCCGGCCCGTCCGGCCCGCCATCGCGCGCGCCGTCCGGTCCGTTCCCGTCCTGCCGGAAAGGAAGGTTTCCAGATATGCACGTTCGATGGCGCGGCCTTGAGCTGCCAGCAAAGGTCATAGCAGATCCCCAGTCGCTCTCCGACACGTTCGGCCGCTTCGCCGCCGAGCCCTTTGAGCGCGGCTTCGGCACGACGGTCGGCAACAGCCTCCGTCGCATCCTCCTCTCTAGCCTCGAGGGCGCTGCGGTCACCCGCATCCGCATCGACGGCGTCACCCACGAGTTCTCGACGATCCCCGGCGTCCATGAGGACGTCGTCGACATCGTCCTGAACATCAAGGGACTGGTCGTCGACAGCGAGAGCGACGAGCCCAAGGTCGTGCGCATCCGTGCGCAGGGCCCCGGCGACGTGACGGCCGGACAGATCGAGAGCGATGCCTCGGTGCGCGTGCTCAACCCCGAGCGCCACATCTGCAAGCTCACCGACAACGTCAAGTTCGAGATGGACCTCGTCATCGAGCGCGGTCGCGGCTACCGCCCCGCGAGCGAGGCGTACTCGAGCGGCCAGGAGCAGGTCATCGGAGAGATCCCGGTGGACGCGATCTTCTCCCCGGTGCAGCGCGTCCGCTACCGCGTGGAGGACACGCGCGTCGGCCAGCGCACGAACTACGACCGCCTGCTGATGGACATCTGGACCAACGGCACGATCAGCCCCGAGATGGCGCTGGTCGAGGCCGCCAAGATCCTGCGCAAGCACCTCAATCCGTTCGTGTCCTACGACTCGGCGGGCTCGGTCGCTTCGCTCAGCGGCATCTCGCCCGAGCAGGATGCGGACGTCGACCTCGAGCGCAAGCTCGGGATGGGCGTCGAGGAGCTCGAGCTGTCCGTGCGCGCGAGCAACTGCCTTGAGAGCGCGCAGATCCGCACTGTCGCGCAGCTGGTGCAGAGGACCGAGGACGAGCTCCTCGGCATCCGCGCCTTCGGCAAGACCTCGCTGCGCGAGATTGTCCGCAAGCTTGATGAGCTGGGTCTCGCCCTGGGCATGCGTCTGCCCGAGGGATTCGCCCAGAATTCGGGAGCCTGAACCATGC
>CAYPOZ010000185.1:0-4939 GCA_964412415.1 uncultured Isosphaeraceae bacterium | reverse complement strand
CATCGAGGCGGCGTGCGCGGCGGCCATGCTCACGCCGAGCGTCGCGTTGGCGCCAAGTCGCGACTTGTTGGCGGTGCCGTCGAGCTCGAGCATCACCGAGTCGATGCCCTCCTGGTCGCGCACGTCCGCGCCGAGCAGCTCGGGCGCGATCATCTCGTGCACATGTCGGATCGCGGACATCACGCCCTTGCCCATCCACCGCGACGCATCACCGTCGCGCAGCTCCACGGCCTCGTGCTCGCCGGTCGCTGGGCACGGCCGCGCGCCCCACGATTCCCGACTCCAGTCGCACCTCGCACTCGAGGGTCGGGTTGCCGCGCGAGTCAAGTATCTGTCGCGCCCGGATGTCAGCGATGGTGAACATGCGCCCCAAGATAGCCCGAGGCACTGCGGCCGGGCTGCCGGTTCGTGCAGGGCGGCGGCGCGCGCGGGACAGCGGCACGCGCGGACCGGCCGCTCAGGCAGGCCAGCGCGGCTCGCGGCCGCTGAGCACCGCGATCACGTCGCGCACCACCCAGCTCATGTTGTCGAGGGCGGTCGTGGTGCGGCTGGCCAGGTGCGGCGCAAGGTGCGCATTCGGGAGCCCGAGCAGGGGATTGGCCGCCGTGAACGGCTCCGGGTCATGCACATCGAGCAGCGCCATCGCTGCGGGGTTCACGCGCATGAACGCGGCGAGCGCGTCATGGTTCACCACGAAGCCACGGCTCGTGTTGAGGAAGATCACGTCGGGCCGCATCGTGGAAACGACGTCAGGACCGACAAGGTGCCGGTTGCCCGGTCGCCCATCAACATGCACCGAGATCACGTCGCTCTCGGCGAAGAGCGTGGGCATGTCGACGCACTCGGCGCCGTGGCGCTCGCGTTCGGGGATGTCGCGGATGTCGAAGTAGCGCACCGTGAACCCGATCGCCTGCGCAACCTGCGCAAGTCGAGATCCGATGCGCCCCATGCCGAGGATGCCCAGCGAACGCTCGCTCATCTGCCAGAGCCCGCACACTTCCTCGCGGATCGCATCCCACTCCGCGCGCGGCACCGGCCTGTCGAGGAACAGGCGCGGACGCACGGCATCGCACAGCAGGCAGAGCACGTACTCCACCACAGCCTGCGTGTTCGAGTCCGGCGTGTAGACGACCCGCACGCCGCGCGCGCGGCACGCCTTCAGGCAGACGTTGTCGAGGCCGACGCCACCGCGCCCCACCACCTTGAGCGACGGCATCTGCGCAAGCAGGTCCTCGTCGACCCTCGTGTACGTGCGCACCACGAGTCCCTGCACGCGCGCGGCGCAGTCCTCGAACTCAGGGGTTCCCGGCTGCGTTCGGATCACGTTCGCGTGCCGGTTGAGCCAGGCGAGCGCCGGGTCCGACAGCTGCTCTGTGACCAGCACGGTGGGTCGCGTCAGGGGAACGGGGGCGGGCATAGGGGTCGGGTCGAGGAAAGTCGTGTTCGTCGCGCGGCGGGTCCCCCCAAGGGCAAGTTTCCTGCGCGTCAAAAGGGCAAAGATCCCTTGTACGGGACCTCGCGGATGCTAGGGTTAGGCGATCATGACAGGGTCTTCGTGCCGAAACCGGAGAACCGCCGGCTCTGTCCCGCTGCGCGAGCAGTCGGGCACGGCATGGACAGTAGGCACGCTGCGGGGCGCGGTCCACCCCGCCACACGCCTCGCGACGATGCTGTTGCTGCTCGGAATGGGTATCGCGGCACCGGCCCGGGCCGACGAGGTCGGGCTGCAGGAGCTTGTGGCCCGATTGGGTTCGGCCGCCCCAACAGGCGCAGGAGTGCCCGTCGGCCAGGTCGAGGCCAACACAGAAGGGGGTCTCACCTTCTACGGTCCGGACCAGTCGCGCGCGGAGTTCGCCGGCAAGACGTTCACGCCCATGAGCGGCACGATGGCCGCCAGCTGGCATGCCACAACGGTGGGCACGTCGCTCTACGGGAGCGGCACGAGCATTGCGTCCGGCATCACGAGCATCTTCAACTACGAGGCGAACAACTGGATCAACAGCTTCCTTCGCCTGAACCAGTCATCGACCCCCAACACGCCGCCAAGTGGCGTGCGGATCATGAACCACAGCTGGATCGGGTCGGCCGGATCGGCGGTCGACAACCAGGCGCTGCGTCGACTTGACTTCCAGGCCAACCGCGACGGCACCCTGCACGCGACGGGCCTGAACAACAACGCGGGAAGCACGCTGCTTCCGCTGCTGTCGTGCAGCTACAACGGCATCGCCGTGGGTCGCACCGATGGCGCCCACTCCTACGGCCTCACCCCCACGGGCACCGACGGTCCGGGACGAATGAAGCCCGACATCGTTGCGCCCGGCAGCGCCACGAGCTGGGCCACTCCGGTGGTCGCTGCGGCGGCCCCCCTCGTGCAGCAGGTGGCTTGCGAGCCGCCGCTCGCCTCCAATCCCAGCGCGCGCGACCCGACCGTGATGAAGGCCGCGCTCATGGCGGGTGCCATCCACTCGGAGACCTGGTCCAACGCCCCGATTGCATCGGGGGACTTCCGCGGCGAGGCAGTCCGGCCGCTTGACCCGATCTTCGGGGCGGGTGTCGTGAATGTGGACCGCTCGCACCGCATCCTCACCGGCGGCGAGCAGGACGGAAGCCTCGAGGTTCCCGCCGAGGCCACGCTTGCACCAGCCGGGTGGGACCTCGTGCAGATTGGCCCCGGCAACGACGTGCACTGGCGCTTGCGGCTCCACGAGACGGCGCCTGAGCTGTCGGTCATCGCCACGTGGCGTCGGCTCCCCTCCACGAACTTCACCATCGCGCCGAGTGTGCCCACGATCCGGCTCCGCCTGTTCAGGGTCGAGGGCAGCGCGCTTGTGCCCCTCACGGGCGAGGATGGCGCCGCCTACTACGCATCGGGCAACGTGGCGAGCACCAGCGCTCCCGACAACGTGCAGCACATCCATGTGCGAGGCTTGGTCGCGGGCGAGTACGTGATCCAGGCATCGAGGCTGGGCTCATCCGGTACCGCCGCTCCGACCGGTGTGGCGTGGTTCCGTCCTGCCCCGGCGGCGGACTCGAACTGGGACGGCGTGGTGGATGGGCTCGATCTTGCAGTCGTGCTCTCCGCATGGGGGACCGACCTCCCGGCTGCAGACCTCAACGACGACGGCACCGTCGACGGACTTGACTTGGCCGTGATCCTCGCGAACTGGAGCTGACGCGCCCGCGCGCTCCATCTCCGTTTGGATACCTTTGCCGCTCATGCGCCGCTCCCGCGCCGACTATGCGCTGCTTGCTGCGCTTCTCTGCGTGCTTGGGCTGCTGCTTGTGGTGCCCGTGTGGCTTACGGTGCGCGGCGCCTTCCACGTCGATGGGCAGTGGACTGTGCGCGAGGTCTCGGCACTGCTCGAGGATCCGCTCGTCCTGCAGGGGCTGCGCAACTCGCTGGCGATCGCGGTCTGCACCACCACGCTCGCCACCCTCATCTCGCTGCCTGTGGCACTCGCGGGCGCGCGCTACTCGTTCCCCGGGAAGTCACTGCTCTCCGCGGCGCTGCTGGCGCCTCTGATCCTGCCGCCCTTCGTGGGCGCGATCGGCGTGCAGGCGCTGCTCGCGCGCGAGGGCTCGGTCAACGCGCTGCTGCAGCGAATCGGGATCACCGACGGGCCCGTTGACCTCCTGAGCAATGGCGGGTTCCTCGCGATCGTCGGAGTGCAGTCGCTCGCGCTCTTTCCGGTCATCTACCTGAATGTGGTGGCCGCGCTCGCCAACATCGACCCGGCGCTCGACGAGGCCGCGCGCAACGCGGGCGCCGGCGCGTGGACCCGCTTCCGCCGCATCACGCTGCCGCTGCTGAGGCCCGGCCTCTTCGCGGGCGCGACGATCGTCTTCGTGTGGAGCTTCACGGAGCTCGGCACGCCGCTGGTCTTCGAGTTCCGCCGCGTCACCAGCGTGCAGATCTTCGACGGGCTGAAGGAGGTCGAGTCGAGCGCGCGGCCATATGCGCTCACTGTGATGATGCTGTTCGTGAGCGCCGGCGTGTACACGGTGAGCCGCGCGCTGCTTGGCCGTTCGCGCGATGTGGCCAGCACGAAGGCGTCTGTGCGGCGCTCGGAGACGCAGCTTGGGCTCGGCGGGACGCTGGCGATGTGGGCGCTGTTCGGCGGGCTCATCGCGGTGGCGTGCCTTCCGCACACGGGCGTGATCCTCTCGAGCGTCAGCGTCGTCGGCAGGTGGTACGGCAGCATCCTTCCGCAGGCATTCACGCTTGAGCACTTCGCGCCCGCCCCGAAGCACCCGCTCGCGGCGGGCTCGATCCGCAACAGCCTGATCCTGTCGTCGGCGGCGGTGGCCGTCGGCATCGTGATCGGCCTCGTCGCCGCACGGCTGCTGGTGCGGTCGTCGGTGCGCGGCAAGTGGCTGCTCGATGCGCTCGTGATGATGCCGCTCGCGGTGCCCGGTCTCGTGATGGCGTTCGGCTACGTGTCGATGAGCCTCGCGTGGCCATTCGCGGGCTCGCCGCCGTCGTGGCTCATGTGGACGCGCCACCTCATGAGCGACAGTGCATGGGCGTCGTTCTCCGACGGGCCGCTTGGGCCCTACGCGAGCGTCGTCGCCGCCGAGCCGTCGCCGTTCCCGTTCCTGATCGCCGCGTATGCGGTGCGGCGGCTTCCGTACATCGTGCGGTCCGCCTCGGCTGGGCTCCAGCAGACGCCGGTCGACCTCGAGCAGGCGGCGGCAAACGCTGGAGCCGGCCGCATGCGCATCCTCAGGAAGATTGTGCTGCCGCTTGTGGCCGCGAACCTGGTGGCGGGGGGCCTGCTCGCATTCAGCTTCTCGATGCTCGAGGTGTCGGACTCGATCGTGCTTGCCCAGCGAGAGGGCAACTACCCCGTCACGAAGGCGATCTACACGCTGGCGGAGCGGCTCGGCGACGGCCCGCAGATCGCCAGCGCGATGGGCGTGTGGGCGATGGCGCTGCTGG
>CAYPOZ010000184.1:3909-4949 GCA_964412415.1 uncultured Isosphaeraceae bacterium | reverse complement strand
CCGTCGGCGCCGAGCACCAGGCACGCAGCCACGGCGCCTGCCCTACGGCAAGGTGCGGACGACCCGCGGTCGCTGTGCGCGCGCGCCCGGCTCATCTGCCGTCCTTGGGGTACTTGGGCTCGATGTGGTCGTAGAAGAGCCACGCCACCTTGTCGACGAAGAGCTTCTGGAGTCCAAGCTCGATGTCGTTGGCGGTGGCCATGTCGCGGCTTATGCCTTCGTCCTCGGGGAAGCCCACGGCCACATTGAACTCCTCGGCCGGGGCGTCGGGATCGATGCCATCAATCTCGATGATCGTCACATTTGCGGCAGCGACACCCTCCCAGAGCCACGCGTTGCCCGGCGGGTTCAGGCGGTACTCGTAGATGTCGATCATCACGACCCGCTCTACGTCGAGCTCCTTCGCCACCTCGCCTGGCGGCATCGCGGGCCAACCGGGATGCTGGTGCGACCAGCTCAGGGTGTCGCGCGGGTCGAGCACGCGTGCGCCGCCCACGCGTCGCTGGATCTGGCTTGCGACGTTGGCCACGATGTTGGCGACCGCCATCGGGTTCTCGTACCCGGTGGTCATGTCAGTGTGCGCGAGCACCGCGACTGTCCGGTTCTCGAGGCCGCGGTAGCGCGCGAGCACCTCGATCATCTTGTCCTTCTCGATCTTCTGGCCGATTGCGCTTGCGATGCCCGGGAGGATGCATCCCGGCAGCGACATGGCCGCAGTTGCCGCGAGCGCGATCGCCGCCATGCCGCGCCGCATCTGCCAGATCTTCCAGATCCAGCTCAGCAGCGCGATCGCGCCGAGCGCCCAGAAGGCGCGGCCAGTGAAGAGGCGCGCCAGGATCTCGAAGAGGCGCGCGCCGGTGGCCGCCACGTAAAGGGCGCTCATCGTCGCAGCGGCCGTGCCGAGCGCGAGAAGGAATCCCATGGGCTGGTTCATGAACGAGTCGAGGAACCTGCCGCGCGCCGCGAGGCTGAAGGATGTGGTCATGCCGCACGACGGGCACGCGATGAGGTCGAGGCCCTTGCGCTCGCGCAGTCCCATC
>CAYPOZ010000184.1:0-3899 GCA_964412415.1 uncultured Isosphaeraceae bacterium | reverse complement strand
ACGCGATGCCCATGACGGCTGGCCATGTGCACGATGGCAACCCGAGCTGAAGGTGGGTGCCGTACCCCTTCGACGATGGCTCAAGCCACCATGCGAGGCCCAGCAGCACGAGGCCAGCGCCGGCACCAGCGAGAGCGAGCAGCCGACCTGCAGGTCCGACCCGCCGAGAGGCACCTGAGGCCACGGCGGCGGAAGGCATCTGTGCTGGAAGTGCCGACATGAGCGCCATAGGGTAGTCAACCCCCCATTCGCCACACAACGGCGACCGATAGTTGGCACAATCCAGCGATGCACAGCCGCCCAGACGCCCCGTCCCATCCCTGGATCGACGGTCACGTCGACCTCGCCTACATCGCGCTGCACGGTGCGGATGTCGGTCAGGCCCCATCCACCGGCGAGGCCCGTTGCGTGAGCCTGCCAGCGATGAGGGCGGGCCGCGTGCGCCTGATCCTTGCCACGATCTTCGTCGAGCGAGGACCCGACGGGCGCGGAACCCTGTGGGGATACGACGGCGACGCCCCCGACACCGCCCGCGGGCCTGCACTGCGCCAGCTCGAGTGGTACGAGCAGCTCGAGCGCACCGGCAGCGCGCGCATCATCCGCACCCGCGACGACCTCGATGCGCTGATGCGCTCCGGCAACGACGCCCCTCCGGGAGTAGTGCTGCTGATGGAGGGGGCGGACCCGATCCGCGACGCCGATGACGTGGCCTTCTGGCATGCGCGCGGGGTTCGCGTGATCGGGCTCACGTGGGCACTCGGATCTCGGTGGGCTGGCGGCAACTCGACCGGCGGCGTGCTGCGCGATGGCGCCGACGACGTCATCCGGGCAATCGACGCACTTGGCATCGTGCATGATGCGTCGCACCTCTCCGACGAGTCCTTCGACGGACTCATGTCAAGCACTCGCGCACGCGTGATCGCATCGCACTCGAACGCACGTGCGCTTCTGGGCGCTCCGGCGCCGCCGGCCCGGCCGGACCGTCACCTCACGGACCGGCAGATGCGCGCCATCGCGACTCGCGATGGCGTGATCGGGCTCAACCTCTACGGGCGGTTCCTCGCGTCGGGACGGGAGGCGACACTCGCCGATGCTGTCGCGCACGTGCAACACGTGGCGTCTGTGGCGGGTCGGGCCACATGCGTGCTCGGATCGGACTTCGATGGCGGGTTCGGGCCCGACCAGGTGCCCGCCGGCGTGCGCGGGCCGGACCAGCTCGATGCGCTCGCCGGCGCGCTCGAGTCATGCGGATGGAGCCCCGCCGAGTGCGAATCGTTCGCATGGTGCGCCTGGCACGACCTGCTGCGTGATGCGCTGCCGCGCGCGTGAGGGCTTCCGATGACGTTCACTGGCCCGAGAGGCCAGCGGATGCCGCATCGTTGAGGTCGATGCGCTGCACGACGACAGCGCCAGCGACTGACACCTGGATGCGCGCGTGCAGGAGCACGCCGCACCGGTGCAGTGGAATGGCATGACGCGGGTCATCGAGCATCAGGTGCTCGCACACCGTGGGGCGCGCGCGGTCAAGGCCGGGCGCAAGCGCCGCGACGAGCGACCACTGCGCGCGGATCCACGCAGCCGCGACGCGCAGCGTGCGCATCGAGGTGTCCGCAGAGAGCATGTGCACAGTTCCGCCCTCTATCGCGAACGAGACGTCAGGCGCGTCAGGGCACTCGATGGACAGTGGCGTCCACTCGGGGAAGAGCGCGAGTGCGCCCGCGCGGGCAGGCGATGCGCCAGCCGCCGACGTCGGTGCGCGCACAGGTGCAGGCGAAGTCGCGGGAGTTTGCGCGGCCGAGGGAGACGCCGCGGGAGTGCGCGTGGACGCAGGTGGATGCGCGGGCTGGGCAGGACGCACGGGCGACGCGAGCGATCCAGCATCCTGCGCATCATCGAGCGACCACTCGAGCGGATCGTCCTGCTCGCCCGCAGGCGGCGGCGGAGCCGCGGGTCGCGAGGGACGCGGAGCCTGCGCAGAGGGCGCCGCGCGCACGGGCGATGCAGGTCGGGCTGGCGCCGGCGCATCGGCCATGAACCTGTCCGCACCCGACCTCATGGCTGAACGCACACGCTCTATCGCCTCGCGCGGCGTGAGCTCCGCGAACCTGGGCAGCATGACCGCAGCCGCAACATCGAGCCTCTCGACGCGCGGAGCGACCATCGCAAGCGACAGCCTGATGCCTGCGGACGTCACGGCCGGATCGCCGAGTGCCCACTGCTCAAGCGACTCGAACGCGCGGGCAGCCAACTCCGATGGGCTGCCGACCACCGCGATCTCGATCTCCGGAGCAGGCACGCCCGCCGACGTGGCCTCCGACGCGATCGCCGCGATCGATCGGCGCGCCGCAGCGAGCGCCGCCTCGTCGGTGCCAGTCACCAGAAGCACCGGCGCCTCGGCGGTGATCACGTTGCGCGCAGCAGTGTCCGATGTGGCGCACACGAGCCAGCGCACTGCGCTCGCCGCCGCGCGCGACAGCCACGCATCAGGATCCGCCGGCAGCGCACGCCCATCCGACCGGTAGAGCTCGGCGCGAGGCGCATGCCGGTCGAGCCGCACGAGACCTACGGGGCCTGCCGAACGCGCACACTGGTCGGCGAGCTGGGCGAGCCAGATGCCCGCGAGCGCCGGCACATTGCCGACGATCACGATGTGCAGCGCATCAGTCGAACCGGCGGCCGCAAGCCGCGCGCCGCGGGACGCGCCCTTCGGATCTAGGGTGCCACCCGAAACGAGGTACGCCCTCGCGAGCTCGTCGATGTGGTCTCCCGCTCCAGCCATGCGTGGATCCTACGGCGCCGCGCGCCCGCTCTCGCGCAGCCGGTCTGCCATCTCCGCGATTCGGTCGTTGCGCGAGGGCTCCGCTGCCCCCACACGGAATGTCTCGACAAGCGGCGGCTCGAGCATCCGGGCCTGCGAGCGGGCCGCCGTGACCTGCGCAAGCAGCGGATCGACACCATCGCCGCCCTCCGCCGGCACTCCGCCCAGACGCATCGGCTGCACCGGCAGCGACTCCATCCATGACGCGAGCCCGTCGAAGTCAGCAAATGCAGGCGAGCCTGGCGCGAACGCCGTGATCGCCTGACCGAAGCTCGCCGCCTCGCGCAGCGCCTCATGCTCCCGGATCACGACAGGTGCCGCCTGCGCAGCGAACGTCCGGCGCACCGCAGAGAGGATGTCCGACGCGAGCTTCGAAGCCTCGCGGTGAAGCGTCGGCACCACCCGGATCCCGATAGGGCGCCCGAGCCGCTCGATGGCCGCGTTGACTGTCGCCACCTGGCGCTGTGCGCCCCGCAGCGCGAAGTAGCCGGTCTCGATCGGCACCACCACCTCGTCGCACGCGCGCAGCGCGTTGAAGACGAGCCATCCGATGTGCGGCGGGCAGTCGATGATGCACCACCCAAAGCGCGGCGCGACGCGGTCGAGGATGCGCGACAGCCTCCGGTCACGGTCGGGCGCACTCGCAGCCGGGCTTCCGGGCGACTCAAACTGCGCGAGCGCCACAGTGCTCGGCGCGAGCACGAGATTGCGCGAGGTCTCCCAGAACAGGCCGCTCTCGAGCAGCGCCGATCCGGGCCCCTGAAGGAGCACATCCTCGATGCCGTGGCTGATGCTTGTGGCGGGCACCCCAAGCGCGAGAGCGCAGTGGCCCTGAGGGTCCAGGTCCACAAGCAGAACTCGCTGGCCTCGCATGGCAAGCGTCGCGGCCAGGTTCACCGCGGTCGTTGTCTTGCCGGTGCCACCCTTCTGGTTGACGACCGACACGACACGCATGGAGCGTCTATCGGACGTTCGCTGATTGGGGCTTGAGCGAGCGCATCCCGATCGCGGAGAACCCCGCATCGACAAGCGTGACCGGCGCGTTGCGCACAATGTCCGCTCCGGCACCGGGACCTCCCCG
>CAYPOZ010000183.1:3220-4956 GCA_964412415.1 uncultured Isosphaeraceae bacterium | reverse complement strand
GTCGCGTGCGCTGTCGCCGTGTGGCAGTCGCTGTCCGCCCGCCGAGATCTGCACATGAGCACTTCGGCCGCGGCGCATGCGCACGGAGTGCGGCTGGGTGGACACGCGATTGGCATTGCACTTGTCGTTGTCCTTGTCGGAGGCGCACTGGTGGTGCCAGTTGCGCTGCTCGCTGCCGATGGGGCCGAGTCCGGTGCGTGGAGCGCATTCCGATCGCTGCACGGCCGCGCGGCGGTGGGCGCAATCGGTTCAGCTGCGATCGGTGGAGCGCTGGGCGCTCTCGCGAGTGCGGTGGCGTGCATTGCGGCACTTCGTGACCGGGGCGGCATGGCTGTGGTCCTGCCTGGACTCGTGTGGGCGCTTGGTGCCGCGTTGCCGGGCGTGCTTCTCGCGAGCGCATACGAGTCGCTGTGGAACAGCAGCGATGCGCTCCGGCCGGTGTACGACTCCGTGCTGGTGGTGCCAATGGCGCAGGTGGCGCACGCTGGCCTCGCATGCTGGATGCTCGGGTGCTGGCTAGCGGCGAGGCTGTCCCGCGAGGCGATCGACACTGAGCGGCTGCACGGCCGCGGCCTGCGCGACCTCATGCGCGCGCACGCGCCGTCCATCGCGGCGGCGGCCCTTGGCGGTGGTGCGCTGATGGCCGCCTACTGCGTCTCCGAGACGGTTATCGCGTCACGGCTTCTTCCCCCCGGGGCAGAGCGAATCGCTCCGATGCTTATGAATGCGATCCACTACCAGGACCAGTCCGCGGTGCTTGCGGCGCTGCCGTGGATGAGCGCGATGGCGGCGCTGATGGCGGCAGTGGCGGTGATCGGGTGGTGGTGGCTGTCGCGCGGATGGCGCATGCGCGGCATGCGTGTGCGGATGATGCCGCTCGTGTTGGCGCTGTGCGCAGCGGCGGGTGCAGGCTGCGACGGGCACAGTGACGGACGCTCGCCTGCACGTGTCGAGGGTGACGCTGCGCGCGACTCGATGCAGGGCGACCCGCTCGATCGTGGAGGCGCGGGGTTCGGCGCGATGAAGAGCAATGTCACGGTTGCGCCCGATGCGCCGCTGCCGCTCGATGTCGCGCAGGTGATCGGCATGCGCGGCCGGATGCCGGGCCGGCTTGACTATCCGCGCGCCGCTGATGTGGCGGCCGACGGCACGGTGGCCGTGATCGACAAGTCTGGCCGTGTGCAGCGCTTCGCGCCAGATGGCACCTTCCTGTCGGGTTGGCGCATGCCCCGCACCGGGAACGGGATGCCTACGGGTGTCACCATCGACCGTCATGGAAGGCTCTGGATCGCGGACACCCACGAGCACCGGGTTCTGGTCTGCTCGCCTGATGGCGCCGAGCTCGGGTCATTCGGCGGGTATGGCCGCGGTGCAGGGGACTTCATCTATCCCACCGATGTGCTCGTGCTCGATGATGCGGATCCCGGGCAATGCGCGGTCGTCGTGAGCGAGTACGGAGGCAACGACCGTGTGCAGTGGTTCGCCGTGTCCATCGCTAGCGACGGCACATTGCGTGCGACACCGGTGCGGTCCGTCGGATCGCAGGGGTCAGGCACGGGACAGTTCCTCCGGCCGCAGTCAATGTCCCGCATGCCTGATGGCGCGATCGCCGTTGCCGATGCCTGCAACCACCGCATCGTCATGCTGACGCAGGATGGCCAGTGGCGCGGAACGATCGGCGAGCCCGGGCGTGAGCGTGGGCAGCTCTCATATCCCTACGGGGTGCTCGCCACCGC
>CAYPOZ010000183.1:968-3210 GCA_964412415.1 uncultured Isosphaeraceae bacterium | reverse complement strand
ATCCAGTGCCTTGATGCTGACGGCCGGGGACTGTGGGTGCGCGGTGGCGGCGGCCGCGAGACTGGGCGGCTTGTGGCACCATGGGCGATTGTCGGCGACGCGAAGGCGCCAGTTGTTGTCGATGCAGGCAACTGCAGGCTTGTGCGAGTGCGCCTTCCGGGCGAGGGCGAGAGGTAGCCTCCACCGCGCATGCTGCCGATCGGCTTCGAGCGACCGATTGCCTTGATCCTGCTGCTGGCCCTGCCCGCACTGTGGTGGGGTGCATGGCGATGGCGTCACGCTACGGGAGTTGCGCGCGCATCGACGGCGGCGACCGTGCGTTCCGTGCTGCTGGTCCTGCTCGCGGCGGCGCTCGCGCAGCCATCGATCATCAGGCGCGGCGAGGGTGTCACGGTGCTCGTCGTCGCCGACGTGAGCCGGTCGGTGCCTCCAGCCCTGATCCAGCGGGTCGAATCTGCGCTTCAGCAGGCTGTGGCGGAGCCGCCGAGCCGGGAGGACCGCGTAGGTGTGGTGACGGTCGCGCGCGAGGCTGCCGTGGCGGAGATCCCGCGCATCGGGGGCGAGGTGCACCTTGGGGGCCATGGCGGCGATGCGGAGGGCAGCGACCTTGCGGCAGGTGTGCGCCGTGCGGTCGCGCTTCTTCCCGCCGACACGATGAACAGGATCCTGCTCGTGTCCGACGGAAACGAGACGGCCGGAAGCCTGCAGGAGGCGGCGGACCTTGCGGCGGCCAACGGCATCCCGATCGACGTGCTGCCGCTCGAGTACTCGCATCCGCGCGAGATCGTGATGGAGGCGCTGCGCGTGCCCGCGCGTGCGCGGCTTGGCCAGGCGTCGACGATGCGGGTGCTGTTGCGCAGCCAGGGTGCATGCGAGGGCACGCTCTACATCTGGCGCAACGACCAGCCGCTCGACCTTGACGCCGACTCTCCGGGCGCCGGACGCCGCATCGCGCTTTCGGCGGGGCCGAACACCATTGAGGTGCCGATCGCGCTCGAGCTCGCCGGGGCGCAGCGGTTCCGTGCGGTGTTCGAGCCCGACGCGGCCTGCGGCGACGTGATCGTGGAGAACAACGCGGGGGCTGCCACCGCCTTCGTGGAGGGCGATGGACGCGTGCTCGTGGTCGACGACACGGGTGTCGAGAGCGCATCGCTCGTCGATGCGCTGCGGGCAGGACGTATCGGCGTAGACGTGATCGCATCGGATGCGCTTGCGGGCGGCATCGCGGTGCTCTCGGGCTACGACGCGGTCATCCTGAGCAACATCCCGCGGTACTCGGTCGACAACGCCACAGACCGCATGCTGAAGGCGTACGTGCACGACCTTGGCGGTGGCCTGCTGATGACGGGCGGCGACCGGTCATTCGGCGCAGGCGGATGGATCGACAGCGAGACGGCCAAGGCGATCCCGGTGAAGATGGATCCTCCGGCGACTCGCGAGCTGCCGCGTGGCGCGCTCGCGCTCGTCGTGCACTCGTGCGAGATGCCGCAGGGCAACTACTGGGGGCAGCAGGTGGCGATCGCGGCCATCGAGGCGCTCTCGCGGCTCGATTACATCGGCATCGTCGTCTTCGGCTTCGGCGGCGGCGGCAACGGCGCGCAGTGGGCGCACCCGATGCAGCTCGCCGGAGACAAGACCGCGGCGATCTCTGCGGCGCGTGGCATGGTGGTGGGCGACATGCAGGACTGGCAGGGTGCACTCACGCTCGCCTACGAGGGACTGATGGGCGTGCGCGCGGGCCAGCGCCACGTGATCATGATCTCCGACGGCGATCCCGCGCCGCCCACGCAGGCCCTGCTCGACTCCTTCAAGTCCTCGCGCATCACGATCACGACGGTGATGGTCTACGGCCACGGCTCGGCGGCTGACTTCCAGAACATGCGCGCGATGGCCGAGCAGACTGGCGGCACCTTCTACAACATCACCGCCGCCACGGTGAAGAGCCTGCCGCGAATCTTCACGAAGGAAGCGACCATGGTCTCGCGCACGCTCGTGCTCGAGGGCGACTTCCAGCCCGAGGCGCGCGCAGACGTGGGCGGGCCGGTGTCTGTGTCGAATCCGCTGCCCCGCATCGGCGGCTACATCGTCACCGTACCGCGCGAGGGGCTTGCGCAGATCCCCATCGTGAACGTCACCAGCGAGGGCACCGACCCGATCTTCGCGTACTGGAACCACGGTCTCGGGAAGGCGATCGCGTACACCAGCGACACTTCGGGCCGGTGGGGCAGCAGCTGGATCGCAT
>CAYPOZ010000183.1:463-847 GCA_964412415.1 uncultured Isosphaeraceae bacterium | reverse complement strand
CCCGGGTACCAGCCATTCTGGGAGCGTGCGGTGCGCTGGCTGATGAGGCCTCCTGCGCCGTCCAACATCGCGATGCGCACACGCACCGAGGGCGAGCAGGCGATCGTCGAGCTCGACGCCACCGATGCCGCCGGCGGACTGGCCAACTTCCTTCGCACCGATGCGCGCATCGTTCGGCCCGACGGCACGGTCGCCCCGCTCTCGATGGAGCAGACTGGTCCGGGCCGATACCAGGCGCGCTTCGACACGCCTGAAACAGGGTCGTATCTCGTGGATGTGGGATTGCTCGATGGCCGTGGCGCGCGCTCGGGCGGGTCGGTGCAGGCGAGCGTCAGCCTGCCCTACGCGCGCGAGTTCCGCGCGACACGCGACAACGCCTCGCTG
>CAYPOZ010000183.1:0-341 GCA_964412415.1 uncultured Isosphaeraceae bacterium | reverse complement strand
TACACGATCGCGGATCTCGCGACGGCACAGCTCTTCGACCGCAGAGGTCTTGCAGTGCCGCAGGCTGTGCGGCGCATCTGGGATGTGCTGGCGATCGTGGCTGCGGCGCTTCTTGTGATTGACGTCGCCGTGCGCCGGATTGCCTTTGACCGGGACGCCGCGAGGGAGCTTGCGCAAGGCGTCGTGGGAAGCACAGCCGCGGCAACCGGCGAGTCGGTCGCCGCGTGGCGTGCTGCGCGGAGCAGGGCGTCGGCATCGGCTGGCGGTGGGGCGGGTGCGGATGCGCAGTCGCTGTCGCCAGTTCCGCCCACGCGAAGCCGTGTTGCGGAACCGTCGGTGAC
>CAYPOZ010000182.1:0-4969 GCA_964412415.1 uncultured Isosphaeraceae bacterium | reverse complement strand
GCCAGCGCCTTCGCGTGAGCATCGCGCAGATGGCTGCCGACGAGACTGTGCCGGCTGGCGGCACTGCATTCATGCTGTCAGCCCCGGTGGAGCTGGCGCTTGCCCCATCGGGATGGACCGCGCGCGATGCCGCAGGGATCCGTGCGGCATGGCCGGCCGATGTCGCGCAGCTCCACGTGACGGCAGCGGGCGGCCCTTCGCAGGTCGAGTGGAACGGCACCACATGGCCCGGGCACATGAGGCTCGTGCGCAGCCAGTCGCGAGGCATGGATGTGGTGATGGACGTGCCGATGGAGACGTACCTGCCTGGGGTCGTCGCGAAGGAGCTCTACGGCTCATGGGACCTGGACACGTTCAAGGCGCAGGCGATAGCGGCACGCAGCTACGCGGTGGTCGAGGATGACCGCTGGAGCGAGCGGCGCCACTACGACGTGGTCGCGGGCGAGCAGAGCCAGGCATGGATCGGCGCGACGCAGAATCCCACGGCGCTGCAGGCGGTGCGCGAGACGCGGGGCATGGTGCTCGTGCACGACGGGCGTGTTGTGCCCGCGTACTACTCGAGCGCGTGCGGCGGCCGGCCCGCGGCCGCGCGCGGCGCGATCACCGACAACCCTCATCATGCGATCGCGCCCATCTCCACAGGCGATGGACCGGCCCGCACCGGATGCTGCGAGCGGACGAAGGTGGCGGCTTGGACGGCGAGCATCCCTGCGGCGAAGGTCGCCGAGCGCCTTCGTGCCTGGGGCCGCAGCAACTGGAGGCCAGATGTGGCGGCGATCGAGTCGATCAGCGCAATCGCGCCTGCACGCCGCAACGCCGCGGGACGCACCGTGGCCTTCACCCTCACCACGCCCAAGGGCGATGTGGCCATCGGCGCAGAGGAGCTCCGCACGGCGATCAATGCCGCGCGCGACCGCGCGACATCGATCAGGTCTTCGGACTGCACAAGCACGTTGGCGCGCGGGACGATGGAGTTTGCGGGGCGCGGCTTCGGCCATGGCGCAGGCATGTGCCAGCACGGCGCGCAGGAGATGGCGCGGCGCGGGACAGGATGGAAGGAGATCCTTGCCCGCTACTATCCGGATTCGCGCGTCGAGACGGCGTGGCGCTGAGCTTCCATGTTCACCGGTCTCGTCCAGGCCATCGGAACCGTCGTCGACGCCGCGCCCTCCGCGGCGGGCCGTCGCATCACGGTTGACCAAGGTTCGTGGGGCCGCGCGGCCGTGATTGGCGAGTCCATCTCGGTCAGCGGTGTCTGCCTGACGGTGACTGGCGTCACTGCGCACGGACACTGGACCTTCGACGCTGTCCCGCAGACCCTGGCGCTCACGTGCGCCGGGTCATGGGCTGCAGGCACACGCGTGAACCTGGAGGGCGCAGTGTCCGCGTCGACGCCGATGGGCGGCCACATCGTGCAGGGGCATGTCGACGGCATCGGCACTGTCGAGTCGGTGGACCGCAGCGGCGGCGGATGGAGGACGCGCATCGTGGCCGACCGTGCGATGCTTGCGCCGCTGGCGCCTCAGGGATCGGTGGCCGTGGACGGCGTGTCACTGACCGTCGCGGCGTGCGGTCCCGGATGGCTTGAGGTGGCGCTGATCCCGGAGACGCTCTCGCGGACGACGCTCGCGGATGCGCTCGAGGGCGTGCGCGTGCACATCGAGGTGGATCACGTCGCGAAGCTCGTTGACCGTGCGGTGTCGCGCATCCTCGCCGAGCGCGGCGGGATCAGCGGTCCGCGCTGATGCATACGAGCGTGAGGTCGTCGGTCTGCGGGAACTCGCGGATCACGCCGTCGAGCCGCAGCGCCACCGCATCCGCGAGTCCCTGCGCACTGCCTGCGCCGAGAGCCTCGCGGAAGACGTCGAGGTAGATGAGGTTGGGCATCCGCGGCTCGGACGGGTCCTGGCCCGGCTCCGGCCACGCCTGCTCGAACCCGTCGGAGTAGAGGAGCAGCGTCTCGCCGGGACCGAGCGTGAACTCCTGCTGCGGGTACGACTCGCCCTCGAAGATGCCCAGAAGGCTGCCGACGCCCTCGATCATCTGGAGCGACCCGTCTGCACGCGCGTGGATCGCGGGCAGGTGCCCGGCGCTCGAGATCGAGACGCGCCCGGTGCGCGTGTCGATCACCGCATAGACGGCTGTCGCGAAGCGAGTCGACTTGCCGCCGCGCGCGACCATGTCGGCGTTGACCTTCGCGAGCGACTCCGAAGGCTGCAGGATGCGGTACGAGTTGCCGTCGATCTCCTTTGTCTGGAGCCCGCGCGAGATGACCAGCGTCAGAAGCGCCGCAGGCACGCCGTGGCCCACTGCGTCGAGCAGGAACGCGCCGAGATGGTGCTCGTCGAGCCGCATCACGCTGTAGATGTCGCCCGAGACGTAGGACGCGGGGCGCCAGAGTGCGGACGCGGTGAAGCGGCCGATCGAGGGGAGGCTGCGCGGAAGGAACTCGCGCTGCACGCTTGCGGCGAGCTGCAGCTCGTCCTGGAGGCGCTCCATCTCGTGGCGCAGGCCACCCGAGAAGCGCGCCGCGAGCGTCATCTCGCCGCGCAGCCGCTCGACCTCGCGCTGGCGCGCGAGAAGCGCGCGGAGTGCCGTGGCCAGGTGCTCGGGCCCAAGCTGCACATCAAGGGCGAGCGTCACGCCATCCGCGGGAGGCTGCGCAGCGCGCGCCGGCCCCACCAGCGCGATGACCGGCCGAGCGTCGGATGCTGCATCATCGATGATGCGCGAGAGCGCATCGCCGGGGGAAGGATCCGGTCCGACGATGATCACGGCTGCCGACTCGCGCGCGGCGCGTCGCGACTGCGGATCCGCCGGATCGAGCGCGATCGCGTGCACCTCGGGCAGCCCGCTCAGCGCCGCAGCGACGCGTGAGGCGGTGCCATCGTCCTGGAGCGAGAGGATGGCCACGCGATGCGCGGTGGCGGAGTGCACGGCAACGGTCTCCATGGGGTGGCGAGTCTAGGGGCAGCGCGAACGGAGGTCGTTGCCGTCCGCCGCCGCTCAGCCCGCACGCAGCCACTCGGTCGAGCGTTCGGTCAGCGTGCTGCGCACGCCGAGCTCGCCGTGGCCCGGCGCACGAGCCCACGCCGCGATGGCGCGTTCGGTGGCGATCGCCACGAGCGAGTAGGGTGACAGCGGCACCAGGTCGCCAGCGTGGAGGCCAGCGCTCCATGCGCAGAACCCTGCGATCCGATCGGGGGTCGTGCCCGCCTCGCGCAGCGACGCGATCGTCAGCGATCCCTGCCGTTTGGACATGCGCTGCCCATCGGGGTCCATCAGCAGCGGAAGGTGCCACCAGCGCGGCGGCGCTGCGCCGAGCATTCGCCAGATGCGCGCGTGCAGCGCAGCCACCTCGCGAAGGTCCTCGCCGCGCACCACATCCGTCACTCCCTGCGCGATGTCGTCGGCGCACACGGCGAGGTGGTAGGCCGGGAGCCCAGCCTTTGTCCACAGTATCGGGTCGCCGAAGAGCGACAGCGGGTCCGCATCGAATGGCTCGACGGCATGCTCGTCCACGCGCTCGGGTCCGGCCGCGACCGCGAGCCGGAGGTTCGCGTGCGGCGCATCCCTCACGACCGAGGAGTCCGCGACCCAGTCGGGGCCCGGTTGCGGCGGCCTGAGCTCCGGAGGAAAGCGCACCACCGATGCGATGCCGTGCGGCGCATGCAGCGCGTCCTGCTCGGGCGACACGCGCCGAATCTCCGCGCGCGAGTGCGTGCTGAGGTAGATGGCGCCTGCACGCGCGAGCGTGTCGAGCGCCTTGCGGTGCGCCTCAGTGCGCGATGACTGGATCGCCGGCGCGCCGTCCCACTCGATGCCGAGCCACCTCATGTCATCGATGCAGCGTTCGATGTCGCCGGCGCGCGTGCGGCTCGGGTCAAGATCCTCGATGCGCAGCGTGACCCTCCACCCGAGATGGCGAGCAACCGCCCACGTGAGCAGCAGGGTGCGCGCGTTGCCCAGGTGCAGGTGCCCGGTGGGGCTCGGCGCCAGGCGCGTGACCGCAACCCCGCTGCCTCGAGGCGCTTGCGTCAGTGGGTTTGGCGAATCCATCTCCGGTATCCTCCCATGGATGCGCAAGCTTGCGGATGCGGAAGTGGAGCGGGCCCTGCAGGACCTTCCTGAGTGGGGGCTGGTGGGCGAGTCCATCAACCGCACCTATGCCTTCGCGGACTTCCGCGCGGCGATGGCCTTCGTGAACGCCGTGGCCGATTCGGCCGAGCGCGTGCAGCACCACCCGGACATCCTGGTCCGCTACTCGAAGGTGACGCTCACGCTCTCGACCCACGACGCCAACGGCATCACCACAAGGGACTTCGACTTCGCCGGCGAGGCGGACCGGATCGCCGGCGCGTGACGCGGCCGAGCGTGACCGGTCCAGCAGATACGTGATCGGCGTCGGGGTGCAGTGTCAGGCGAGCGCCTGGCGCACGTAGTCCGCGCGTACGGCCCGCTCCGCATCATCGCCGCCGGCAGCCTCGGGGCGCAGCAGCGAGAGGTGAGCAGGCTGGATCTCAAGCATCAGCCGCTGCACGCGAGCCATTTCGACGGGAAGAAGTCCCAGCGCCGCCCCAAGCCGCACGCGGCTGAGCAGCCGCATCGCCTCGTCGTGGGCCAGCAGGCGCGCGGCGCGGAGCGTCGCCTGCGCACGGTGCACACGGTCCTCGAGAAGCAGCCGATCGCGCGTCAGGAGCTGCTGGCGCGCCTCGCGCTCGTACGCGACAAGCCGCGGCAGCACCACATCGCGGAACTCCGCCAGCAGCGCCTCCTCGGTGGAGCCGAGCGTGGTCTGGTTGGAGACCTGGAAGAAGTCGGCGTCGGTCACCGAGCCCTCGCCGTAGTAGCCGCGTACCGCCAGGTGAAGGTCCTTCGCGGCGTTCTGCACCCGCTCGATCTCGCGCGTCATGCGCAGCGCCGGCAGGTGCAGCATCGCGCTGATTCGGATGCCGCATCCGACGTTGGT